>NZ_JAJEJP010000003.1:322192-644384 GCF_021390495.1 Paraburkholderia sp. ZP32-5 | reverse complement strand
GTTCATCAATGTACTGCGCGGTGAGATGTCCGTGGTCGGTCCACGCCCGCATGCGTTGCAACACGACGAACTCTATAAGGACCTCGTGCACGGCTACATGTTTCGCTACCGGATCAAACCCGGCATTACCGGCTGGGCACAAATCAACGGCTATCGCGGCGAGACGGACAAGATCGAGAAGATGCAAGGACGCATCGCGTTCGATCTCTATTACATCGAAAACTGGACCTTCGGTCTTGACCTGAAGATCGTTTTGAAGACCTTTATTCACGGCTTCGGCGGCGCCCACGCGTATTGACGGTCTCCGCGCCCTTCCGAATGTAATTTCAACCTTCGAGTTCGTATGAATATCCTGATCACCGGCGGTGCCGGTTTTATCGGCAGTGCACTCGCGCGCGCGCTCGTCCTGCGCGGCGACACT
The DNA here is from genome assembly GCF_021390495.1 of Paraburkholderia sp. ZP32-5. NCBI lineage: Bacteria > Pseudomonadati > Pseudomonadota > Betaproteobacteria > Burkholderiales > Burkholderiaceae > Paraburkholderia > Paraburkholderia sp. ZP32-5. The sequence goes on along the minus strand of NZ_JAJEJP010000003.1, from coordinate 643,963 downwards.
GTCACCGTACTGGATAATCTGTCCGCGCAGATTCACGGCGTCAGTCCCGCCGAGTCACCGCTATTCAGATCGTTGCCGGAATCCGTGCGGTTTATCAAAGGTGATGTGCGGCGTCGTGAAGACTGGCAAGCAGCACTCGAAAATCAGCACGCTGTGATTCATCTGGCTGCCGAAACCGGTACTGGGCAATCCATGTACCAGGTCGATCATTACGTCGAGACCAATATCCGCGGCACATCGTTGATGCTCGATCTACTCGCGCAAGCGCGCGACGCTGGGCACAACACCGTGCGGCGCGTCGTCGTTGCATCGTCACGCTCGATTTACGGCGAAGGCAAATATCGGAATCAGCGCGGCTTCGTCTACCCGGACGCACGCGATATCGCCGACATGCGGCTGGGCATGTTCGATTGCCTGTGTCCTGATACGGGCGAACGTCTCGAACTGCTGCCAACGGACGAAACCTCGCGGGCTCATCCCAGCTCTGTTTATGGGGTGACGAAACTGTTCCAGGAGCAACTGGTGCTGACCGTCTGCGAGACGCTCGGCATCGGCGCGATCGCGCTGCGATTCCAGAACGTTTATGGGCCTGGCCAGTCGCTACGCAATCCGTACACCGGCATTCTGTCGATCTTCTCGACGCTGCTGCTGCAGGGCAAGGACGTCAATATTTTCGAAGACGGCCTGGAAAGTCGCGACTTCGTCTATATCGACGACATCGTCGAATCCATCGCGCTGGCGCTCGATGCAACGAATACCGCGGGCATCGCCTATAACGTCGGCTCCGGTAAGGCAACCAGCGTGCTTCAGGTCGCACAGACGCTCAAGCGCTTCTACGGCGCAAACGGCGCGCTCAATATCACCGGCAATTTCCGTCTCGGCGACATCCGCCATAACTACGCGGACCTGACGAAGATTCGCAAGGATCTCGACTTCGAACCGAAGGTGTCGTTCGCCGAAGGGGCGATGCAATTCTGCAAATGGGTCGAAGCGCAGACCATCTCCGATGCGGGCTACGACCAGTCGGTCGCCGAAATGCGCAGCCGCGGCCTGTTGAACTGATCGGCGCGCTTACTTCTGAAGGAATTCCGTGATGAAAATCGGCATTGTGACCGTCCTTTTCAAGTCGGACCGGGTGATCGACGGATTTATTGCCAGCATGAACGCGCAACGATTCGTCGATTTCCATATCCTGTGTATCGAGAACGATGTCGAAAGCCACGTCTGCGAGAAAACGCTCCGTGCGGATCTGAAGGTGCCGTTCACGTTCATTCGCAACAGCGCGAACGTCGGCGTCGCCGCCGCGAACAATCAGGGGCTGGACTTCTTTCTCGCCGATGAAAGCTATACGCATGTGCTGTTCCTGAACAACGACATCGAAGTCGACGCGGATTTTCTGCAGCGGCAAGTCGACATTCTGACCGCGAATCCGCATGTGGACGCGCTCGCGCCAAAGAGCTTTTACTACGGCACGCCCGGCAAGACATGGTATGCCGGCGGTAAATTGAGCTACCTGAAGGGCGGTTGCCGTCATTTCGGCCATAACAAACCGGATCGGCTGACAGCGAATCTGCTGTACCGGGTCGACTATGCGCCGACCTGTTCACTGATCGTCAAATCCCGGCCGCTAAAAGCTTCTGGAATTCGGATGTGGGAAGAGCTGTTCGTCTACTACGACGACACGATTTTCTGCCTCGAATTAAAGAAGGCGGGAATCAGCATGTATTACACGCCAACCATTCATCTGCAGCACAAGATCAGTTCGTCGACGGGCGGCAGCCGCTCCGACTTCTCGCGCTATTACCTCACTCGCAACTGGCTCTACTGTGGACTGAAGACACGCAATCTGGCCGTTGCGCTCTCCGCAATCGCGTTGACCGCCTTTCATGCGGCGGCACGCCACAAGATCGAGCTTCGCGCGCTGCGCGACGCATTTCTGCTGAAGCGGACCGTTGGATAACCGGGCATCGTCTCCGCCCGGCGGCTGGCTCGTTCACATACCATGAAAACTAAAGTTGTCACGCTGGTTTACTACCATCCAATGGCGCGCTTTTTCTGTGCAATAGAAGATGCATGGAAACAGTTGGACCCTCAGGTCGAGTTTCTGCATCTCGCTGTATTTCCCAGCGCGTGGGCCTACTTCAAGCTGCACGGACGCGCGACCAGCGCACTGTCGTGGAAGGCATTCCTGACGACGGCCAAACGTGCGCCGATCGAGGCTGACACCGTATCGGCATTGACTCGCTTTCATTCGTCCGACCCCGGTATTACCGATGCACAGCGGAACGCGCTCGACCGTCAGGCGCGCACGATGCTCGAAGTCAGCCGCTCGATTATCGAGCGCTTCAATCCGGATGTCGCGATTCTCAGCGGCGACACGCGTCTGCCCGCTGAAGCGCTGATGCGCGCGCTAGCAGGCTCGCGCGCGACGACCTGGTTCTTCGAGCAGGGTCCGTATCGCACAACGCTACTGGATCGCCAGGGGGTCAACGCAAATTGCTCGTTCCGCAAGACGCTTGCCGAGCTTCCCGCGACAGGACCGGAGTTGGTCGTACCGGCTCGGCGGCCGAGATGGAACAATCGTTTTTACTCGATGCTCGACAAGCTCGCGGTGCGTCAGGCGGCCCTTACCGGCTTGCTGCCGCCCGATCTCCGTCCATACCAGCTCGAAAAATATCCGGCATTGCGCTACAACGCATTGGCGCGCCAGCAGGCCCCCGGGTCCGACAAACAGACCACATTGCTGCTTGCGATGCAGGTCCCGGAAGACGCCAACAATATCTATCACAATCCCCTGCACCTCAGCGACGCCGGGCTGGTTGAATTCGTCACGGCGGGCATTCCTCCGCATTGGAAAGTCGTCGTACGTGAACATCCACTGTACCGGCGCAAATACAGCGCAGCATTCTATGCGCTGATTACCCGGCTAGAAGAAGTAGAACTCAGCGGAATGTCGCTATCCGACGATATCGCCCGGACGTCTACGACGGTTACGGTCAATTCAATGACCGGACTCGACGCTTTCGTGGCAGGTCACAAAGTGATCGTGCTCGGCGAGTCGTTTTACGACCATCTCGATGGCATTCTGCGGGCTCGCAGTACTGTTGAACTCAGGCGCCTGCTCAACCAGTCATCCAGCACACCGAAGCCCTCGCCCAATCTGTTGCTGGGCGCGCTGGTTGAGCGCCACTTCTTCCCCGGCCACTTCACCGACGTCGACCTCGGCTATACGCGCGATATCGCCGCGCGCGTCATCGAATCGCTCGACCTCCAGGCGCGATAAGCCGATATGACATCAGTGGGTCCCGCACGGTTACCGCCCTTCGTCAGGCGCATCGCGTCGAGCTTCGTATTCCGGCTATCAGGCGCGGTTGCGAACTTCTCGTTCGTGATTTTTCTCGGCCGCTATCTCGGCGCATCGCAGACCGGCCTTTATATGATCGGCCTCGGGTTCCTGTCGGTACTGTCGACCTTTTGCCGCCTCGGTCTCGAACAGATCGTGATTCGCGAAGGCGGCCCGATGGTGCGCGACCGCCAATGGCCCGAACTGAAGCGCCTGTACCGTCAGACCATGCTGCTTGCCGCCGTCGCGAGTGTCGTGCTCACGCTCGCGGTAGTGCTTCTTTCCAAACCGCTTGCGAACCACGTGTTTCATAAGCAGGAACTCGCCCCGGTATTGGTGTGGTTCGCGGCAGCGCTGCTGCCGACATCGATTGCGATGATGCACGTACCGTTTCTGCAAATCGCCGGAAAGCCGGAGAGAAGCATCGCGGTGTTCAGCGTCTGGGTGCCGTTGTTCTCGCTGCTCGCGCTGGTTTGCGTCCCACCTTCAAGTGCCGTGACCGCGACTTGTATCTTCCTGCTCGCCTCCGTTGCGAACCTCGCAATTGCGTATCTTCCGGTCCGCGCGTTCGTGCGCGGCGCCGATAGTCGCTCCCGCCCGCCCGGCCCGTTGTGGAACGTCAGCCTGCTGCGGCCCGCGCTGCCGCTGCTGATCGGTAACACGTGTCAGATGGCGTTGCTGTGGATTGCCGTGTTCGCGGTGGGCATCTATGCGTCACCTGCAGAGGTGGGTGGCTATTCGGTCGCTCAGCGCGTTGCGCTGACGCTTTCCGGGTTCCTCGTGCCGCCTATCGACGCATTGGTCGGCCCCAAGCTCGCGATGATGCGTGGTGTTGCCAGCAAGCGCGATATCGAGTGGATCGTTCACCGCGTGTCGGCGGCATTGCTGCTCTTCGTGTCGGCGCTCTTCGTCGTATTAGTGATAGCGGGGCATCAACTGTTACGCGTGTTCGGTAACGATTTTGGCGCCGGCTACGGCCCGCTGATATTCCTCAGCGCGGGGCAACTCGCCGTCGTTGCGAGCGGTTCTATCCGCCCTTTGCTGGTCGTTCACGGACTCGAAAAAGTCATCCGTAATGCGATGGTCATTGCGACGCTCGCGTGCATCATCCTCGCCGCGATTCTGGTGCCGACGCTCGGTGGAACCGGCGCGGCACTCGCGACGGCACTCACGCTGGCCGGCGAAAAACTCGCGGAGGGATTCGTGGCCTGGAAGACTCTGGGGATTTGCGTCTACCCGTCGCTATCGTTTTATCGACGTCAAATTGCAATCGTGCTGAAGCCGCGCGCCAAACGCACTCAAACGGAATAGCCTCGTGAATATAGGCATCTTCTTCAAGATTCGCAATCGCTTGAGCACATCGCTGCAAGGTCTCGCGTATCCGTTTTTCTTCGCGCGCTTTGGTGCTCGTTCACGCATTCTCAGGCCGATCCGGATCGACGGTTCGAACCGCATGGAAATCGGCAACGGTGTTTTTATCAACAACTTTGCGTGGATCGAAACGATTCATACGGCCCCGGCGCTGCCGCGACTCGCGATTCAGGACGGCGTTTATATCGGCAACAGCGCGCATATCATCGCCACGCAATCGATCGAAATCGGCCGGGACGTACTGATCGCCGACCGCGTCTATATCGCCGACTACATTCACGGATACCAGGACATCAAGCTCCCGATCAAGACGCAGGAGCTTGTTTTGCGTCGGCCCGTCGAGATCGGAAGCGGTTCGTGGATCGGAGAGAACGTCGTGATACTTGGGGCGAAAATCGGCCGCAACTGCGTGATAGGCGCTAACGCGGTGGTGTCGAGCGATATCCCCGATTTCTGCGTCGCTGTCGGCGCACCGGCGCGCGTGGTTCGGCACTGGAATCCGGATAGCAGGCAATGGGAGAAAGGCGCGCCTACGGCACAGGCGGGCGCCCCGGTTGGCATCGCAAGCGGATTCGATCATGTTTAACGCACTATTGCGACGTGATGTTCGAGCCTCGCTGTTGCTGACGGCGATCCTGCTGGTAAGCGGCGGTTGGATCGTCGTCGTGCGCGTCGGCAATTCAGCGGCGATCGCAGCAATCGTCGTCGTGCTGTTTTGCAGCTTTCTGGTGTCGACGCGCTTTCCCCGTGCAATTCGCGGTAGCTACAGCTTGCTGGTTATCGCGCTCATCGTCGCAAGCTACGCGCAAGACTTTCAGATAGACGACAAGGAATTCTTCGTCATCTTGAAAGCGTTGATAGCGGGCATTGCATGTATCTATTTCAAGCGAACGCGCTACGACTTTCGCGAGCTCTTTGTCGACGTGCTGTACTACATGGCCATCGTCTCGCTGGTTCTGTACCCACTCGCCTACGTTGCCCCCGGCATCGCACGTCATATCGATGACGAATACAGCACGGTCTTCGGTCTTCTCTATGTTCGTGCAACCGATTTACAGCGCTTCAATCACTATCGCAATCAGGGCATCTTCTGGGAAGCCGGTGTGTATGGCGTGATGCTGACGATGGCCTTCGCTTACAACTGTCTGAAGTACAAAAAGCGACCGAACTGGGTATTTCTTTTGGCGGCTCTTTCGACTCAATCGATGGGTGCGCTGTCGATCCTGATGCCGTTCGCCGGCTATTGCTACCTGCATCAACGCCAGCCGAGACTCGCGAACCTGGCGGCCATCGTCGCGGGTGCAATGGTCGCGCTCGTATTGGCGGCCCCCGGTGCGATCGACGACGCATTCTCGACGCTATTCGGCCGTTCGCTACAGGGCGACTCGAGTATTACCGTGCGAATCAACGACCTGACACTCGGCGCGCGCGCCGCCGCAGACAGTCTATTGCTGGGCCGCCCTAGCGGCGACCTGGATGCCTATAACGCGCTCGCGCTGGATGAGTACGGGTACATCAAGGAAAACGACGCCGGCATATCGAATTCGATCACCGGCATGATCTACAAGTACGGCGTGCCCGTCACAGTCATCTATTGCTGGCTTCTCTGGCTTCGCGTGCGCAGAGATTTCGGCAGCATGGCGCCACTCGTCTTTGCGATATTCGCGGGCCTGCTGATGCTCGAACCACTAGGCCTATCGATCTTCATGTTCATGCTGCTGGCCTACCGGGACTATCCCTACGTAACCGGCAGACGATAGAACGATGTGTGCTCCGGACGTCATCATCCATGCGCGTAGATCGATTATCCGGAGTTGCCAAAAGCGTGGCCAATTAAGACATCCGCCGCACAGTCCATCGGATGCTCAGTAGAGTCACGTGCAACGACGCATACAGGATCGATGCAAATGAGTATTTTCCCGGTGGTGCTGTGCGGCGGCAGCGGAACGCGGTTGTGGCCAATGTCTCGCGGTGGTCAGCCGAAACAGTTCCTTGCACTCGCGGGCGATCAATCGCTTTTGCAGACTACGCTCACGCGCGTCGATGCGCTTGAGAACATCCGACCTGCTGTTCTGGTTTCGAATGCCGCATATCGCTTTCAATTAGTCGATCAGTTAGCGGAAATCGGGCTCACTGCTTCCGCGATCATTCTTGAACCGGTTTCGAAAAATACCGCCGTGGCAATTGCGGCGGCCGCGCATTTTGCCATTCAGAACGATCCCAATGCACTGTTGCTCGTGCTGCCGTCCGATCACGTCATTCAGAACGCTGCCGCGTTTCATGAGGCCGTCGAAACCGGTACGACGCTCGCGCGCGATGGGCGACTCGTTACGTTCGGCGTTGTGCCGACCGCGCCTCACACCGGCTTTGGCTACATCCGCAAAGGTGCGCTTCTGGCAAACGGCCAACACGATGCCTACGATGTCGACGCTTTCATCGAGAAGCCCGATACCGCGCTCGCGATCGAATTGCTCGCCAGCGGCGATTACCTGTGGAACAGCGGCATGTTCCTGTTTCGCGCATCTACGTACCTCGATGAACTGAAGCGTTATGAACCCGAGGTCGCCCGGCTGGCGCAGCAGGCCTATACCGACGCCAGCTCCGATGCGCAGTTTCTCGCGCTCAGCGCCGATGCGTTCGCCGAATGCCCGAGCATCTCGGTGGACTATGCGGTGTTCGAGCGCACGGACCGCGCGGCGGTGATCGCGGTAGACGATCTTGGCTGGAACGATATCGGCTCATGGTCCGCGCTGCACGAGATTGCACAGCAAGACCCACAGCGTAATGCGCTGATCGGCGACGTGCTGCAGGACAGCGTGTCGAATTCCTATATTCGCGCCGAGCACCGCATGGTCGCGGCGATCGGCGTCAGCGATCTCGTAATCGTCGAGACCGCCGATGCAGTACTCGTCGCGCATCGCGATCTCGCCAAAGACGTCAAGCGTGTTGTCGAAAGTCTCTCGGCATCGGGACGGCGCGAGTCGGTCACGCATCGGCGCGTGATGCGCCCGTGGGGCTCGTATGAATCGATCGATCAGGGCGAACGCTTTCAGGTGAAGCGGATCGTCGTGAACCCCGGCGCGCAATTGAGTCTGCAACTGCACCATCATCGCGCCGAGCATTGGATTGTCGTCAAAGGCACGGCACTCGTCACGAATGGCAATCGGGAAGACCTGCTGACGGAAAACCAGTCCACCTATATTCCGGTCGGCGTATCGCACCGCCTGTTCAACCCCGGAAAGATTCCACTCGAACTGATCGAAGTGCAGTCCGGCGCGTATCTCGGCGAGGACGACATCGTGCGGCTCGAAGATCGCTATGGCAGGGCCGGCACCGCATAGCGCGCGACATACCGATCTCGCGCTTCGACGAGATCGGCGCAACACATTGCCGGCATCTGGCTAAGACAGGCCACTGAACCGGCTAGCGCAACAGAACTTCCACCTATTCCGCTTTCCAGTGCATCCGACTGATTCGTCATTCGGATCGCTTCGTCACGTCGTATCGATTTGGGGCAGATCAAATGAACACGAAATGCACGATGTTCGGCATCGAGCTGGACGCTATTTCAATGGACCTCGCCGCACAGACGCTGGCGAGGTGGCTTGAAACACCGCATGCCGGCTGCCGCTACGTCGTCACGCCGAACGTCGACCATATCGTCAAGCTGCGCAACTCCGTCGCATTCCAGGCCGCCTATGCGGGCGCGTCGATGGTGCTCGCGGACGGCAAGCCGCTCGTTCTCGCCTCCCGGCTGATGGGGCGCGCGCTGAAGGAAACGGTACCGGGCAGCGATCTCGTACCGTGCCTATTTCAACAGGCGCGCTCGATGCAAAAGCCCATGCGCGTATACCTGCTCGGCGCCGGTCCCGGCGTCGCGGAATGTGCAGCGCGGATCATTACGCAACGCTGGAGCAATGTTCAGATCGTCGGTACATACTCGCCGCCTTTCGGGTTCGAAACATTACCGCACGAATGCGATCGCATTCTCGATGGCATCGCCGCGGCAGAGCCCGATTTGTTGATCGTCGGACTTGGCGCGCCGAAGCAGGAGCTATGGGTCCACGAACACCGCGCAAGAATCAGTGCGAATGTGGCGATCTGCGCCGGTGCGACGATCGATTTCATCGCCGGAGAAAAGGCGCGCGCGCCAATGTGGATGCGCAAGAACGGCCTCGAATGGCTACACCGGATTGGTTGCGAACCGCGGCGCCTGTTACGCCGCTATGTGCACGATGCGATCGTGTTCCCGACGGTGCTGCTCAGGGAACTGCTTGGCAACGCGCTCGCGCGCGACGAATAACCGACGTAGGCGAGTGAGCGTGACTAATCGACGGCAGGCAATCAAGGGCGCCCTCGCGGGCACGATTCTCAGTGCAACTGCAACCGCAACGTTCAATGGACAAGCGCAACCGGCTGGATCCTCCGCTGATACAGGCACCACGAAAGACGCCGCAGCGGCAACCGGTAACGCTCAAACGGTCGCATTCAGGGCAGCGGCGCCGGCCAGTGTCGTCCGATCGGTAGCAGACGAGCTGAACGACGCCGATGCCAATCCCAAACGATTCGGCGCGAAGGGTGACGGCCGCGCGGATGACAGCATCGCGATCCAGACCGCGATCGATCTGCTGGAGGCGCGAGGGGGCGGCGTGGTTCGCTTTCCCGCGGGCCGCTATCGCTGCAACGTGATCCTGAAGAACGGCGTATCGCTGGTATCGAGCAGCACGATGTTCGGCTATCTGCCGGGCCATGTGTCCGGCGTGACATTGATACAGGCGGAGCCTGGCTTCGTGGTCGATACGCCGGAGACATTGATACGCGGAATCGGCATTAGCGGGATCAATTTCGAAGGACGCGGCGCGCAGTGCAAAGGGGGCGCGGTCCGCTTTCAACTGGTCAAGTGGGCGGCGATACGCCGGTGCACGGCGAATAACTTTGCCGACCAGGGCTTTCAACATCTCGCCGGCTTCGGCGTGGTGTTCGAAGATATCCTGACCACCAATGTTCTGCTCGATCGACAGCGCAGCCGGATTTCCGGATGTATCGAAACCTTCGGCACCGACGACTTCCTCAACCGTATCGAAGCGAATCCTTCTCTGATCGCGGGGCAAGGCCTGGTGACACCAGACCTATTGCTGTGCGGCATCGTGGTCGGCGGCGCGAATAACTTTCTGTCCAACTGCATCGGCGAAGACGCCGAGCGCGGTATCTACATCGCACCGCTCAGGGGATCGCAACACCGCATCTCACAGTGCCGCGGCGACTCCAACATTGGCCACGGCTTCTACGTCGACGGCAGCGCGATATGGAGTACCTGCTTCGGCTATAACAATAGCTCCGCCGAAGTCGGTACTTACAGCGGCTTCTATATGTCGTCCAGGTCGCAAGCGAACATCTTGACCGCTTGCCGCTCAGAAGGTCGCAAGGAGCGGCTGCAAAAGTACGGCTTCGAAGACTATGTGAGTGAATCCGATCCGGATGCGCGCAATCAATACTTTGCCTGCGGCGGCAGCTTCAATCAGGCTGGGTTGTTCCTGATGCAGGACCACGATGGATCGAGCGTATCGGGTACGCCGTTCACGAGCAGGCCGGCGCCTGGCACACGCATCGTCAACGTCACCGGTTCGAGTCTCGTCGTGATCGATGACGACGTCACGCCGACCCATCTGTCGAACTTCTCCGGCGCCGCCGATGGGCAAACGATCCGTCTACTGGGCAACGCGAACGTAACGGTCATCCACGGCTCCGGCATCGTGACGCGCTCGCGTCAGGACATGCCACTCATCGCGGACACGATCTACGCGTTCACCCGGCATGCGGGCAAGTGGTATATGAACTGAATCGCACCGGTCATGCCGGGCCAATGAGTGTTGCGCGTTTTTGACCCATTCCGCCAATAGCTTGCCTCTGGGCGCAATGCATCGCATCGCTGCCCATTGTCCGCGTACAGTGTCTGTTACCTCGGACCATTTGAGGAATCGCTGGGAATCGCGCTTTCCCTCAAAAGTCTCTCGGCCAGCCGGATTGCTTCGGCTGGCTTTTTTTTGCCGATGAGTCGCGTCCGCGAGCAACGCTCGGTGATGACCGGACAATCGACGCATTGCCTTGCGAGGAAATCATGCAATTGCCGAACGTCGACAATTTCATCAAGGACCGGCAGCACGGTGTGACCTACAACATCTGCGCGTACCGGAAACTATCCCAGGACGAGATGACGCGCGCGGTGCAAATCTTCGTTCAACAACAGGAAGGCCGCAAACCCGCGCGCGGGACCACGGTCAAGATATTCTCGCTGGCCGGATTCGACGACGTCTGACCGGCGGCTTGCCGATCCCGCCGACATGCACTCGGCGCCGGATGAACCGTGACGCCTACCAGCCGCCATCTCGCCGCGCGACTATTCCAGAATCGACAGCAACTCGGCCATGCTGATATCGGGCAATTGCTTGGCAAGCATGTCCCAGAAGATCAGATCGCGCATTGCGTTAGCATCTTCGACCGTATTCCATGCACGCGCACCGACTATGGAGTCGGCGGTCTCCCGTGCGGCACTAACGATGGTCCGAATTTCGTGTATATGCATGAACGCGTTAACGGCCAAACCCGATGGTTATTTAGCCTGCGCAATCGTTTGCCGGGGATATAGAAAACCCCGAAGAAATTAGCCTCGAATCCGTTTCCGGTAAGAAAACGACACTCGAATTGCTACACGCGAATGAAATTTTCGATGCACACTGACCTCTAAAAAGTCCCTGTACTGAAAGGCAGCAATTGTACGGCATACGGCGCACCGCCCGCCAGGCATGGATCGGCGCGCTGTCATCCACTGTTATATTGTACCTCTGCATAAGCTATTTCTGAACGATGCTTATGCATCCCGTGCCAATTTCGTATTTTATTTTTATTGAAATTTTTTGAAAAATTCGCAAATTTGTTGTTCGAAATATTGGGAATATCTTTGCGATTTTTCACCGAAATCGTGCAAATTTTTACCCTTATGTCGCGAGCAGCCAATATGTTGGCCAAATCAGACATGCAATAATGACGCCCGAATCATATAGATAGCATGAGTAAAAAGAAGAAACGCAGAGTCCAAGGGAAGGGATTTTGAAGGCCAAAATATTCCGGGGAAAAGCAAATGGAGCTGGTAGATGCTCTGCCGCGCGGCTCGCGGCAAAGTGCTGTGCGGACGCAAACAGGCGGCATAACTCGCGTCGACATCGCGTTGTTCAATGGATTTGCATTGCCGAAAGTCGCCGCAATTATTGAAATCTTCCAGAAAGCAAACGCATTGAGCGTTTCGCGGCAATCCTCGCGCGCACGCTACGACGTCTCACTACTATCGGCCGCGGGCGGCCGTATCGCAAGCTCATCCTCGGTATTCGTCTGGACCGAAAGCGTCGAAACGCACGACGTCACCGGCGACCGGCATCTGCTGTTTATCGCGGGCGGCGCCGGCGCCCCGCATGCATGCCGCGACGAACGTCTGGGCAACTGGCTGCGCCGCCGGCACCCGCTCAGCGAAATCGTTCATCCGATCGCCGAGGGGCGCCTGCTGCTGGAAGCCGCGAGGCTGCCGAGCCGTTATTCGCCGCTGCTCCACGGCGACAACGACGCGCGCGACTACTACAAAGCGCGGCCGCTGAGCGAAGCGCCAACGGAGGTCGCGACGGCGCTGCGCATCGTGGAAGAGGATATGGGACCGGACGTGGTGCGGCATGTCGCGGAATCGGTCGCGCCGCAGCAGAATGTGCCGTTCGACACGTCCTTTTCTCGCGGCGGCGCGCCGCAGGTTAGCGAGCAGATCATGGCGTCCGCGCGCTGGCTGGAATCCAACGTCGATCGTCCGGTTTCCATCGATGCGGCCGCGCAGGTCGCGGCGATGAGCGAGCGCAATTTCCTGCGGCGCTTCAAGAGCGAAATCGGCATGACGCCGTCGGATTATCTGCTTCGCGCGCGTCTGAACATGAGTTGCCGGATGCTCGTCGAGTCGCGTTTGCCGGTCGACAAGATTGCGCGCCGCTGCGGTATCGGCAGCGGCGGTCAGTTGGCCAAGCTGTTCAGGAAATATCTTGCGACGACGCCCACCGATTACCGGATGGGTAAGGGAGTGCCTTCGGCGGAGTGAATCGTTCGTTACGGCAGTGCGCACACGCGCCGCTTTCCAGATTTCCGGATAGATGCCGCCCGTCCCGGGCTCATGTGGTTCGGGACGGGCAACGCAAACGCAGGCATGCATCCTTCAACAGCACGCCCCCACAATCAGAACTTCTGACGCAACCCAACCCGCACGACCGCCTGCGAATTCGACGTCGACGGCGTCAACAGATTGATCGCGGCCACCGCCTGCTTGCCGGTGGAATCGGTGCCGGACGCATGTTGATACACACCGATCACATACACGGTCGTGCGCTTGGACAGGAAGTATTGCGCGCTCAGTTGCCCCTGATGATATTTCGCGCCGGGGTTCGCATTCACGCCACCGCCGTCGGTATAGTCATACGCGGCGCCGAGCAGGATCGCGGGCGTCGGACGGTAGCGCAGGCTGACTTCCGCGTTGTTGAAGACCGCCGTCCCCGTGTAGTGATTCGGATTCGGTCCTGACGTCAGATCGCCGAGATTACTGAAGCGCACATTCGAATAAGTCAGCGCAACCGTCGCTTCGCCGATCGTATAGGACGCCGCGGCGCCCGCGCTCTGATAGCTGCGCGCCGACATGAAGCCGCTGTACACCGGCGTCACCGTACCGTTGGCCGTCGCGGCGGTCAGCGCGGTCTGCGAGTTGGTGCCCATGAAACTCAGGTTCGGATTACGCGCGTCCAGATAAGCGACGCCCACTGCGAACGGCCCATGGGTATAGCCGGCGCCGAGCGACCAGATCTGATTGCGCGATACATCACCCGCCACGCCGCCGAAACTATAAACACCGCCAAACGTGAGGCCGTTGTAGTTCAGGCTGGTGAACTTCACCGAGTTGTTGGTGCGATAGCTATTGTTGAAGTTGTCCAGGTCGCCGGGGTGCGCGGAGATATAACCGCCCCAGTTGTCGGCGGCGGCGAATTGGCCGACGTAATCGACGATCGAATCGTATTGCCGCCCGAGTGTGACTCTGCCGTACGGGCTCATGAGACCCACATACGCTTGCCGTCCGAACAGCAAGCCGCCCTGCCCCAATTGCCCGTTGTTGACGTTGAAACCGTTCTCGAGAAAGAACACGCTCTTGTAGCCCCCACCGAGATCTTCGATACCGCTGAACACGAACCGGCTGCCGTTATTGACGCCGCTACTCATCGCATACTGATGAGCGCCGCCAGCATTGGTTACCGCATTGATGCCGACATCGATGACACCGCTGAGAGTGACGCTGCTTTGCGCGTGTGCGAGCATCGAAAACGGCGCAATGGCGACCCACATGACCAACGACTTCTTCATCTCATCTCCTTGTTGGAATGATTTAAGAGTTCAGGATTGTTTTTTTACGAAGTCAGACAGCCCTTATCGGACTGCAATCCCCGGTGACTTATTTGGGCAATGAATCCGGTATGGCCAATTCGGCGGGTTCGGCTCTCACGCCGATCGCATGCCCCGCCTTCACGCGCTCGCGAAAGCGCTCGGTGTCCAGTCCTTGCTCGACCTTCGAAAGCGTGACCACCGCCACCGCGTTGCCGATCATGTTGGTCACTGCCGTGGCCGTGGCCATTGGACGATCGATACCGAACAGCAGGCCGAGGCCATTGAGCGGCAGCGCCTTGACCGACTCCATCGTCGCGGCCAGCTTGATGAACGCGCCGCCGGCAACCATCGCGCCGCCCTTCGACGTCAGCATCAGCACGGCCAGAACAGCGAGCTGTTGACCGAGTGAGAACGGGGTGTCGGTGGCCTGCGCAATAAAGCCCACCGAAATGGCCATGTAGATGCTCGTGCCGTCGAGATTGAAGGCATAACCGGCCGGCAGCACGAAGCCGACGACCATCTCGTCGCAGCCGGCCTCTTTCAGTTTTTCCACGAGTCGCGGAAACGCCACCTCGCCGGATGCCGTGCCGAACACCAGCAGGATTTCTTCCTTGATCAGGCTCAGCAGCGACCACAACGAAACACCCGACCAGGACATGATGCCGCCGAGCACGACCACCACGAAGAGCACCGACGCCCCCCAGTAGACGGCCACCACCTTCAGCAGATAGAGCAGCGTCGCGCCGCCATAGCTGCCGACCGCGAACGCCATCGCACCGAATGCGCCGAGCGGTGCCAGCCGCATCACGAAGCTGAGTACCTTGAACAGCACGCGCTGGCTCTCCTCGATACCGCGCAGCAGCAGTGAATCGGGGCCCACGGTCATCATCAACGCGACGCCGACGAGCAAGGTCACCAGCAGCACCTGCAGCATGTCGCCGGTCGAGAATGCACCCACCATCGTGCGCGGGATGATGTCCATAAAGAACTGCGTGACATTCATATGCGATGCCGACGCGGCGAACTGCGAGATCTTGTCTCCGCTCGCGGTACTCAGATTGATCGCGTGCAGACCGAGGCCCGGCTTGAACAGATTGACCGCCACCAGACCCAGCGCGAGACCTAGCGTGCTGACCACTTCGAAGTAAACGAGCGTTTTCACGCCCAACATGCCGAGCTTGCGCAGATCGCGTGCGTGCGAAAGACCGTGGATCACCGTGCAAAAAACGATCGGCGCCATCAGCATGCGCAACAGCGCGATGAATCCGTCGCCTAGCGGCTTCATCGCGATGGCCGTTGCCGGCGCGCACAGCGCCAGAACAATGCCCGCGGCAAGGCCCAGCAATACCTGAATATGTAGTTGTTTTAGAAATCTCATGGTCGTCTCCTGACAAAATCAAGAATGTATGAAGCGAGTTCCGCGGGTGCCTGCACCGGCATCAGATGCGCGCAATCGATCTCAACGAAGCGGGCGCGCGCGAGCAACGCGGCCTGCGCCTTCAGCAGATCCGGCGGCCGCAGCGTGTCGTAACGTCCGGCGAGTACGAGGCAGGCGCAACGCAGCGCGCGCAACTCGTCGCGCAGTTCCATGTCGCTGAGTGCCTGATTCGCGAGTCCGTATGAAACCGGATCGTTGGCGAGAAAGCGCGCGCGATAGTCGCGATACACGGCGGCATCGCGAATCGCTTCCGGATACGAGCGTTCGAGCGATGCGTCGGCGATCGCACGCATGCCATGCGTGGTAGCGAGCGCCGAGCGCGACTGCAGATAGGTGCTGCGTGACGAGTCGGCATTCAGCGCGGGCGCGCACATCACGATGCCCGCCACGTGTTGCGGGTGGCGCGCGGCGAATTTGACCGCGACTGCCGCGCCGGCCGCCGCGCCCACCAGCCAGTGAGGAGCGTCTGGCTGAGCTGCGCCGAGCACCGCTTCGAGATCATCGACCTGATCGTCGAGCATGAAGGGTTCGCGGACTTTCTCGGAAAGCCCGTGGCCGCGCTGATCAAAGCGCAACACCGTGCAGTGCGGTTCGAGCGCGCCGAGCACGCCAGTCCAGCTGTCGAGCGTGCCGCCCAGTTCATGAATCAGTACGACGCTCGGTCCGCCGTTACCGGACACGACATAGCGCAAGCTGACACCCGAAGTCTCCGTCCATCCGTCGATATGATCGACCGGGCGCCTCACATTCTCAGACATGCTTATCCGTTCAATGGCACGAACGACGCGTGGCGACGATGGACATGACGAGCCGCTCGCGCGGAGTCGGCGTGATGCCGACTCGCTTATTCTTGCGCGGCTGAAACACCGTGCCGGTCTCCTCTTCGATATCGTTCGTTTGTTTTCGCTGGTTTGTTTTCGATTTGCTCTGGCCGTCACTGTACTTTTTTATCGCGCCGAAATCCGCCGATCTTTTCGCTATCAGCTATCGAGAAATTCGATAGCGATGCGCGCGCCGAAGCATCGACGCCACAGCGCGTTAATGCATAATTCGTGAGATCTCAATTCGCCAGCGTGCACCGGCTTCACCACGCTAATGCCCGGACGAACCTCGTATGGATCTGCATCAACTCAACTACTTCGTGCATGTCGTCGAGGCGAAGGGCTTCAGCGGCGCGGCGATTACGCTGAACCTCGCGCAGTCGACGCTGAGCCGTCAGATCGCGTTGCTGGAAGCCGACTACGGTCAGCGGCTGCTGATCCGCACCGGGCGCGGCGTGAGCCCCACCGAAGCGGGCGCGGCACTACTCACGCATGCACGGACGATGCTGCTGATGGCCGAACAGGCGCGCAGTGAACTGCGCGAGTTGCAGGCGAGTCCTGGCGGCAAGCTGACCGTCGGTCTGCCGCCGCGTGTCGCGCTCGGTTTAAGTGCGCCGCTGGTGCGGCGCTTTCGCGCGCAGTTTCCGCGTGCGTCGATCGCGGTATCGGAGGGAATGAGCCAGCATTTACGCGAGTGGCTGATCGCGGGCCGACTCGATATGGCCTTGTTGTTCAATCCACCGGTGTCGCCGCAACTGTCTTTCCAGACCTTGATGCGCGAATCGCTGTTGCTGGTCGGGCCCGCGCGCGCGGCGAAACTGCCGCGGCAGGTTCCGTTGGCGAATCTGGCGGACTATCCGATGGTGGTACCGAGCGTGCCCAACGCGATCCGCAGTTCGATCGACGCAGCGTTACAGCCGCGCCGCATCGAACTGCAGATCGTCGCGGAAGTCGGGGCCGTGCAGACGCTGCTCACGCTCGTGTCGCAAGGTGTGGGCTACACGATCCTGCCCGAGAGTGCGATTGCGTTTGCCGGCGATGCGATCAAGACGCTGCAGCACGCGACGATCGGGCCGCCGCGAATTCAGAACAACCTCGTGCTGGCGATCTCGCGTGCGCGCCCGCTGACCCGGCTCGCGCGCGAAACGGCGGAGTTGCTGAAGAGCCTCGATTTCCGCGGGCACGCGCAACGCTAAGCGCAGCGCTAACGGCGCGCCGCGTCAACGCAGCCGATACCGCTCCACGACTTCCAGATCCGGGTCTCGTCCAAGACCCGGACCGGACGGAATACGAATGCGCCCATCGTGCACGGCGATCGCATCGCCAAGCGCATTGCCTTCCAGCTCCATGAACGAATACTCGATCATCGTCTCGACCGGCAACGACGCCGCGATATGCAGGCTCGCCAGCAGCCCCGGGCCGAAGTAAGGCGAATGCGGTACGACCGGCACGCGATATTCGCCGGCCAGCGTCACCACGTTCATGAACTCGGTGATGCCGCCGATCTTCGTGACACTCGGCTGTGCAATATCCAATGCGCCGGCGGCGAACATCTGCTCGAACTGCTTGACGCTCGTGACATTCTCTCCAGCCGATACAGGAATGCCGCCGGCACGCCGTACCTCGGCGAGACCCACGAAGTCTTCCGGCGGCCAGACCGGCTCTTCGAACCAGCTCAGTTGATAGCGCTCGATCTGCTTCGCGACGTCGAGCGCTTCGGCCACGCTCCACGGGCAATTGACGTCGAGCATCAAGCTGATATCCGGACCGATCGCCTCGCGCGCGGCTTGCACATGCGCGACGCCCAGTTCATGCAGCTTGATGGCCCGATAGCCGCGCGCGCAGGCCGCCGCTGCATTGCGCGCAACCAGCGCCGGATCGCCATAGCGCACCAGGCTCGCATAGGCGGGCAACTCGCTATAGCGCGCACCGCCTAGCAGCGCCGAGATCGGTAGCCCCGCCTTTTTGCCGGCGATATCCCAGAGCGCGATATCGAGACCCGACAGCGCGTAAGTCACGGGCCCGGAGCGGCCCAACAGATGCAGTTGGCGATTGAGCCGATTCATCAGGCCGGCGATATCCGACTCGTCCTGACCGATCACGAGCGGCGCGACGACCTGGTCGAGCGCGGCGCGCGTGGCCGGCCACACGACGAAGCCGAACGCTTCGCCCCAACCGACCACGCCGTCATCGGTCTCGACCCGCACCAGCAGGATGTCCATCTGACGCGGCTGGCCACCAAGCAATGGCTTCGGGCCGAACATGTCGTAAGGTGGCCGGAACGGAATGGCCTCGATCGAGCGGATGGTCATGATCAGCGCGCCTGTCGTGCGGATGGGGGTTTATGCATACAACGCGGCCGGGTTGTCCACCAGCACGCGCTGCAAGCTCGCGCGGTCCTCGCAGATTTCGCCGAGCAACGCGAGCAACGCGGCCTCGTCGGGCCACGGCGTGGTGATGTTCGGATGCGGCCAGTCGGTGCCCCACAGCGCGCGCTGTGGAGCCAACGACAGTAGACGCCGGCCGATCGGAATCGCGTCGCTAAATGGCGGTTGCCCGGCGGAGATGCGATCCGCGCCCGACAGCTTGATCCATACCTGCGGCCGCGCCAGATGTGCTTCCAGTTCCGCAAACTGCGGATACGCGATACCGCGCTCGGCGGGCACGCGCGCCATGTGATCGACGACGACCGGCACGTCCACATCGGCGAGCGTTCGCAGTGCATCCAGCACCTGCGCAAGCGCGCCATGCAACAGCAGATGCCAGCCGTGCGCGCGCGCACGCTCGGCAATCGCACGCATCCGGCCCGGATCGGTACCGCCGGGCAGATGGCTGACTACATTGAGTCGCGCGCCGCGCACGCCGGCGGCATGCATGTCGTTGAGCAGCGAGTCGTCGATATCCGGCTCGATCAGCGCAATGCCGCGATACCTGCCTGTGCTCGCGCGCAATGCGGCGAGCAGCGCCGTGTGATCGGCGCCGTACACCGCCGGTTGTACGAGTACGCCGTGCGCGATACCGAGCCGCGCATGCAGCAGCCGCAACGTGTCGAAATCCGCTTCATCGGGGATATAAGGCGGCGCGGGCGGCAGTGGAAAGCGGGACCACGGTCCGTAGACATGGAAATGGCAATCCCAGGCGTTAGCCGGGATCTCGAACACGGTCATTCAGATGCTCCGAAAATAGACAGGTGGGCGTTGCGCGGCGTCAACTAAGTCAGCCGATTCAACCGCAGCGTGCCGTCATGCCGCCATCGACGACGATTTCAGTGCCGGTCACGAAGCGCGCTTCGTCCGATGCGAGATACACGGCGGCGTTCGCGGTATCGCGTCCATCGCCCATGAAGCCGAGTGGGATGCGCGCAAGACGCTGCGCGAGCAATGCGTCCACGTCACCGCCGGCACGTTGCCCGGCGAGGCGTGCCTCGACCATCGGCGTATGCAATTGGCCCGGCACCACGGTGTTCACGCGAATGCCCCGGTCCGCGTATTCGACCGCGACGACGCGCGACAACTGAATGACCCCGGCCTTCGACGCCGCATAAGCGACCTGTGCCGCGCCGGTCCAGCGAATGCCCGACGTCGACGCGGTGTTCACGATCGCGCCGCCGCGTTGCGCTTCCATGACGGGCAGCACATGCTTGCAGGTCAGATACACGCTCTTCAGATTGAGTGCGATCTGCGCGTCCCACTTGTCTTCATCGAGCGTAACGGGCCCGCCCGCAGCCGAACCGCCGACGTTGTTGACGAGGATGTCCACGCGGCCATATTGCTGCACACAGGCCACCACCATCCGCGCGACCGCGTCGCTATTCGTGACGTCGCATTCGACGCCCGTCACTTCGCCGCCTTCCGCGCGTATGCGCTCGATCGTCTCGCGCATCGCATCGAGACTCCGATCGACCGCATAGACTTTCGCGCCTTCCTGCGCGAAGCGCACCGCCACGGCCCGTCCATTGCCCCAGCCCGGCCCGATGCAACCGGCGCCCGTCACGATGGCGATCTTGTTGTCGAGTCGTTTGCTCATGCCGCCGACTCGTCGAGCTGGTTCGGTACGCCCGCGGGCTGCGTCACCTGAAACACGTTGATCGTCATCGAGATCAGCGTGTAATAGCCAGCCAGACCGACCAGATCGATAACGCCGGCTTCGCCCAACCGCTCGACCGCTTCCGCGTAAACCGCATCCGATACCTTGCGGTCGCGATGCAGTTCCGTCAGAAAGGCATGCACCGCCGCTTCGTCGGCTTGCGCGAACGGCGGTTCGGTGTTGGTGCGGATCGCTTCGATCACGTCGGCGCCGAGTCCGGCCTCCAACGCAAACGGCTTATGCGCGTACCACTCGTATTCCGAACTCCACACACGGGCGAGCGTCAGAATCGCCAGCTCCGACAGGCGCGGCGGCAACGACGTGTCATACCGGCAATAGCTGCCCAGTGCCTGCGCATGCTCGGCCAGCTCCGGCCGGTGTAGCCACACGGCGAGCGGGCCTCGAACGCCCTTACGCGGACCACTCGCGATGGCGTCGTAGACGCGACGTTGCGCCGCGCTCATCTGGCCGGGATCAAGATCGGCGATGCGTTTCATCGAGGTTCCTTGCAAGACAGAAGATGATGGAGAGTTGTGTGCGCAAGCTTCGTGCGGCACGACAATGCAGCACGACAGCGCGGCAGGCTCAGTAGCTGCTGCGCTGGTACGGAACGTAAAGATTGAAGGCCTTGATGCCGGAGTCCGCCGGTCTGCCGATTTGCGCGGCAAGCGCCACTGCCGTGACCGGTGCGTCGAATGCCGCGAACAGCCAGCACGTCGAGTTCGCTTCGATGAACGCGCGGAGTTGCAGCAGGTCTTCGCGGGCGGCGAGCGATTCGCGTACCGCGCCGGCAATCTTCGCGGCAGAAGAAGTGTGGCCATCCCGTAGCGGCACGCTCATCGCAAGCAGGCGGCAGATTGCGCGCGGATCGTGCTGGGTGTCGTGCCGCATGAAGTCCTGCTCATCGAGCGCCACCGCCGCGACACGCGAGCGGCCCACCGTGCGCGGCAGCAATCTGCGGCTCCATGGAGTCGAACGGGTGCCGGACACATTCAGATAGGCGTCGCTGTGCAACGCATCGAGTGACGCGAGATCGTAGAGCGCCATCCAGCGCGGCCAGCCGTCGATGCACACCCAGCGCGATGCCGACACGAATCCCGGCAACGCCATCCGCTGCGGAAAATGTTCGGTGTCGTACCAGTCGTTGAATTCGTCTTCGAGCGACGCGGGCGGCTCCATCGATACCATCAGCAATGCCGGAGTACCGGTCGTGCTCATCGCCCGCTCCCGTCGATAAACACGCGCACTGTTCTGATTATTTGCGTGGTGCGCGGCGGCGCCATCGAAGCGCCGATGCTGGCATTTTCAAGCCATGCCGAATTGGTATCTGTACGTACAGGCGCCGCGCGATGCTCTGGAAATGTGTTCAAGAAAAGGTCTCTCCACTTTTCCAACACTGTGCGCGCGGCGCCTGAGATTGACAAAAACCTTTTTACGATGGGAAGCCATGCCGTAAATGCATAGGTGGGGAATTAGCGGAGATTCCCGCCACCCTGCTTGTCGGGTGCCACGGAAACGGTCGTTGAATCGATTGATGAGCGCGCCCATCGGGTACATGACGAAGACGAGCACATAAAGAGAATGCCGACGCTGCCCCTGCTTGCGGAACCAGGAATCGTGCTCTCACGACGGTCACGTTGACCAACCTAGTATTGCGCGGCGATTGCCTGAAGGATGGCAACGAATTCGTTCATCGCCTGCGAAGCAGCTTCGTCTTTTCGCGTCATGACGCTGTAGTTCGACAATGTCCGCCGTATCGGCACGTCCAGGTAGCCTAGAAGGCCATGCGTGACGTACTTGTCCATCGCTGCTCTCGGTTGAAGGGAGATCATGTCGGTTGCCTGCAGCAACTCCAACGTCGTAAAAATCGACGGCGTTTCCACGATGCCCATCGGCGCAACCATGCCAGCCGCCGCGAACGTTTCTTCGAACAGCTGCCGCATGGCGGTGCCTTGCGGATACAAGATCCACGGCCACTCGCCCAGGTCGGCGATCTCTATACGTCGTTGCTTCAGCAACGGATGATGCTTGCCGACGACCGCGCGCGCCGGCTCCGCCAATAAATCGATCACATCGAAAAGCGCCTCGTGTCGTGGCTCGGTCGGGCGCCCGATCATCACATCAAGCCGCCTTCCCTCAAGCCACATCGCGAGTTGATCACTGCTTTGCTCGACCAGTTTGATGATGAGTCTCGGGCGCCGGCGCTGGATCTCCTTGATAGCCGCGGTGACGAGTTGCGCGGCGGAAGCCGGAATGAAGCCAACCGTGAGATGACCATAGCCGCCATCTTTCAATGTCGCGAACTCGCTCGAAAATTTGCCGAGATTGGACAGTGTCGTGCTGGCGTAGCGCAGCGACAGCGTACCGAGATCCGTCGGCCGCATTTCGCGCGGCAGCCGCTCGAACAGCGGCGCGCCTAACATCGCCTCCAGGTCGCTCAGGATCTTCGTGGCGGCCGGCTGCGTGATGTGCATCTGCTCAGCCGCGATACGGAGGTTGCGGGTACGACCGAGCAGTTCAAGCAACTGGAGATGCCTGAAACGCAGTTTGGTCAGCACTTGCGTCATGGAGAGGCTGGAGTCTTGCGACATAGGGTAAACGCAGTCGGATTTATAACCAGATGGAATTGATTTTACTCAATTCGCAATTGGACGGTTATCGCAAGCTCAAACGACAATTCAAAGCGTGTCGGGCATTGCCGGCCCGACTGTCTTCGAACAATGTTCCTCACTGACGCCCACCGATGAATACACAAATCCGATACTCCGCCGATGAATTGCAAGCCTTCGCACAGCGTCTTCTGGTCAGGGTTGGAATGGAGGACGTCAAAGCGCTCGCGGTCGCTCGCACGCTCGTCGACGGCGACCTGATGGGACACGACACGCACGGCCTCGCGTTGCTGCCCGCCTATATCGGTGAGATCGAAAACGGCACGATGACCTGCTCCGGCGAGCCGGAGGTCGTTTCAGACCGGGGCGGCAGCGTGTTGTGGGATGGCCGGCGTCTTCCGGGCCCCTGGCTGGTTCTCAGCGGGATCGAAACACTGGCACCGCGCGCGAAGAAGTACGGCACGGCAACGTTGGTGATTCGGCGCAGCCATCACATCGCCTGCCTTGCCAGTTATCTCGAAAGAGCCACCGCCGACGGATTCATGATCTTACTCAGCAGTTCCGACCCGTCGGGGCAAAGCGTGGCCCCTCACGGCGGCACGCGGCCCGTATTTACACCGAATCCGATCGCTGCGGGGATTCCGACTTCGGGCACACCGTTTTTGATCGATGTCTCTTCATCGACCGTGACGCAGGGGATGACCGCGCGCCGACACAAAGCGGGACAACACTTCGACGAAGCATGCTTCCTCGATGCGGATGGGCAGCCCAGCGGCGACCCCGGCGTGCTCTGCACGGATCCCCCGGGATCCATCCTGCCGATTGGCGGCATGACGTGGGGACATAAAGGCTTCGGGCTGGCGTTGCTGATCGAGGCGTTGACGGGGGGACTGGCAGGCCACGGCCGAGCCGATCCTGCCGATGGATGGGGCGCTACCGTGTTTCTTTCGCTCTACGATCCGGCGGCGTTTGGCGGTCTCGCGGCGTTCGTGCGGCAGATGGACTGGCTCGGCGATGCATGCCGCGATAATCCGCCGCGTCCGGGAATCGCGGGCGTGCGCATGCCGGGCGATCGCGGATTGAGCCTCAAGCGCGAGCA
The DNA here is from genome assembly GCF_021390495.1 of Paraburkholderia sp. ZP32-5. Classification (NCBI taxonomy): domain Bacteria; kingdom Pseudomonadati; phylum Pseudomonadota; class Betaproteobacteria; order Burkholderiales; family Burkholderiaceae; genus Paraburkholderia; species Paraburkholderia sp. ZP32-5. The sequence continues at coordinate 619,743 of NZ_JAJEJP010000003.1, read as the reverse complement.
ACTGCGCGATGGAGTCGCGCTGCACTCGACGATCGCGCCGGCACTTGAAGCCTGCGCGCGGCGCTATGACATCCCGCTGCCTTCCGCACTACCTCGCTGACAGCAGGAGCGAGAGCCCGGACTCTCGCCCGCGGCAGCATTGTTTTGCTGTTAAACGTCGCGGGTGAGCGCGGCCGGCGGAATCGGGCCGCGCACGAGCAACCAGTAGCCGATCAGCGCGACAGCGGCAACGGCCGCTCCGACGAACAGCGCGGGCTCGAACGAATGGGTCTGCTGCACGATGAAGCCCGTGACCACCGGTGCCAGCGCGCCGCCGAAGTAGCCGCCGAAATTCTGCATGGCGCCGATGGAAGCGGTGCAATTGGCGGGCGCGGCAACGGACGCGGTCGCCCAGGCCGCACTGCTCGAAACATACAGCAGCAACATCGAGATCGAAATGAAGATGACTGCCAACGTCACGTTGTGCGTGAGGCCGGTCAGTACCGTGAACACCGCGACACCGAAAAGCGACGCCGCCATCGGATACTTCCTGCTGTTGATCGCCGATACGCCTCGCCGTGCGAGCACGTCGCAAATCTTTCCGCCAGAGAGACTGCCCACCACGCCAAAGAGATAGGGAACCGCGGCCACCCATCCCGACTTCGCAATAGTCAGGTGAAGTTCCATTTGCAGGTAAGACGGCAACCACGCGTTGTAAAGCCACAAGACGTAGATCGTGCCGAAGAATCCCAGCAGCATGCCCCACGTCGTGCTGAACTCGAACAGACGGCGCCACTCGCGCCATGTCGGACGGCTCTGGGCCTTCTCATCGACGTCGGACAGATACGCGCGCTCCCGCTGAGTCAAGTCGACCTGATACGGCTCGCGATGCAGGATAAAAAAACCGAGCGCGACGAGGAGGCCGGCGATTCCCATCACGCCAAACATCCATCGCCATCCCACGGACAACATCAAGACCGTCAGCAAAGGCGCTGATATTGCAGTACCCAGCGTCGACGAACTGTTCCAGATGCCAGTCGCGGCGCCGCGCTCTTTTTTGCCGAACCAATCGCGAACGATTTTGGCGGCTGTCGGAAACTGCGGCGCCTCCCCTATTCCCAGCACCATGCGAGCAGCGAAGAACTGGCCGAAGTTGCTCACCACACCGCCGAACGCCTGGGCCACCGACCATGTCGCCAGGCTGACGGACAGCATGATGCGCGCGCCAAAGCGATCGACCAATGCGCCCGCGGGCAGTTGCGCGAATGCGTAAGCCCATAGAAACGCCGACAGCAACAAGCCCATTTCCGCGACGGAGAGTCCGAGATCGTGCCGGATCAGCGGATTCGCGATAGACAGCGTTGCGCGGTCGATGTAATTGATGACCCCACTCAGGAGGAGCAGAGCAAGCGCGGTCCGCTGAATTCGCCGCACCCGTGGGGAAGCCTGGTCGTTGGAAACGATGTTCTGAGCGCTACTGTTGCCCGACTCCGGCACACGCGGCACCGTAGAGGATTGCTCCATGGGTAAGTCTCCTGGATATTTTGTTCTATCGGCGACGCCGGTTTCCAATGCTAACGTGCGCATTACGGCATTGGACTGACCGACGATATGCCCGCATCCGTTGGAAATCCAATCAATATTCCTCGCAAAGCAATTCCATTTGCTTATGGCGAAGTAGGGGCAAACCCGGGCACGACGCCGGATGTGTCAGTCGACGTGGGTCGTATATCCAGTCGATGTTCAGGGGTATAGGCTCGGTGTTCACCCCTGCGAAAACCGTCGACATCGCTGTCAATGCATGTCCGGTCAATCGAAATGGCGTCCAGTACCAGTTCGTTCCGGTCAACGTGGTACTTGATGCGACAAACGGTGTGCTCGCGCTGCCAAGCGCTTCAACTGCTGCCGGCATTGGCCTTCAGTTGACGGACAGCAACGGCAATGCGCTCAAATAGGAAACCAATACCTGGTCCGCGCAGTTATCGGGGCGACTGGGCGCGCCCCCCGTAACTTTTCACTTTCATTGGCACTGACGGCGCACCTTCTCATTTTTCACGATGCAGAGACATCTTCGTCGTGACTGCACCGTTGAGAAAGCCAATAAGATCAGACGCCCAGTTTTCACTAACTCCGACACCGAACCTTACTTCTCGATCTGCCGATTCCAGCGTGCATCCCACTGCGCGCGATGTGCGTTGATCGCGTCCCAGTCCACCACCGTGACCTTCTTCACCAGATCGTCGATGCTGCCGAGGCTTTGCTGCATCGACGGCGTCATCTTCGCGAGACGGTTGGTCGGAATCTGCTTACCCGCTTCGGCGGCCTTCGTCTGCCCCGGCGCCGACAGCAGGAACTGCGCGAGTTTCTGAGCGAGTTGCTCGTCAGGATTGTTGTTCACCACGCACAGGTCGACCATCAGCAGCACCGGACCTTCCTTCGGATTCACGTAGCTAACCGGAATGCCCTTGTCCTGCAGATCGCCGACGCCGGTCGGCGACAGAGGAAACAGACCCGCTTCGCCGGTCTGGATCATCTCGGAAAGCTTCGCCGAATTCGGGATGTACTCGACCACGTTCGGGCCGACCGTGGTCGGCCACTTCGTGAAGCCCGGCTCGACGTTCTTCTCGCTGCCGCCCATCAACCGGTTGATCGCAAGAAAGCCGTGCAGGCCGAAGGTACTGCTCGACGCCGACTGGAACACCACCTTGTCCTTGTACTTCGGATCGGCGAAATCCATCCACGAGGTAGGCGGCGCCCAGCCTTTCTCGGTGAACAGCTTCTTGTTGTACGCGATACCGGTCATGCCGAGCTGCACGCCCGCGCCCATATCGTCCTTCATGCGCGCAAACGGATAGAGTTCTTTCAGCACCGGCGCGTCATCGAGCTTCCTGCACACGCCCATGCTGACCGCGCGCGCCATCACGCCATCGTCGAGAAACACCACGTGGATCTGCGGGTTCGTCTTGTTGGCGAGCAGCTTCGCGAGAATGTCCGACGACGTGCCCGGCACCACCACCACCTTCACGTTGTTGGCCTTCTCGAAGTCGGGCAGCACCCCGCTCGTATAAGCCTTTTCCATCGGACCGCCGTTCATACCGATGTAGATCGTTTTGGTCTGCGACCATGCCGGCGCGGCAGCACCGAATGCGCACAATGCGGCCACTGCCGCGAGCGTCTTGAACAGTTTCATTGTGGGTCTCCTGAGGTTCACTAAACGGGCGCTTAGGCGGCCGGCGAGGTCGCGATAGCGGCAAAGCGGTCAATCGAAAAAGCATCGAGCGGCGTGGCGGTGGCACCGTCGACAACGAGATCGGCGAGTACTTCGCCGACGCCTGGCGCAAGCAGAAAGCCGCCGCCGGAAAAACCGAATGCATGCAACAGACGCGGCACGGTACGGCTCGCACCGATGATCGGATTGCCGTCGGGCGTTTCGCCTTCCACGCCGCTCCATGTGCGGATCAGCAGCGCCTCGCGCAACGCGGGCAGCAGCGCGCACGCGTCGCGCATTACGACGCGGGTAGTTTCCGTCGACGGCTGACCGTATTCGCCGTCGCCATGTCCGCGTCCGCCGCCAATCACGCAATTGCCGCGCGCGACCTGCCGCGCGTAGATGCCGCCGCCATACACACCGAGGTTGTGCGTGATGAACAACGGCAATGGCTCGGTGACCCACATGTTCGGGTAGATCGGTTTCATCGGCGCGGCCTCGCCGAAGTAGCCCGCGACCGTATTGGCCCACGCGCCCGCGCAATTGATCAGCCAGTCGGCGCTGATATGCTGATCGCCGGCGCGCAACTGGAAGCGCGTGCCGTCGTGATGAATGTCGCTGAGTTCGGTTTGCTCGCGCACATGCGCGCCGGCGGCTCGCGCGGCCCGCGCAAATGCCGGCGATACGAGGCGCGGATTCGCATGACCGTCGGTCGCGCACAGCGAGCCGCCGACGGCCGCCGGCCCGAGCCACGGATAGCGTTGGCGGAACGCCGCGCCGCTGATCAATTGCGCATGCAATCCATGCTCGCGCGCCATATCGGCCCAGCTTTGCAGCGCGCGCAGATCGCTTTCGCTGCGAGCGAGGCGCAAATGTCCCGATACCGTGAATTCACCGTCGATGCCGATCAGTTCCGGCAAGCGATCCCACACACGCCGCGCGCGCATCGCGAGCGGCATCTGTTCGACCGGGCGTCCCTGGCAGCGCACGCCGCCGTAGTTCACGCCGCTCGCCTGCGCGCCGCAGTAGCGTCGCTCGAACAGACCCACGCGCAGGCCGCGCCGCGCGAGAGCCAACGCGGCCGCTGAACCCACCAGCCCGCCGCCCGCAATCGCGACGTCGTAGTGCAAGCTGTCATTCATCGCGCGCCTCCACGGGAATTTCGGCAACGTCGTCGGCCACCATCTCCGGTGAAAGCGGAATCGGTTTGATCGGCGGCTGGCTGCGCAAACGGCCCACCGCGTCGAGCGGTTTGCCGGTTTCTTCCGCAAGCAGGGTCAGCGCGGCTTCGCCGCACATGCGCCCCTGGCAGCGGCCCATGCCGACGCGGGTGAGCGCTTTGAGCCGGTTGATTTCGTTTGCGTCGCCATCGCGAATGCAACGTCGCAACGTGCCCGCGTCGATCTCTTCGCAGCGGCATACGAGCATGTCGTCGGGCCATTGCGACGCGCACCGCGGCGGCGGCGCGAAGGCCATTTCGATGCCCTCGCGAAACACCGCGATACGTTTCAGACTGCGCGCGATTGCCGCCGCATCCGGCACGCCCGGACCACGCGGACGCGCGATGCCGAGGTCGTCGAGCAACGCGAGCGCCGCGCGGCGCCCGGCCAGTTCGGCGGCATCCGCGCCGGCGATGCCCGCGCCGTCGCCGGCCAGATAGACGCCGCGCAACGAACTGCGTCCCATCGCATCGACTTCAGGAAGCCAGCAACGATTGGTCGTGTCGAAACGGAAGCGGCAGCCCGCGAGATCGGCGAGTTGCGTTTCGGGCTTCAGGCCAAAGCTCACGCCGACTGCATCGCATTCGATCGTCTCTGTCGGCGCACCGTCACGCGACACACGCCATTCGAGCGCCTGCACGCCATCCATGCCATGGATGCCGACCAGCGTCACATCCCGTTCGATCCGCACCCGATGCGCTGTCAGCCAGCCGATGTAATACAGGCCCTTCGCGAAAGTAGACGGCACACGCGCGAGTTTCGGTGCCGCGGCGACCTGCTGCGCAAACGGGCTCGTGTCGAGCACAGCGACGACTTGCGCGCCCGCCTTCACGTACTGATACGCGACCAGATACAACAACGGTCCGGTGCCGGCCAGCACCACGCGCCGGCCGATCGCGCAGCCTTGCGATTTCAGCGCGACCTGAGCCGCGCCGAGCGTGTAGACGCCGGGCAAAGTCCAGCCCGGCACCGGCAGCACGCGGTCAGTCGCGCCGCTCGCGATGATCAGATGCGAGAACGGCACGCTCAGCTCACGGCCCGTATGCAAGGTATCGAGGCGCCCCGCTTCGCAGGCCCACGCGAGCGTGTCCGGCCGATAGTCGACATCAGGGAGCAGCGCCGCCATCGTCGAATGCAGTGCTTCGGCCTTGTGCGCTTCGAAACCGTACAGCGTTTTTTTCGACCGCTCGAAGCCGCCATTGGCGGGCGGCTGTCGATAAATCTGCCCGCCCCAGCGGGCGTTTTCATCGATCACGATCGGCTTGAGGCCGGCCGCGACCAGCGTCTCGGCGGCGCGCACGCCCGCCGGTCCAGCACCGACGATCACGATGCCGCGTTCGTCGCTCATCGCGTGGCTCCGAGCTGATTAGCAGCGGCGGTTTCCGCAGGGGTTTCTGCGGCAGTTTTCGCAACCGCGAACCGTGTAAGCACGCGCATGCCTTCGGTCACGAGCGTCGAGCATGCGCGCACGCGCGTGCCGTCCTCGGTGCGCATCCAGCAGTCCTGGCATGCGCCGATCAGACAGAAGCCCGCGCGCGGCGCGCCGCTGAACTCGCTGTCGCGCACATGGCGCTGGTGCATCAGCACGGCGGTCAGCAGCGTGTCGCCTTGCAGCGCGGTGAGCCTTTCGCCATCGAGGAAAAAATGCAGCGGTGCACGCCGCGCTTCCGCCACGCGGACGAATTGCGGCTGGCACTGCGGTGCGCCAGCTTGAGCAGACGGGAACATGGACGGCATAAGAGCGTGATTGGTGGAAGACATCAATGCAGATATCGAGCGGACATCAATGCTGGCCGATCAGAATCCGGTTCAGGCCATACACGCGATCGAGCAACAGCATCGCGCCGCCGGTGATGAAGATCACCAGCGCCGATACGGAAGCCATCATCGGATCGATCGATTCGGTCGCGTACATGTACATGCGCACCGGCAACGTGACGGTTTGCGGCGACGTGACGAAGATCGACATCGTCAATTCGTCGAAGCTGTTGATGAACGCGAGCAGCCAGCCGCCGGTAATGCCCGGCAGGATCATCGGGAACGTGATGCGGCGAAAGGTGGTCCACGCGTCGGCGCCGAGCGAATGCGCGGCGTGCTCGACGCTGCGATCGAACCCGCTCACCGAAGCCAGCACGAGCCGCATCACGAACGGCGTGATGATGATCATGTGCGCGAGCACGAGCCACGCAAACGAACCGGTCGCGCCGATCAGCGCGAAGAAGCGCAGCAGCGCAATGCCCAGTACCAGACCGGGAATCACCAGCGGCGACAGCAACAGGCCGTTCAGAAAGCCACGTCCCGGAAAGCGCGCGCGGCCGATCGCGAGCGCGGCGGGCAGCGCGACGATCAGCGATAGCGTCGCCGAAGCAAATGCCAGTTTCAGACTGTTGAAAAACGCGCCGATGAAATCCGGGTACTCGAGGATCGCGCGGAACCACCGCAGCGAAACGCCGTGCGTGGGCAACGTCAGCGTTTCGTCGGGCGTGAACGCGACCAGCACGACGATCACGAGCGGCGCGAGCACGAATGCGATCACGAGCGAGTGGAAAATCAGTGCAATGGGACCGTTTTTTCTCATGATGGTGTCACTAGGCGAGCCGATGAATTAGCCGCTGAATTTGCCGATGAATTAGCCGAGACTTCTGGCGTACCTGCGCTCCAGAACCCGGTAGTACGTGAGCATCACGATCAGATTCGCGACCAGCAGCAGCAATGCGATGGTGGCGCCGAGCGGCCAGTTCAGCGAGCCGAGGAATTCGTCGTACACCGCGGTCGCGGCAACTTTCAGGCGTCGTCCGCCGAGCAGACCGGGGATCGCGAACGCGCTCGCCGACAAGCCGAACACCATCAGGCTGCCCGACAGCATGCCCGGCGTCAGTTGCGGCAACACGATGCGGCGCAGCGTCGTGGCGGGCGACGCCCCCAGTGAAAGCGCGGCGTTTTCGGTTTGCGGATCGAGCTTCTGCAACGCGGTCCACACCGGAATCACCATGAACGGCAGCATCACATGCACGAGTGCAATCACGATCGCGAAGGTCGTGTATTCGAGCTTGTACGGCCCGAGTCCGACGAGCGCGAAGGCCTGATTCACGAGGCCGTTGGTGTTGAGCAGCATGCTCCAGCCGAATGCGCGCACCACCACGGAGACAAGCAGCGGCGCGAGAATCACCAGCAGAAACAGCGAACGGTACGGATCACGCATGCGCGACAACACGTAGGCTTCGGGCGTGCCGATCACCGCGCACAGCAGCGTGACGAGGAACGCAATGCCGAAGGTGCGCAGAAAAATCGTGTGGTAATACGACGAACTCAGTACTTCCGCGTAATTGCCGAACTGGAACGCGGCGATCGGGCCGCTGGCCGGATCGAAACGATAGAACGTCAGCACCAGCGTCATCAGCAGCGGCACCAGCACCAGCGCCGCGAATAGCAGAAAGGCCGGCGCGCACATCAGCCAGAGCGGCACGAACGCCTGCCAGCGCGTGCGGCCCACGCGGCCGGCTTTGAGCTGATTGCCGTCGGTGGCGGGCAGCGTACTAGCCATGACGCGCGTCCCGTTGAATGAAGCGGATCGCCTCGCTGTTCCAGTCGACACCCACGCTCGCGCCTTCGGGCAGCGGTTCGGTGCCTTCGTTCTGGCAGCACACCAGCACTTCGCCGAGCCGGCTGTTAAGCCGGTACAGCCATTGGCTGCCGAGGAAGAAGCGGCTCGTCACGGTGGCCGGCACACGTCCGGCGTCTGGCGCGCACAGGCGCATCTTTTCCGGGCGGATGCACAGCGTGACCGCGTCGCCGACGCCAATCGCGTTATCGCTGACCGGCAACTGCCGCGTGTGTCCCGCTTCCGCGAGGTCGTGCCCGAGGTCGATACGGATCGCGTCGCCGTCGCGCGCGATCACAGTGCCCGGCAGCATGTTGGCCTTGCCGATGAACTGCGACACGAAGCGATTTTCCGGCCGCTCGTACGCCGCGTATGGCGTATCGATCTGCGTGACGCGGCCGGCTTCCATCACCACCACGCGATCGCTGATCGATAGCGCCTCCGATTGATCGTGCGTGACCATGATCGTGGTCGTGCCGATCTTGCGTTGAATGCTGCGCAGTTCGAACTGCATGTCTTCGCGCAGCTTCGCGTCGAGATTCGACATCGGTTCGTCGAGCAACAGCACCGGCGGCGCGATCACGATCGCGCGGGCAATCGCCACGCGCTGCCGTTGACCGCCGGAGAGTTCACGCGGAAAGCGATGCGCGAGCGTGTCGAGGCGCACCAGCGACAGCGCGTCGCGAATCCGCGCCTGGCGCTCGGTCTTGTCGATACTGCGCATCTCCAGACCGAAGCCGACATTGTCGGCGACGCTCATGTGCGGAAACAGCGCATAGCTCTGGAACACGATGCCGAGGCCGCGTTTGTTCGGCTTCATGTGCGTGATGTCGCGGCCGTCGAGCGTGATGGTGCCGTATGTCGGCTCGACGAAGCCCGCGATCATCTGCAGGGTCGTGGTCTTGCCGCAGCCGGACGGCCCGAGCAACGAAACGAACTCGCCTTTTTCCACCGACAGGTTCACATCGGCGACCGCTTGCAGATCGCCGAATGACTTCGTTACGTTCGTGAGTGTGAGGAACGACATGATCTGGCCTTTGGATGGTTCGACGCCGGTTCAAGCGATTGTCTGTCTCGAAGAACCGACTCTAGCCAGCCAAATTACCGCCAGTCAATTTCAAATTCCGTTGATCGATATACTTTTTCAATAAATTCCGTACACTGGAATAACTCTCGCAACTCGATGCCAGATGTTCCGCTCCGCGACGTCCGGACAATCCCTACTTTGGCGCCAATACAACGCGAGCGTGCCGAACCGCGCCCGACGATTCCCTTTCGGACGAAACGCTTTATAGTGTTCCGGTCATTGAAATAATGTGAGCCGCCAACATGAATGCCGCCGTCAAACGAGATGCCGACACCGCCGACGCTACGCCTCGGCAGGCGCCCGGTCCCAGCATGCTGGAACGCGCGTTCGCGGTGATCCGTGCCCTGTCCGAAGCGCAGCCCGATGGCGGGCGCGTCACGCGCATCGCGAAAGCGGTCGGCCTCACGCAGGGCACCGTGCATCGCATCCTGCATGCGTTGATCGCGGAAGGCGTCGTCGAACAGGACGAAAACTCGAAGCTATATCGGCTCAGCGTGGATTTCTTCGCGCTCGCGGCGCAGGCCGGCAATCCGAGCGGTATGCGCACGTTGTGCCGCCCGGCATTACTGCGGCTGTGCGCGAGTCTCGGCGACACGGTCTTTCTGCTCGTCAAAAGCGGCTTCGACGCGGTATGCCTCGATATCTGCGAAGGGCCGTTTACGATCCGCTCGTTCACCGGCGATGTCGGCGGGCGCGTGGCACTCGGTGTGGGTCAGGGCAGTCTGGCGATCCTGGCCTTTCTGCCCGAGGCCGAGCGCGAGGAAATCATCCGCTTCAACGTGCCGCGCGTGCGCGGCTATGGCGTGCTCGACGAAGTGTATTTGCGCACCGAGATCGAACGCGTGCGCCAGTTGGGCTACGCGGGCCGCAATAGCGGCGTGCTCGACGGCATGGCGGGCGTGGCCGTGCCGGTTCTGGATCGCACGGGCGTGGCGGTCGCGGCGTTGAGTGTCGGTACGCTAGCGGCGCGGCTCGGCGACGATCGTCTGCCGATGGTGGTCGAATTGCTGCGCCGCCAGGCCGAAGCGATCGGTCCGCAGATCAATCCGTTCGATATCGCATTGCGTCGGCCGGTAGGCGGCATGGCGCGCGTGATGAGCACCGATGGCGTGAATTGAGCGAAGCGTGCGTGACGTTCGCGCCGAACGGGACAACTCGCCCGGCGACGATCGATACGCTCGCCGAACTATCGTCGCGCCCGGCGAAACTGCAGCGCGACACTCGCCAGAATGCCCAGCGTTCCTATCGTTTCCAACAACGCACAGAGCACGGTTTCCTCCATTGGGTCAGATTGGCTCAGCGATGCGCGAACATCGGCGCATAGATTTTGATGAAGAACGCCAGCGTGATACACGAAGTGATCAGCAGCGTGAGGGTGCGAACGATTCGCGCCGGCGCGCGGCGTCCGATGCGCGCGCCAAGGTAGCCGCCGGCAATTGCGCCCACCAGCATCGCTAGCGTCTCGGGCCAGCGCACCGCGTTGGCCACGATGAACGCGAGTACCGCCGCGACATTGGCGGTACTGACCAGCAGCGTGCGCGGCGCGTTGAGCTGTTTGACATCGCAACTGTCGAGCAGGCCCCATATCGCAATCATCATGATGCCGACCGCGCCGCCAAAGTAGCCGCCATAGACACCGAGCGCGAACTGCACCGCGAGTACCGCATGAGCACGAATACGCCAGCGTGCGCGCAACGCCTCGCCAATGCGCCGCCCGAACGCGAGCGCGATCGACGCGATCAGCAGCAGCCACGGCAGCATGAACGTGAATGCGGTGGATGACGTCCACAGCAACAGCAGCGCGCCGGTCAAACCGCCGCATAGCGTCGCCACGGCAAGCGAGCGGAGCGGCACGGTGCCGACCGGACGCAGACCGTCCCGGTACGCCCATACGCTTGCCAGGCCGCCGGGGAACAGCGCGACCGTGCTGGACGTATTCGCCAGAACCGGAGGCACGCCGGCCGCGATCAGCGCCGGCAAACTGACGAACGAGCCGCCGCCGGCCAGCGCATTCATTGCGCCTGCCACTATTCCCGCGGAAGCAACCAGAAACGTCGTGTTCATGTGCTGATGGTAGGCGCGACGCCGCATCGGCACAATCGGGCAATTCCGGTGCTAGACTTCGGAAAATCCGAACGAACAAAAACCGACGATGCGCTTCGATCTGACGGACATGCGCCTGTTCCTGACCGTAGTGGAATGCGGCAGCCTGACCCAGGGCGCGCGCATCATGCATCTGGCGCTCGCGTCGGTCAGCGAGCGCATCGCCAACATGGAAGCCGCCTTGGGCGCGCCGTTACTGGAGCGCAACCGGCGTGGCGTGCGCCCCACCGCCGCCGGCGATGCCCTCGCCCGTCATGCGCGCTCGATCCTCGGTCAGGTCGAAATGATGCGCGGCGAACTGCGAACCTACGCGACCGGACTCAAAGGCCGCATCAGGCTGCTGTCCAATACCGCCGCGATGGCGGCGTTCCTGCCGCCGCGGCTGTGCCAGTTCCTCGCGGCTCATCGCGATCTGTCGATTGATCTGGAAGAACGGACCAGCGCCGACATCGTCCAGTTGCTGGCGGACCGGCGTGCCGATCTGGGCATCGTCGCGGATACGACCCAGTTTGGCTCGTTGCAAACGCATCTGGTGGCCGACGATCGGGTCGTGGTGATCGTCAGCCGTTCGCATCGTCTGGCTCGACAGGCAACGGTGACCTTTGCCGATATCCTCGACGAGCCGGTCGTGGGTCTCGCGGACTCGGCGCTCGAAACCCATCTCGGCGAGCATGCGTCGCGCCTTGGCCGGCAGCTCGACTACCGCATCCGGCTACGCAACATCGATCACGTGGCAATGCATGTCGAAGCGGACATCGGCATCTCGATTCTGTCGCATGAGCTAGCCAAAACACTGCGCCGCGATCTCGCGATTCTGCCGCTGTCGGAAGCGTGGGCCATGCGGCGGCTCTATCTGTGTGCGCGCGATTTCTCCGCACTGACGCCGCACGCGACGCTGCTCGCGCAACAACTCCGTCAGGATGCGCCCGCCGCGCCACGCTGAACGCGCTTCGTCCCGTGTTTCGCCATACGTTTCGCCCTACGTTTTGCGCGCGCGTCCCTCAGTCGATACAGCCAGCGGCACTTCCTGGACCAGGTAGTCCAGCAGCGCGCGCACCGACGGCAACTGATTCTGACCAAACGGCACCAGCGCCGTGAGCTGCGCATCGCCGCAGGTCCATTCGGGCAGCACGCGCATCAACCGGCCATCGGCGAGTTCCTCGTTGCACACATAGCCAGGCAGCGCGACGATGCCGAGCCCCGCGACCGCCGCATCCTTCAGCGTCAGCATGCAGCTCGTCATCAGCACCGGCGATACGCGCACCGTGCGCACGATGTCATCGCGGCGCAACGTCCATTCGTAGGGCACGCCTTCGCGCACCATGAACAGCGAGCGGCGCTCGGCGATGTCTTCGGGCTGCTCGGGCAGCTTCGCGCCATCGAAGAAACTTGGGCTGCTGAACAACATCCATGGAGTCGGCGCGAGCGGGCGCTGAATCAATGTGGAATCCTGCAACGGCTGACTATGCGCGCGAATCGCGATATCGAAGCCCTCCGCGACGATATCGACTTCGACATCGGACAGACGCTGCATCAGCCGCACCTTCGGAAAGCGCTCGCAAAAACGCGGCAACAGGCTGCGCAACGCGAACTGCGCGGTCGCCACTGCCGTCGACATCCGCACCAGCCCGCTCGGCGCCAGCATGCGTTGACGCACGACCGCTTCGGCCGCGATCGCTTCCTGCAGCATCGAGCGTGCGTGCGCATAGAACTCCGCGCCGATTTCCGTCACCGCGAACTGTCGCGACGTGCGATTGATCAGCCGCACGCCGAGCTGCGCTTCGAGCTGATTCACGCGATAGCTGAGCGTCGATTTCGGCAGCGCGAGCGCACGCGCGGCAGCCGTGATGCTCTTGTGATCGACCACCTGCACGAAGTAGTACATGTCGTTGAGATCCAGCATGTGCGCGCTTTCCCGTTCGATGATTGTTCGGTGATTGACGTCACGCATGTTACACGCGGCATGTTTCAGCGCTTCGGCGGCAGGGTTCAATGCAGTGCGAAGCCTTGCATGGCCGGCCGCACAAACCCCTACCACACGGGCCGGAACGATCGTCCAACTCATTGCACGCATCGTCCATCGGCGACGCCTTGTTTCGCGCAGCCAGACGTCTAAGCTCCGTTTTGTGCAACCCAAGGAGATGACGATGAATGCCCCAGTGAGAACGCGCATGACCCGCGACAACACCGCCGTGCTGCTGATCGATCACCAGGTCGGTCTGTTTACCGGCGTGCGCGATATCGGTGTCGGTGAACTGAAGCACAACGTGGTCGGCCTCGCAAAAGCCGCACAGGCACTCGGTCTACCCGTGATCGCGGTGACCACCGCGCGCGACAGCATGTGGGGGCCGACGATCCCCGAATTGCGCGCAGCGCTCGGCGATGCCGAGATCCTCGATCGCTCGACGGTCAACGCATGGGACGAACCGCGCTTCGTCGACAAGGTAAAAGCGGCCGGCCGCGATCATCTGATCATCGCGGGCCTGAGCTTCGAAGTGTGCGCATCGCTGCCGGCAATCTCTGCGCGCGACGAAGGTTATCAACCGATCGTCGCGCTCGATGCGTGCGGCACCTTCAGCGCGTACAAGCACGAAGCGGGACTCGCGCGCCTGACCGCGCTCGGCATCGAAGTGTCCGACTACGCGACGCTGATGGTCGAGATCATGGCCGACAACGCAGACCCGAAAGCACTCGACGTGTATGCCGCGCTCGACATGCCGTTCGCCACGCTGATGGGCCAGGTTGCCGCGGGGTTCGCGCGATGAGCGACGCCTACGACATCGTGATCGTCGGCGGCGGCTCGGCGGGCGCAGTGCTCGCCAACCGCCTCAGCGACGAACCGGCGCGCCGCGTGCTGCTGCTCGAAGCGGGCAACGCGTATCGGCCGAACCTGTTTCCCGAAGTACTGTGGAACGCCGATCACGCCGGTGGCGACGCGGCGCACGACTGGGGCTATCGCGGCCAGGTTGCCGCGGGCGGCGTGACGATTGCGGCACTGCGCGCGAAGGCGCTTGGCGGATGCTCGTCGGTCAATGCGGCGGTCGCGATGCGCGCGCGCCCCGCCGACTTCGCGAAGTGGAGCGCACGCGGACTCGAAGGCTGGAGCTTCGACGACGTGCTCGGCTGCTTCAAATCGATCGAGAACACGCCGGACGGCGACGATCGCTATCGCGGCCGTCACGGTCCGCTGCCGGTGCGCCAGCGACGCCGCAACGAACTGACGCCGGCGGTCAATGGCTTCGTCGACGGCGCGCTCGAATGCGGCTTCGCCTTTGTGGAAGACTTCAACGGCGACGAACAGGCAGGCGTGTCGCCGTATCCGCTCAATGTGATTTCCGGACGCCGTATCAATACCGGTATCGCGTTTCTCGACGACGCGGTGCGCGCGCGCCCCAATCTGACGATCAAGGGCAACGTCGAAATCGACCGCGTACTGTTCGACCACGGACGCGCGGCCGGCGTCATCGATGCGAACGGCGACACGTATCGCGCGCGCACCGTGATCCTGTCGGCAGGCGCGTTCGGCAGTCCCGCGATCCTGATGCGCTCGGGTATCGGACCTTCGGCGCATCTGCGTGAGCTGGATATTCCGCTCGTCGCCGATCTGCCGGTCGGAGAACGGTTGCAGGATCATCCGTTCTACTACAACGTGTATGCGTTGAAGCCCGGCGTCAACGGGATGTTTCCGGCGGCGGGCGCGATCCTGTGGGCGGCTTCGTCCGAGGCGACGCCCGGCGACCTCGATCTGCATGTGTCGGCCACCCATCTGTTCGACCCGGCGCTGTCGCCGACCGGCGGCGCACTGGTGCTCGCGGCCTCGGTCACGCAACCCGAATCGGTCGGCTATGTGCGCTTGCAGGATCGCGATCCACGCAGCGCGCCGCGTATCGTCTATAACTTTCTAACGACCGCGCGCGATCGTCGCAGGATGGTCGAGTGCGTGAAGATTGCGCGCGGTATCGGCCGGTCGAAGGCGTTTTCTGCTGTGGTCGCCGAAGAAATGACGCCGGGCGCCAGGGTGCCGGATACCGCGCTCGAAGCGGTGATTCTCGCCAATCTCGACGCGTACGCGCATCCGACCTCGACCGCGCCGATGGGCAAGGATGGCGTGGTCGACAGCGAAGGCCGCGTGCACGGCGTCGATGGGTTGATGGTCGTCGACGCATCGATCATGCCCGGCATTCCGAGCGCGCCGACCAATCTGACGACGATGATGATCGCCGAGCACATCGCGGCTCGCGTATTCGCCGCACCGTAAGGGGACGCTATGACCACGCAAGATAGCCTCGCGCATCAGGTGTTTCCGCTGTCGGCCGCCGACCGCAATGCGCTACCCGCGCTGCACGACATGTTCCGGCGCTTCTGGTCGGCACCGCTCGTGAAAACCGCACCGCGTATTGCCTACGACGCATTCTTCGCAACGACGCCGCCGAGCGCCGACGTGTCGCTGCATCCGTCGACCGATGCCGCGCTGCCGGGCTGGATCTGCGCGCCCACGAGTCCGATCGACGGTGAAGCATTGCTGTTTCTGCACGGCGGCGCGTACATGATGGGCACCGCGCCCGCGTATCGCGGACTGGTCAGCCAGATCGCGGCGCGCACACGGCGCACGACGTATATCCTCGAATATCCGCTCGCGCCTGAATCAGCGCTGCCTGTTGCGATCGATCGAGCGGTCGACGCTGTTGCGCGGCTGCGCGAATACAACGGGAAAGTCGGCCTGATCGGCGATTCGGCGGGCGGCGGCCTGACGCTTTCGACACTCGCCGCGCTCTCCACGCTCGCGCAAAGCGGCAACGTGTCGGCTGCCGTCGTATTTTCGCCGTGGGCCGACCTGACGCTCAGTGGCGCGAGCATGCGCGAGCGCGCATCATTGGAACTGCTGCTCGACGAGACGGCTTTGCGCGCGGCGGCGCGCGGCTACATCGGCAACGCAGCGGCGGACGATCCGCGCGCTTCTCCGCTGCTGGCGATCCCCGAGCATCTGCCGCCGCTGCTGATTCAGGTCGGCGCCAACGAGATTCTTTACGACGATGCATTGCGCTACGCGCACCATGCTCATGCGCGCGGCCACGACGTGACGTTGCAGGAGTGGGCCGGCATGCATCACGTGTTTCAGCAGAACGTCGAGCAGCTGGAAGCGGCACGGCATGCGCTCGATCTCGCCGCCGAGTTTCTGCACCGTCAGATGGGGAGTCGAACATGACATCGGCACGCACCCTTCCCGCGTCGTTTTTCGGCATCGTGCTGGGTCTCGTCGGACTCGGCGGCAACTGGCGCGGCGCAGTACGTTTGTGGGGCGCGCCGCCCGTCATCGGCGAAACGATCATGGCCGTGGCCGCCACGGTGTGGGCGCTGCTGCTGATCGGCTATGCGCTCAAGTGGCTCGGCCAGCGCGATGAGGCCGTGGGGGAATCGCAGCATCCGGTGCAATGCTGCTTCATCGGCCTCGTGCCCGCGACGACCGCGCTGATGGCCGTCGTGCTCGCGCCGTACGCGCATGGTCTCGCGATGGCGGCGCTATGGATCGGCGGGCTCGCGCACGTGATCTTCAGCGTGTGGCGCGTCGGCGTGATGATGCAAGGCGGCCGCGATATCGGCACGCTGACGCCGGTGGTTTATCTGCCGTCGGTGGCGGGCAACTTCATCGTCGCGATTGCGGCGGGCACGCTGGGCCATCCGTCGTATGGTGTGCTGTTCCTCGGCGCGGGAATATTCGCGTGGCTCGCGATGGAGTCGATCATCGTGCATCGAATGTTTCATGCGACACCGCTGCCCGCACCGCTGCGTCCGACGCTCGGTATCAATCTCGCGCCGCCGGTAGTCGCGGTGTCCGCGTGGCTCGCCAATACGCACGGCACACCGGATCTGCTCGTGCAGGCCACCTGGGGTTATGGCCTGTTTCAGTTGCTGCTGCTGATTCGCCTGCTGCCGTGGATCATGAAGCAGCCGTTTGCGCCGTCTTACTGGGCCTTCACCTTCGGTCTCACTGCGCTTTCAGGCGACGGCATTCAGATGACGTTGCGTGGAGTGACGGGCGCGATCGTCGATCTGACGCCGGGGCTTTTCGTCGTGACTAATGTTGCGCTTGCGGCGATTGTCGTTGGTACGGTCGTGCGTCTCGCGCAGGGTAAGTTGTTGCCGGCGCCGCAGGCTGCCACTGCCGCCGCCGTGACGAAGCCTGCCGCTTAAGCGGAATTGCGGCATCGACCCGATTGTCGATGCCGCGAAGCGGTTGTTCAATGACGGCCAGTAAAGACGTCGGCCACAAAACCCAGCCTACTGATAGCTCAGCGTGAGTTGCAGCACGGCATTCGCGCTGCCGGGCGTCACGCTCGCCGCGGTCTGGTAGTAATTTGCTGTCAGCGGAATCGTGTAAGAGCCGCCCGTCGCCGTGTTGTAGCTCGATAGCGTGTATTGCGTGTTGTATTTGAGCACGGCCTGGTTGCCATCTTTCAACTGGATGCCAATGCCGGTGGCGCTCGAATCGCTCGACAATGCGATCACGCCGTTGGTCGGATCGAGCACCGCGTTGACCGGAATGAACTGGTACTGGATTTTGTTGAATCCGCTCGGGCAGTTGTTGAATGCGACGTTGAACTTCGTCGGGTTAGGGTTCAACGGCGACCCGATGCCCGTGAACTCCGACAGCGGGTGCGAACCGAGGTCGACGCTCACGTCTGGAGTTGAACAGGCTTGCACCGATACCGCCGGTGCCGATCCCATCAGATAGTTCCACATAAACGTCGAGCCAGACGTGTTTGAGATAGCGGTCGAGGTTCCGACTTTAACGACACCACTCACGTTGGTGGCCACCGTGGCCTTAAATATCGTGCCAAGGTTATTGACGGTGCCGGCTGTGATGTCGCCAATCTTCACGAGTGCCACCTCAACGAGCCCCGTATATCGATAATTGAACCCGCCACCTGACCCGACGCACAGGGTGCCTGTCCATCCACTGATATTCTTCGCAGCAAGATCCTGGTAACTCGTGCTGCACGAGCCACCGCTTGCATTCACGGCGACCGCGATGCCAACGCCGGCGAGATTCGTGTTCCACACCGTCACAGACGTACCGTTGGTCGGTTCCGCGACCTTTATTCCCGATGGCGTTACCAGGCTGGACGGCTGGAATACCATATTGGCGGTTGATGAACTATCGACGAAACAGTTGAACGTCAAATTCCCCGTGTTGAATGTTTGCCATTTGCCCAACACCGTACCGTTCGGCTCGGTGGGCGCTGCCGTAACCGGCGGCAGCGTTACCGTGGTCGAGCCGGCATCACCCCCCGTCACTTTAATCGGCGTGCAAGTGGTGGTGGCGTGCGCTGCGTGCGAGGCGAAACCGCACACGAGCAACATGGCGATCACCAGTTGGTGCCATCTGCTGCGCCCACCACCCACGAGCGTCCTTAGCATCGTCATGACGTACTTCACATTCCCGTTGTCGAACATGGTCGTTTTCCCCGCGCGCATTGCGCGTTCGTGTGCTAGTTCCGGCATGTCGCCTCTGCGTCGGTCCAGCGCTGCCGGTCATGCCTGTAACGTCAAAGGGCGTTGTTGCGATAACGGCTCGCATCAGCAAAAAAGCACGCGCGCTATAGCTGCGACGACGAGACAGGTCTACTGATAGTTCATCAGGAAGTTCAGCACCACATTCGCGCTGCCGGGCGTCACACTCGCCGCGGTCTGGTAGTAAGCCGCCGTCAATGGAATCGTGTACGAGCCGCCTGTTGCCTTGTTGTAGCTCGATAGCGTGTATTTCGCGTTGTATTTGAGCGCGGCGCCGCTGCCGTCTTTCAGTTGGATGCCGATGCCGGTGGCGGTCGAATCGCTCGACAACGCGAGTACGCCGTTGGTCGAATCGAGCACCGTGTTGATCGGATCGAACTCGTACTGGATTGTCGTGAGTCCGGCCGGACACGCGTTAACCGCGACGTTGAAACTCTTCGGGATCTTCGTCGCCGAACCGATGCCCGTGAATTCCGACTGCTGGTGTGAACCCAGGTCGACGGTCACGTTCGGTGTTGTGCATGCTGAGACGGAAATGGTCGTCGGTGACAACGAAAACAGTTTCTGGGCGGTGGTTGACGAGAACGTATAGTTTGAACCGGAGCTTGTCTGCCACACTCCGGAGGCTTGGAACAGCGTGCCCCCGGGGAAGATGCCAGCCGTGATCGGACCAGTCTTCACAAGCGCCACCTGCGCCAGACCGCCATTGGCGACCGCAGAACCGTTCTGATTGCACGCAGTCCCAACCCAAGGGGAATTTGGGAAGAAGCCGTTTATACCACCCAGGTCATCCCATGATTTATTGCTGCAGCCATTGACCAATGGATTGACGACGACCGCAATGCCGATACCGGGCGTTGTCGTATTCCAGACCGTCAAAGTACCGTGCGAAGGATTAACAACGGTCAGGCTGGTCTTCGTTAACGTCGACGCCGCACTGAAAGCGGTACCCGTGAATACGGATCCTGAAACCTGGCAGTTGTAGTACGTATTCAGAGCTGTGTTCGCCCAACTGGTCAGCACTGTGCCGATCGGTGCGTCGCGCGACACCGTGATCGCCGCATCCATAGGGACCGGAACGGTCTGCGTGCCGACTGGACTGCAACTTGCACTCTGCGCGTGGGCGGCATGCGAGCCAAAGCCGAGCCCGCACACGATCAGCACCATGAACCACGCCGGGAGCCGGCTCGCGGCGCAGCGGCGCATGAATCTCATCAGCCTCATCGGTATTCCCGTATCGTGTTTCGTTCCGACGGCGGCCTCGGCCGGTGCCACGCATGGCACACCCGCGCGATAACCGTTGATCACTTCCCGCATACCGCCTCCGCGCTAGTCCAGGCCTGCTTGTCATCGCGCGCCGCCGCCGGCAGCGTGTACGACAGCGTGCAACGCTCCGCCGCCGTGTCGCCCCAACTCACGTTGAGCGTGCCCGTATCGGTCTTCACACCGCGCAGCACGATGCGGCCTTCCTGCGCGACGGTCCCCACATTCTGTCCGGCGGCATTCGTCACCGACGCGCCGAACGGCACCGGCTCGCCGTTGCCGTCGCGCACGCGCATGATCACCGCGCGGCCGCCGCCTTCGGTTTCGAACTTGACGCGCACCACCGCGCCGGCCGTCGGCGCGACGTGCTGCGCGGACGAGTTCAGCTCGACGCTCATCGGCAGGCCCTTCGGATCGATCTCGATCTCGTTGGTCGAGAACGGCTGCAGGCTCGACACGAGCGCATGGCCGAACGGATCGATACGCAGGCCGCTGCCGGCCGTCACGCGCGCGCCGCCCGCGCCCTTCGCCTCGACGATCGCCAGTGTGTCGCCCATCGTCGGCGTCAACACGACACCGCCGCCGTAGGCGACCATGCCTCCCGAGATACCGCCGCCGTATTGCGTGAAGCCGGTGCCCTTCGATGCGTTCGCTGTGACCGTCGCGTACGGCGACAGATACGACAGGTTGCCGCCGATATTGGTCGTCGAGTTCGCACCACCGTTGCTTGCATAGCCGACGTTGACGCCATAGCTCAGTGCATTGTCGACGCCGAGCGAGCCGCTCAACGACTGCTGGATCGACGTCGAGCCGGTCGAATCGCGCTGTACGCTCGTCGACGAATAAAGCGCGTGCTCGCCGAGGTTCAGCGGAATCGACACGTTCAGCATGATCCGGTTATCCCAGCGGCTTTGCGTCAGATCGAACTGGCGCGACACCGACACGCCGTAATTGATGCGCCGGAAGTTGTTGTTGTAGCCGGCCTGAAACTGCGTATCGCTGCCGCCGCGATTCCAGTAGTTGACCGTCGATCCCGACAGATAGAACGAGCCATAGCCCTGCGGCAGCCCCTGATTCAACGTGACCTGAAACTGCCCGCGCCGGATACCGCCCGACAGCAACGCGTTCGGGCCGCCGCTATTCGGCGCGCGCAATTGCATCGCATCCTGCAGGCCCAGATAGCCGCTGCTCGAATAGCGATACGCGGCCACCGCGATATTGGTGTTGGTCGGGCTGATCAGCTTGCTGTAGCCGAGCTTCACACTCTGGCCGTGGCGCGACGCCTGTCCCGGCAGATCGGTGTTCGCCTGCGTGACGTCGAGGCTGAATGCGCCAACTTCGGTATTCAGCGCCGCGCCGATCACGCCGGCCAGATAGCCCTGCGCGGCAGTGATGCCGCCATAGCCGGTAATCAGATTCGTGAAGCCATGCTGGACCGTCGACTGGAACAGCACCGGCTTGCCTGATATCAGCGGATTGCGATATTCGCCCGCGGTCACGCTGTAATGCGTAACGCCGGGCCGCAGCGAATTCACCGCCGATGCATACGGCACGCTGAACGTTTCCACGCTGCCGTCAGCGGCCGTCACGGTGACGTTCAGGTCACCGCCGTAACCGGTCGGATAGAGATCGTTGATCTCGAACGGACCGGTCGCGACGTTGGCCGTATAGATGATGTTGCCGTTCTGGCGCACCTGCACCAGCGAATTGCTGCGCGCGATGCCGCGGATCGTCGGCGCGTAGCCGCGCTGCGACTCCGGATACATGCGCTCGTCGCTCGAGAGCTGCACGCCGCGAAAACCGACGCTGTCGAACATCGTGCCGTCGGTGAACGCATCGCCGATCACGAGCTGGCTCTTCAGCTTCGCAATCGAGCGCTGCAGGTTGGTCTGCACGCTCTGATAGTGCGTGCCGCCATGCGTGTCGTACGTCAGGTTGCCGTTGTGCCGGAACCGCCACGGGCCGAAGTTCAGGCCCGCCGTCAAGCCGACGAAGGCCTGCGTCGACGACGAGCCTTCGCTGTCGGCGCGATAGACGTTCGCGTTGTACTGCAGCAGCGCGGCCGGCACGCCATTGTCCCAATAGCGCGGATCGACGTAACCGCGCGCGTCGCGGCTCAGCGACGCCTGCGGCACGCTGATGTCGAGCCGCTGCTCGCTGTTGTCGAACGTTGCGCTCGCATCGGGCACCAGCGCGTCGAGCGTGACGCAGGCGTTGGCCGCGCCCGTCAGCTTCGCCGTTGCCTCCGGCGACAGCTTCGCGAGATCCACGCCGATGTGTTCCACCAACTCGCGATCGAAACACGGCCGCACGTCGTTCGGGTTGCTGCCCACCTGCTTCAGCGTGATCTCGGAGCGGCCGAGCCAGTTCGTGTTCACATACAGATCGGCGCGATACGTGCCCGGCGCCGCCTGGTTGCCCTTGCCGAAGCGGCTCACGTCGATGTGCGTGCCGCCCGGACGCTGCAGGAACAGGTCGTTGAACTGGACCTCCGCTACCTGCGTTTCTCCCGTCGTTCCCGCCGCGGAGGCAGCCGACGCAAAACACACGAGTGCGAGCATGCAGCACGGACGCAGACGCGCCTGCACGGCCAACGGCAATAAGAAAGTGCGTTGAATCACGATAGGCAGCCAGAACGTGAGCAAGCCGACGCTCTGCCCAGAACGGGCATCACGGGTCTTGCGTCAGGGATTTGAGAGGGAAGCGCGCGGATGCGCGTCCCACGAGGAAACCGCTGTCAGCCGCGCATCATTTCGATGCGGACGCGGTGGCGGATCCCAAGGTGGCTTCACCGCTGACCGAGCCACCGTAGTCGTTCAGCCACAGGTATTGAACCTTCGCATCGGGTGCATCGGCGACTTCGCCCTTCAGAGGAAACGTGGCCGTTTCTCCAGGGCCGACCATGCCGCCGTCGTCGAAGATCGCGGTCTTGCCGGCCGCGTGCACGCTGATTTCCGTCATCGATACATGAAACGCGGTCGGGTTGCGCACCTCGATGGCGGACTGCTGGCCGGTTCGCGTCACACGCCACGTCAGTTGAGCCGGCGCTGCCTCGGGCGTGCCTTGCAGATGATCGGGCCGGAAAAACAGCTTGATTCGCGAGCGGAACGCGAGTTGCAGATGGTTCGCATCGCCCCCGTCGGCGCCGGGTTTCGGCGGCACTTCGAGCACGTCGAGCCAGAATACCGACTCGCGATCCTTCGGCAGCGGCTCGCCGGTATAAACGATGCGCAAGGTCTGCGAGCGCGACGGATCGATACGCGAGATCGGCGGCGTCACGGTGAACGGCACGCTGATATTCGACGGCGCACCATGCGCGTCACCCGCATCGACCCACGACTGCGCGAGCGCGGGCGAGCGGCCTTCGTTCGACAGCTTCAATGTGACTTCAGGCTCGCCGGCGTTGTAGATCACACGCGTCGCGCCGATAACCACCGAAGCCTCCGCGGACACGGGGGAACAGGCCAGCCACGCAGCGCACGCCGCGGCCACTGCGATTCCGAATGCTTTCCAGACCATCATGGGAGCCTTGAAACAATATCGAATGCACGTGCAAGGCGAGGCGGATATCGATCCGCCCGCCTCGCGCTCAGGTGGGATTACTGATAGATCAGCGTGTACATGACGCTCGAATTCGCCACGCCGGCGGTTGCCGCACCGGTGGCGACGTACACCGCGTTGTACTTCAGCGTCGCCGTTCCGTCCGCGGCGATCGCCACGGCCTTCGAATTCTGCGACGCGTCAGCGGCACCGAGTACGATCGGCGAGTCGTCAGCGTTGTTCTCGATGCCGAGTTCGACGTTCGTCGCGCCGCCGGCCGCGACGATCAGGTTGCCGGTTGCCGTGTCGACCGTCGGGCCAGGTTCGAAATAGGTGTGCACGTTGCCCGAAGCGGGTGTGCACGCCGTCAGCGCAACGTCGAATTCCTTACGGAATGCCCTTTGACCGGCGGCAGCCAAAGCGCTCGTCGACACGGGCAGCAGCGTCACCGTGAAGTTGTTCGAGCCGCTGCCGTTGCCGTTGATCGTGCAGGTCTGCGCGGTCACCTGGCCGTTAATCGTGATCGTACCGTCGGCGGCGAAGGCGAATTGGGAGGTCATCGCGGCGCTCGTCAGGATCGCGGCGGAAATCAGTTTGGTTTTCGAAATCATAGGTCTCAATGAATCAGGAGGAAGATGAGGTCTGCGACTTCCGTTACATCCATGTCGTCGCCCGATGTCCTACGCCGATCTCGAGAACGCTCAGCGTGTATGCGGTTGCTTTCTGTTCGATTTGTGCAGGACAGGTCGAAGATTAATAAGCCCAGCAATGCGCGTTGCGAACAATTGAAACATTCGATGTGACGGGCGCCGCTGTCGAATGGCTACGTGGACGGTTTTACAAAATCGGGGGGAATTGGCGATTTGGCGGGCGACGCTTCGGTGGCCTGCGGGCGGTGCGTGGAGGCTGCGGCGGGGTATTGCTGCGGGTCGGCTACGCGCTCAGGTGTCAAGCGGCTCGGCTATCGGGATCAGGCTGTTGGGGAATTGCAACATCCGATGCGGTGTTGCTTCATCGGACTCTTGCCCGCGACGACGGCGCCAATGGCCGTCGTGCTCGCGCGCTACGCGAATGGGCCGGTGATGGTGGCGTCGCGAATCGATGGAATCAAGTTCACGTGTGTGAACTTCGGCGTATGGCGCGGGGGCGCCATGTCGAGGGGCGATTCAGTTGATGACACTGAGCACACGAAATACCTACCCCCCCACCTTCCCCACATAAGCCCAAGGCCGACGCCGCGCATCGCTTTCACGAAACGCCTCGATCCGCTCCGCGAGCCCCAATGTCAGATCGATTTCATCAAGCCCTTCGAGCAGCATCTGCCGCAACAGCGCGGGCGTGCTGAACGCAAACGTCTCGCCGCCAGGCGCCGTCACCTGCTCGCTGACCAGATCGACACAGACCTCGGCCTGCCCACCCGACGCTTCGACCTGCGCGACGATCAACTGAAGCGCATCGACTTCGAGCCGCACCGGCAGCAAACCGTTGCGAAAGCAATTGCCAAAGAAAATTTCGCCGAAGCTCGGTGCGATGACCGCGCGAAAACCGGCTTGACGCAGCGCGCGCGGCGCCTCTTCACGCGACGACCCGCAGCCGAAATTGCGCTCCGCCAGCATGATCCGCGCGTCGCTCCACGGCGCGCGATTCAGAATGAACTCCGGGTTCGGCGTGCCGTCTGCAAGCAGCCGCCAATCCGCGAACAACGCTTCGCCGAGCCCGGCCGTCGTGGTGCGCAACAGAAAGCGGGTGGGAATGATCTGGTCGGTGTCGATATTGATGCGCATCAGCGGCACTGCGCCCGCGCTAAGCCTGTCGAACGATTCCATAAGTCTTTCTATGTAGAGACCGAGATTGATCAGCGCCGGCGCGCATCGGCGATATGGCCAGCCAGCGCCGACGCTGCCACCGTAGCCGGACTCGCCAGATGCGTGCGCGTGCGCGGCCCCTGGCGTCCCTCGAAATTGCGGTTGGTCGTGCTGATCACGCGCTTGTCGGCGAGGCGGTCCGCGCCGCCGGTCGCGCACATCGCGCAGCCCGATTCCAGCCATTCGAAGCCCGCGTCGCGGAATACCTGATCGAGGCCCAGCGCCTCGGCGGCGCGCTTGACCGGCGTCGAGCCCGGCACGCAGATCGCCAGCACGCCGGGCGCCACCTTGTGCCCCGCGAGCACTTCCGCGGCAGCCTGCAAATCGGACAGCCGCGCATTCGTGCACGAGCCGATATAGGCGACGTCGATCGGGATGCTATCGAGCCGCGTGCCCGGACGCAGACGCTGATAGTCGAGCGCGCGCTCCAGCAACTGGCGCGCGCCGGGGTCGTCGAACTGCTCGGCACCGGGCACTTGCGCATCGATCGCGGCGACCTGCTGCGGACTCGTGCCCCACGTGACCTGCGGCGCGATCGTCGACACGTCGATCTCGAACTCGACGTCGAAGCTCGCGCCGGGGTCGCCCGGCAAGGTTCGCCAGTAACGCAGCGCGTCGTCCCACGCCTCGCCCCGCGGCGCGAATTCGCGTCCGGCCAGATACGCGTAGGTCAGCTCGTCCGGCGCGACGAACGCATAGCGCGCGGAAAACTCGGTCGCCATATTGCACAGCGTGAAGCGACCTTCGACCGGCATCGAACGAATCGTCGAGCCGGCGAACTCCACCGCATAGCCGATACCGCCGTTCGCGCCCAGGCGGCCGACCAGATGCAGCGCGAGATCCTTCGCATAGACGCCCGGCGCCAGCTCGCCTTCGAACAGAATGCGCATCGTGCGCGGCTTCACCTGCCGCAGCGTCTGGGTCGCCAATACATGCACGCCTTCGCTCGAACCAATGCCCCAACCGAGCGAACCCACGCCGCCCACGGTACAGGTATGGCTATCGGCGCACACCAGCGTGACGCCGGGCAGCGCGAGCCCCAGTTCGGGCGAGATCACATGCACAATGCCCTGGCGTGGATCGCCGATCGGAAAGGTGGTGAGGCCGAAGCGCCGCGACGCGTCGAGCGTCTCGCCGATCATCGCCGTCGCCACCGCATTGCGGCCTTCGCCCGGCTTGCGCTCGGGGCGGATGCTGACGACGTGATCGTTGACGGTATAGACCTGCTCGGGGCTGGCCACGCCGCGCCCCTGCTGCTGCAACTCGCGCAGCGCGACGCCGCCCGACACTTCGTGCAGGAACAGGCGATCGACCTGCAGCAGATACGTGTTGTCGCCGAGGTCGGCGATCACGTGATCGTCCCAGACCTTTTCGAAAAAGCTGCGGGGACGATCGCTTTGCATAGTGCTCATGATGTGCTTCCGGAACCGGCGACCACCCCCGTGAACGTCGAGCGCGCCAGCAACAGCGACGCGGCGAGCCCGAGCAGCGAGCCGGCTATCACGTAGTAAGCGGGCGCCAGCAGATCGTTCATCGAATGGATCAGCCAGGTCAGCATGAACGGCGTGAAGCCGCCGAAAATCGTCGAGCTGACGTTATAGGTAATGGACATGGCCGTCGCGCGAATCGCGGTCGGAAAGATCTCGGCCAACGCGGTCGAGATCGGCCCAAGACAAGCGGCGGACAGGATGCTGAAAACGATCTCGGCCGACAGCAGACGTTCGAAACTCGGCGCATGCACGACCCACGCGAACAGCGGATACGTGCACACGAGAATCGACAGATAACCCGCGGTCATCACGTTGGTGCGGCCGAAACGGTCCGACAGCGCGCCACACACGACGCACATGATCATGCGTACCGGCCCGGCGATCACGATGGCGAGAAACGGCAGACTTGGCGACAGCTTCAGATATTGCACGCCATAGGCCGGCATGAACACGGCCAGAGTGAATTGCAGCACGGTGATACCGCCGACCAGCCCGCCGGCGATCAACAGGGGCTTCCAGTATTGCCGCAATGTGCTGCCCAACGGCTCGCGTCGCGCGCGCTCCCGTACGGCCCTGAATGCCGCGGGCTCTTCGAGACCGTGCCGCAGATACCAGCCGACCGGGCCGATCAGCAAGCCAGCCAGGATCGGCAGCCGCCATCCCCATGCATCGAGTTGTTCGGCGCTCAGATAGCGTGTCACCGCGAAGCCGGCCACCGAGGCGAGAAACCCGGCCACGGCCTGCGTGAACATCTGGAAGCTGCCGTACAGTCCGGCGCGGTTGGGCGGCGCCTGCTCGAACAGCATCGCGGTCGCGCTGCCGAACTCGCCGCCCGCGGAGATCCCTTGCAGAATGCGCGCAAACACCAGCAGCAACGATGCGGCGACGCCGATGCTCGCGTAATCGGGCGACAGCCCGACGATCGCGGTGGCCACCGTCATCATCCCCAGCACCAGGATCAACGCCGGCTTACGCCCGGCCCGGTCCGCGTAAATGCCCAGCAGAATGCCGCCGAGCGGACGCGCGACGAACGACACGCCGAACGTGGCGGCGGCCATCAGATACGGTGTCGTTGCATTGCCGGACGGGAAGAAGTGATGCGCGATGATCGCCAGCAGAAAGCCGAAGGCGATGAAGTCGTACCACTCCATCGCGTTGCCGATGGTCGTGGCAACGATGAATCTGGCGTCTTGTTTGAGCGTATTCATGGTGTCTCGCGGATGTTTTTTATCGTTGTCTGTCTCAGGCAGCGTGCACGGGTGATGAGCGGGTGATGTCGCTGCGTGCCCTGATCGCGCCAGGCGGCGCGATCAGGGTGCTGAATCAGTTGGCCGGCCCCGCCGCCGGAATCCATGACTTTAACGGAACACTGGCATCGCAGAGCTTTTCCGGCAATAGTTCGAGCCCGCGATTGACGAGTTGCCGCGCGGCCAGATGGTCGATGGGCACATTCACCGTCTCGACCGCGATCAGTTCATCGTTCACGTAGTGCAGCAACGACCACTTCCCGCTGGTTTCGTCGCCGCGCACAAAGCGCTGCGCTTCCGGATGGATCAGACCGGCGATCTGAATTCGCAACCCACCCTGTTCGGACCAGAACCACGGCGTCGCATCATAAGGCTGCGGTTTGCCGATCAGCGTGGCGACCGCGCAGCGCGCCTGGTCGGAGGCGTTCTGCACGGCTTCGAGCCGCACGCGCCGCTCGGTGCCGGCGAGCGGAAACGACGTGCAATCGCCGACGGCCAGGATGTGCGGATCGCTGGTGCGCATGCATGCATCGACAACGATACCGTTGTCGCACGCAAGGCCCGCCTGCTCGGCCAGCGTGGTCTCAGGCTCGCCGCCAATGCCGATCAACACCATATCGGCCTCGTGCACGGTGCCGTCCGATTCCCGCACCGCCGTTACGTTGCCGTCGGCGTCCGATTCGATCTGCTCGACGCGCGCGCCGAGCCGGATGTCGATCCCATTCGCGCGATGCTGCCGCAACAGGAAGCCCGCCATTTCGGGCGATAGTGCGCGCATCAGAAGATGCGGCGCGTATTCCAGCACAACGACCTGCTTGGCGAGCGCATTTGCCGTCGCCGCGACTTCGAGGCCGATAAAGCCACCACCGATCACGACAAGCCGCCTGGCTTCACTCAGATGCGTACGCAACGCCTCCGCGTTATTCGCATCGCGCAGGTAGTACACGCCCTTCGCGTCGGCGCTGACGCCGGCAAGGCGTCGCGGCCGCGAACCGGTCGCGAGAATCAACTCGTCGTAATCGAGCGTGCGTCCCGAAGCCAGCGTGACACGCCGGGCCTGCCGGTCGAGCGACGTCGCCGCATCGCCCAGATGCAGCGCGATAGCGTGGTCGGTATAGAAAGCAGCGGGACGGATAGACGAGATCCGCGCGTCAGGCGTTTGTAAAAACGCCTTCGATAACGGCGGACGATGATAGGGAATCGCGGTTTCGGCACCGACTATCGTGATGTCAGCCGCAAAACCGCCTTGCCTTGCTTCGACGAGGCTGCCGCAAATCTGTGCGGCGGCATGGCCCGCGCCGATGATGAGAACACGTTTCGTCACTGAAAACCAATCCTTGGACACGATTGAAACAACGGGAGTATATGAGCAATGTACTCTCCTGTTCCACTCGCTTTGCGTTCGCGCGCCGACATCGCTGATCCGTCATACCGTCGAAACGGCTGGATCAAACGACGGCGGCGCGCGAAACACAACGTCAAAACACACACAAAGCGCGACTACCAGGCACAATCAGAAGCGCGTGCGCAGACCGAGCGCGACACCCAATTGATCGGTGCCGTTCGGCGCTTCGATTCGCGTCGCACCACTCATGCGGTTGTAATCGACCGTCGCGTACACCGAGGTCCGGTTCGAGAAATAGTATTCAGCGAGACCCACCAGCGTGTAACGCCGGCCGTCGCCCGCATCGCCCGGTTTCCCGAGCACGTTGGACGCCCAGTCGTAATAGCCCGCGAAGCTGAACTTGATTTTCGGCGTCGCCGCGTACGTCGCGCCGAGCACCATCGCATTGTCCTTACGCGGATTGCTCGTCGAAGGCGACGGTGCGCTGCCGGTCAGGAACGCCTCGACGCTGCCGGTCTGGTCGTTGCTGTTGTAGTAGCCGAGGAAGAATTCGGCGCCGGTGTACTGATAGCGCAATTGCACGTTGTAGCTGGTCTGCCGCAGGTTCGATGCATTCTCCGACTGCACGTAACCCGCCTGGATACCGAACGGCGCCGGACCATACGCGAATGCGACGCTGCGTAGCGAGCCGGTACTGAACGAACCTGCAACGCCGCCGAAGCTATACGCCGCGCGAGCGATCAACTGACCGCGCGTATACGTGTACATGGCCATATTGTTGCCGCCATGCAGCGTATTCGAGAACGCGACCGGTACCCACTCGTTTTGCAGATAGTTGCCGACCGTCAACGGGTCCCAGCCATCGATCAGGAACTCGTAGGTCGGGTTGTTCTGCTGGCCGAACGACAACAAACCGTAGGTCGTGCTGCCGATACCGACCGACGCATACCGGTTGAACAACACGCCCGACGAAGACGACGCGCCGTTGGGCAGGTTAAACCCTGACTCCAACTTGAACTGTGCGTACATACCGCCGCCCAGATCTTCTCTTCCGCGCAAACCCCAGCGGCTTTGCGAAATCGCACCGTTGGCCAGAGAGAATTGCGAATCGTCGTTCTTATTCGCCCCCGTCAGATAACGCAGAGCGGCGTCCGCGACACCATATAGCGTGACGGATGACTGCGCATGGGCCGCACCAGCTACCATTCCCATTGCGAGCATGCCGGTAATGCGTAACTTATTTGTTCCGAACTTCATCTATTCCCCTCCTCTTCTTGTTGACGTATTGCTTTTGATCGAGACGAATTGCTTTCTTCGGTAATGTCCGCGCGCGGCGGCCGACACGTGCCGCGCGTTCACGCGTCGCGTTTTCGGGTGCGATGAATTGTCTTGTGGGCCGTCACGCGTGGCCTGTCAGCCCCGCGGTTCATTGCCGCCGACCAGGCCCGTTCATGTTCTATTCATGTACCACTGCACTCTAGAGCGCTAAATTTGCACACACAAACGAATTGCGCATATGTCTGCATGAAGGTACTTTATGAATCCATCCGCTCTACGAAGTGACAAAACGTGCTGGCCGGCTCGCAGCATCGGGTGTTCGTGCAATTGCCGCGCAATTGCCATGTAGTCGTCGCAATCGCGCTCGCGCGCTAATCGCCTTCATATTCGGGTAAATCTTTATCAAGCAGCCACGCGCGTGCGCCGTCATCAAAAAGTAATGACGTACGCGTGAATGCTCTATTCGCTCTATTGACTGCCCATTCGTCCGCCGGGCAGCGCCTGGTTATTTTTGAAAACGTGTCGACAATGCGGTGGCCAACAGATGCTGGGCAAAGCCGCTGACCGCCGCGTCCGGCATTTGAGGCGCGAGTTGCAGGAACTGCTTGATCGCCCGCAGCGTCACCGCGCTGTTTTTTGCCAGTACCTCGGTAAGCTGATCCGCTTGCGCATCCAGTTCATCGGCGGGCACCACCGCGCTCACGAGTCCGGCTTGCAGCGCGTCCCGCGCGTCGATCCGAATGCGGCTCAGCACCATATAGGCGAGCGTTTTGTACGGTACGCGCGCGAGCAGCGCGGACATCACCAGTGCCGGCGGAATATCGCGCTCCATCTCGGGAATCTGGAACGTCGCATCGGCAGCCGCGAGCGTCACGTCGCACACGCCGGCGAGCGCGCAACCCACGCCGAGCGCCTGGCCGCGCACCACGCCCAGCACCGGAACGGGCGTGGCCTTCAGCGCGTCGTATAGCGCAAGCGGCGGCGCCGCGACGACCCGGCGCAACGTTTCGGCAGACGGCTGCGCATCCGCGGCCGGCATCGGCGACTCGCGGCCCGCGCAAAAGTCGGCGCCACGGCTGCGCAGCCGCACCAATTTTGTCGATTCGTCGAGCCCGGCAAGCGCCTCGATGATCGTGTCGCTCATCGCCGCGCTGAGCACATTGCGTTGGTCCGGACGGTTCAGCACGATATCCAGCACATCGCCGGTACGTTCGATCACTACGGCATCAGACTGCGTCATCGTGCTGTTCCTCGCTATGCAGGTATTCCCAGATCACGCGCGGTGTCGCCGGCATCGCCAGCTCCGCGCGGTGCCGATCCACCGCGCCCGCTGCATCGAAATCATCGAGCGCATCAACCAGTGCATTGAAAACCGTGGCGGTCGCCGGCGTAATGCCGCTTTCTCCACCGCCCTTCACCCGCAACGGATTGCCGGTGGTCGGGTCTTCCGTCAGCTCGAGCTGCAACGGCGGCATACCCGCGGCGCGCATCACGCCGTAGTCCATGAACGAACCGGTCATCAGCTGACCGGTTTCGCGGTCGACGTAGCAGGTCTCCGACAGCGCCTGGCCGAGCCCTTGCGCGAGCCCGCCGTGCACTTGGCCCTCGACGATCAGCGGATTGATCGGCTGGCCGACATCGTCGATCGATGTGTAGTTCACGACCGTGGTCGCGCCCGTGTCGGGATCGACTTCGATTTCGCACACCGCCGAACCGGTTGGATGCGCGGGAATGCGGCCGGTGAATTCGGCCCGTGCAAAGAGAGGCGCGGGTGTTTCATCAGACGACGCCGACAGCTTGTCATCGAGTTGCGCGCAAGCCGGCACCGCGTTATCGGTCAGCGCTCGCGCGAGGTCGAATAGCGTGACGCGACGCGTACCGCCAGCCTCGTTCGTGCTGAATGCACCGTCGACGAATTGCAGCGAAGCGGGATCGCAATCGAACCGTTGCGCGGCGGCCTCGCGCGCGAGTCCGATAATCTGCGTGCAGCAGTCGACCAGCAGCATGCCGCCGAGCCGCATCGTGCGATCGGAATGACTGCCGCCGCCCACGGCGACGAAAGCCGTATCACCGGTACGCAGACGGATCGCGCCAGGCGATACCCCGAGGCAAGTAGACACAACCTGCGCGAACGTCGTTTCGTGGCCTTGCCCGGTCGACTGCGTACCCGACACGATATCGACGATGCCATCGGGCAACACCGTGATCTCGATCCGCTCGCGCGGCGCGCCCACCGGCGACTCGACATAGTTGGCGAGGCCGATACCGCGCAGCTTGCCGCGCGAGCGCGCTTCACGCCGGCGCGTTTCGAAGTCGTGCCAGCCGGATACCTCGACGGCCCGCATCATGTTGTCGAGAAACCGGCCGCTGTCATACGTGAGCCCCATCACGGTGCGATACGGCAACGCATCGTGCGCGATCAGATTGCGGCGGCGAATCTCGATACGGTCCAGCCCGAGCGCCTGCGCGGCGAGGTCCAGCATGCGCTCCATCACGTGCGTCGCTTCCGGCCGGCCCGCACCGCGATACGGCACCGTCGGCACCGTATTGGTCAACACCGCGCTCACATGCACGGCGGCCACCGGCACGTGATACACGGTGGTCATCACGCGCGTGCCGTTCGACATCGGCACATACGACACCGTATGCGCACCGACATTGCCGAACCATTCGTTGTCGATGGCGAGAATCCGGCCTTCGCGATCGAAGCCGATCGAAGCGCGAATGATCGCGTCGCGCCCCTGATAGTCAGAGAGAAACGCTTCGCTACGGTCGCCGGTCCATTTGACCGGCCGGCCGACCGCGCGCGCGGCCCACACCACCGCCAGTTGCTCCACGTAGAGAAAGGTACGCGGGCCGAAGCCGCCGCCGGTATCGGGGCAAACCACCCGGACTTGTTGCGGCGCCACCTGCAGCGCCTGCGCGAGCGCCATCTTCAGACGCACCGCGCCCTGGCTTCCGGAGATCAGCGTGTACGTGCCGCTCGCCTCGTCATAGTCGCCGAGCGCGGCACGCGGCTCCATCTGGCAATTGACGACGCGGCTATGGCGAAACTCGCGAGTGAGCACCAGGTGTGCATCCGCGAGCCTGCGGCGCGCTTCGTCGCGATCGCCGATCTGCGTCTGAAAGCACAGATTGCCCGGTGCTTCCTTCCATAGTGACGGTGCGTCCGGCTGCATTGCATCGATCGCGTCGACCACCGCGTCGAGCGCGTCGTAATCGACTTCGATCAGCTCTGCCGCGTTGCGCGCTTCGAGCTTCGTGCGCGCGATCACCATCGCGACCGCTTCGCCGACGTAGCGCACCTTGTCGATCGGCAGCGGCAGATGTCCGATATTGAGCACCTCGCCGGTGCTCGACTGCAGGAACGCCGGACGCGCATGTTCGATCGCATCGGCCGGGTTCGGCACATGATTGATGCCTTGGTAACCCGCTTGCAGATAATCGGCGCCGGTCAGCACCGCGATCACGCCGGGTGCGCGGCGGGCCGCGTCGGTATCGATCGACACGAGCGTCGCATGCGCGTGCGGCGAACGCAGAAACGCCGCATACACCTGGCCGTCGACACGGATATCGTCGGTATAGCGGCCACGTCCCGTCACGAAGCGCTGGTCCTCCAGGCGCGGCAACGGCTGTCCGATTAGCGGCGCGCGGCTCACGGCTGCGCTTCCCTGACGGTGCCATCATCATCGGGATACAGCTCGTGTGACGCGTGACGCACCGCCTCGATGATGTTGATATAGCCCGTACATCGGCAAATATTGCCTTCGAGCCCATGACAGATGCTGTCGCGATCGAGCGGCGCTGGCTCGCGCAGATAGAAGTCGATCGCCATGATCATGCCGGGCGTGCAAAAGCCGCACTGAAGCCCATGACATTGAACGAATGCCTTCTGCACTGGATGCAACTTGTCGCCTCGGGCGAGCCCTTCGACCGTCTTCACCTCGCCGCCGCTCGCCTGCGCGGCGAGCACTGTGCAGGATTTGACCGCGAGACCATCGAGGCGCACGGTGCACGCACCGCACTGAGTCGTATCGCAGCCGACATGCGTGCCGGTCAGCCCGAGCGTTTCGCGCAGGAATTCGACCAGCAGCGTCTCGTCGGGCACGCTCTCGCGTACCTGCTGACCGTTGACCCGAAGTTCGACGTCGATCATCTGCGTGCCTGCTTCATTGCGCGGGTATTTCTGGAACGGCGCCGGAAACCGTGCCGGAAACAGCGGCCGTGAAGCGCGTGAAAAACTCCGCGGCCATCTTGTTCGCCACGCCGGTCACGAGCCGCGCGCCAATCTGCGCGAGCTTGCCGCCGACCTGGGCCTGAGCGACGAAATGCAGCGATGTGCCGCCGTCTTCAGCGGCGGAGAGCGTCACGTCGGCGGTCATCTTGCCGAACCCGGCCACGCCGCCTTCGCCCTGGCCCGTGATCCGATAGCTATTGGGCGCATCGCGATCCGACAACACCAGGTTGCCTTTGAAGCGCGCCTTCACCGGACCCACCGCGGCGACCACCACCGCGTCGAAACGGTCTTCGCCGACGCTCTCGAACGATTCGCAGCC
The DNA here is from genome assembly GCF_021390495.1 of Paraburkholderia sp. ZP32-5. Classification (NCBI taxonomy): domain Bacteria; kingdom Pseudomonadati; phylum Pseudomonadota; class Betaproteobacteria; order Burkholderiales; family Burkholderiaceae; genus Paraburkholderia; species Paraburkholderia sp. ZP32-5. The sequence goes on along the minus strand of NZ_JAJEJP010000003.1, from coordinate 584,449 downwards.
GGGTACGCACGCCTTCAGAATCGCCCCGTCGTTCAGGCATTGCCAGACCTGCTCCCGCGATGCGGCGATCAGATGCGTTCCGCTGAATTCCATCTATCTCTCCTCGCCGCGCGAAGCGACGCCTGAAAATCGAAATCGTGCGTGCTTACGTGCGTGCCTACTCGACATACGCGCGCTGCGCGTGGCGTGCGTACGTCGCAACCAGATGCGCGCGGTATCGCGCGGACGCATGAGCGTCATCCGGCAAATCGCGCGGATCGGGCGCGAGCGTGTCGAGCGCGTCGCTCGAAAAATCGTGCTGCAGGGCCTGCTCTGCTTCTTGCCAGCGAAACACCGAAGCGCCGGCGCCGGTCACCGCGACGCGCACGTGCGACTCGTGACGGGCGATAAACACGCCGACCACCGCATAGCCGGAAGCGGGATGCCGCAACTTTTCGTAGTTGGCCCAGAGCGGCGTCTGAAACTCGATCGCCGTAATCAGCTCGGTGGGTTCGAGCGCGGTCACGAACGTGTCGATAAAGAACTCGTCGGCGGGAATGTGCCGCTGTGTCGTGACCACCACCGCATTCAATGCGAGGACCGCCGATGGATAGTCGGCGGCGGGATCGTCATTGGCCACCGAGCCGCCGAGCGTGCCGCGATTGCGCACCTGTGGATCGGCAATCAGGCCAGCCAGTTTGGCGAGCGCCGGAATCGCCGCCGCGACGACCGGCGACGCCGCGACCTGCGCATGCGTGGTGGCCGCACCGATGCGCAGCATCGGCGGCTCGCTGACGATGCCGCGCAATGCATCGATACGTGTCAGATCGATCAGATGCGTCGGCGCGGCGAGGCGTTGCTTCAGCGTCGGCACCAGTGTCATGCCGCCGGACAGCGGACGCGCTTCGTCGTTCGCTGCAAGCACGCTCACTGCTTCGTCGAGCGAGGCGGGGCGGACATAGCGCGTCGCGTACATCGCACGTGCCTTTTATTCGACCGCGACGCTGTTCGCGTCGTATTCGAATAGCCAGTCGTAGCGTTGGTGGATTTTCTCGGTGGTCCACTCGCGCTCGACATAAGCCGCTGCTCCCGCCGCATGCGCGAGTTCGGGATTGTGAAAGCGCTTGGCGTTGGCGGCCGAACCATGAACCACGCGTGCGGTGCGCTCGGTGCGCAACGACTCATAACGAGCCAGCGCGGTATCGGGATGCGCTGCGTGCTGCGACAGGCAGCGGGCCAGCACATACGCGTCTTCGATCGCCATGCACGCGCCTTGCGCGAGAAACGGCAAGGTCGGGTGACATGCATCGCCGAGCAATGCGACTCGCCCATCGACCCAGCGCTGCATCGGCTCGCGCACCATCAGTGCCCATTTGTAGGGTATTTCGATCGCGTTGATCAGCGCTTGAACGTCGTCGTGCCAGCCTTTGAAATCGCGCAGACAGTCCTCGCGTTCGCCACGCTCGGACCACGATTCCACCATCCACCCGTCACGCTCGACGACACCGACGAAGTTCACCAAACGCCCCGCGCGCAGCGGATAGTGAATCACATGCGCGCCCGGACCAACCCAGTTGACTCCGTAAGGCGTGCGCAGATGCTCAGGCAGCCGGGTTGCGTCGATCACACCGCGCCACGCCATGATGCCGGAATAGCGCGGCTGGTCCGGCCCGAAGAACTTGGCGCGCACCGCCGAATGCACACCGTCGGCGCCGATCACGACATCGGCTTCGTAGCGCCCGCCGCGTGCTGTGTGCACGATCACGCCATTGTCGGTCTGCTGCAGTTCGACGACCCGCTCACCGAGTTGGATCGCATCCGGCTTGACCGCGCGCACGCCATCGACGAGCGCCTGATGCAGATCCGCGCGATGCAGCGTGAAATAGGGAAAGCCGTACTGTTGCCGCGAATGAGCGCCGAGATCGAACAGCGGCCAGGTCTGGCCAGTGCTCCACAAGCGCACGTTCTTGCCGAGCGGTTCGCATGCGAGCGGTTCGACGCGCTCGCCGACACCGACGTGGTACAGCACCCGGGTCGCATTCGCGCTGAGTTGTACGCCCGCGCCGATCTCTCCGAGCACGGATGCCTGTTCGAGAATCGTCACGTCGAAACCGCGCTCGAAGAGTGCCAATGCGGCGGTCAGCCCGCCGAGTCCTGCGCCTGCGATAAGTATTTTCATTGTCCGATTTACCGGTTCGCACGGCGATCGATGTCTCCAGAATCGCCCGATTCAGATGACTCTACTGGAGTGCTCCACAGTAAAAAAACGAAAATTTCGAATGCAGCAATAAAGTTATGTTGTCGATTCACACGTCGTCAGCAAATCACTTCATTTCATTTGCACAATGTGCATTGGCACGCGGTATTCGATTGACTATACTTTTCCCGCGCAACACAAATACCTCTTCATTTACAGCCTCATTCCGCAATAACCCCAATAGCCCCGCTAACCCCGATAACAACACCCCAACAACGGCACAGGCAATGCAGCCCCGCTGGTTCGGGCTACGAGCACACCGTTCACGCAGGAGACATCTCTTGACCGCACCGCACCACGATCGCGCCGCAGCTTCCGAGCTTCCCGATCTCGAACGTTTCGACTTGCGCCGCTTCATCGATTCGCTTGACGAAACACACGTCGAACGGCACAGCGGCGATACCCCGCTGTCGCAAATTGCAAGCATGCTGGAAGGTAATCCTAAAGCCGTGGTATTCGAGCGGCCGGGCGGAGAATCCACCGCTCTGTGCGGCAACGTCGCGGCAAGCCGCGAACGGCTCGCGCATGCGTTCGGCACCACGCGCGACCAGTTGCTCGGCGAAATCGTCACACGTCTGCGCAAGCCGGGCAAACTCGTCGAAGTGTCGCGCGAGGCCGCACCGGTGCAGCAGGTCGTGCTCGAAGGCGATGCCTGCGATCTGACCGCGTTGCCCGTGCATCTGCAACATGGGCTCGACGGCGCGCCGTATATTTCGGCGTCGATCGACTACGCAGTCGATCCGCAAACCGGCTGGAACAATGTCGGCATGCGCCGGCTGATGCTGCGCGGACGTCGTCGGGCCGGCGTCGATCTGGTCGCGCCGTCCGATCTGCGCGCAATCTATCTGGCCAATGCAAAACGCGGCGAGCGCACGCCGGTCGCATTCGCAATCGGTTCGCATCCGATCGATCAGCTAGCCGCCACCTTGCGTTTGCCGAACGACGAGCTGGCGCTCGCGGCCGCATTGCGCGGCGAGCCGATGGGCGTGGTCAAGTGCGTGACCAACGATCTGCGTGTGCCCGCCGACGCGCAGTTCATTCTCGAAGGCTATCTGGACGAACGCGGTCATGTCGAACCGGAAGGCCCGTATGGCGAATTCCTCGGTTATTACGGCGGCGTGAAGCGCAATCCGATGTTCCATCTGACCGCCATCACGCATCGCCGCAATGCGCTGTTCCAGACCGCGACGATCAGCGGACCGTCGATGGCGCAAACGGATACGGGCCAACTGTGTGCGCTGCGCACCGAAGTGATGGTATGGCGCGGGCTCGAAACCGCGGTGCGCGATGTGCGCGGCGTGTATGTGACACCCGGTTGCGGCGGCACCTTCAACGTGCGCATCGCGATCCAGCAGCGCGTGCCGGGCGAAGCGCGCAACGCGATCGCCGCGGTGTTCGCGTCGCAGGCGAACCTGAAGCACGTGTTCGTCGTCGATCCGGACATCGATATTTTTTCCGATGCGCAGATCGACTGGGCGCTTGCCACCCGCTTCCAGGCCGATCGCGATCTGGTGATTCAGCCGGGCATGCGCGCGATGCCGCTCGACCCGTCGCTGAACGGCGCAACCACGACCGCGAAGGCTGGCTTCGATCTGACCTTGCCGCTGCTGGCACCTGGCGCGACGCGCTCGTTCGAGCACCGCGTCCCTGCGCCGCCGACTTTCGACGCGCCCCGCTTCGACTCGCTCGACGCCGCGTTGCAGGCCGGTCCGAAACTGTTCGCCGACCTGATGGCCGCAAGCGGCTCGACCGATGGCCGGGAAATCGTGCGCTGGCTGGAAGACAACGAAGCCGCGCAAGGCATCACGCGCGACGAAGAAGGACGCTACCGGCTCGCCTGAGCGGGTTGCTAACTCAGTGGCTAACTCAGTGCCTAACTGAGTTGCCGCGCGCGCAGCCGTATCAACGCGGTGAGCGCGCGCAGCGTCGGCACCGGTATGCCGGCGCGTTCGCCGATCTGCACGACTGCCGCGCACAGCGCTTCGTATTCCAGCGGCCTACCCTGTTTGATGTCCTGCAACATCGACACTTCAACGGCACCGAGCGAACGGCCCATTTCCAGCCGCTCGGATGCCGTCTGTCGGATTTTCAGGCCGAGCGAGTTACCCACCGCGATCACTTCATCCATCGCGGTGAGGAGCAGCGTGCGCACGCCGTGGTCGTCGAGAATCCGATCGAGCGTCGCGTGCGTCAACGCGGCCACCGGATTCAATCCGGCATTGCCGATCAGCTTGTTCCAGATCGCGCTGCGGATATCGGCAGTCGCGCGGCAGGTAAAACCCGCGGACGCAAGACACGCGCGCAACCGCTCGGCGCGCGCCGACATGCTGCCGTCCGGTTCACCGAGTTCGATATCTTCGCGGCCCATATGCTCGACCACGCCGGGCTCCGGCACGCGCGCGCTCAGATAGATCACGCAGCCGAGCACGCGCGCGACATCGATGTGCGTAGCTAATCGCGCGTGCGGATCGACGTCGTCGAGTGTCATGCCGGCGAGCTTGCCGCCGAAGCGATGAAAGAACCACCATGGCACGCCGTTCATCGCCGGCACGATTACCGTCTGCTCGCCGATCAACGGTTCGAGCGCAGGCCATGCCGCCGCGAATGCATTGCTCTTCAGCGACACGATCACATAGTCCTGCGTGCCGAGCGACTTGCCGTCGGCGGCTGCTTCGACGCGCACGATGCGCTCGCTGTCGCGTTCGCGCCAGATCAGGCCACGCCGCTGAATCGCCTGCAGATGCGCGCCGCGCGCCACCACCGATACCGGCGTGCCGCTGGCGGCAAGTCGCGCGGCGATCAAACCGCCGATCGCACCGGCGCCGAATACACAGATCTTCATTGCCCCTCGCAGGGTCTGTTGGGATGCGGCCCGCGTGCGTAACCCGTCACGATCATTCGAACAGATCGGGCTGCTCGGCGAGCACCTTGTCCAGCAACGGCTGCAAACCGAACCAGCCCGCGCGCGGCGAGCCGACCTGCTTGACCGTATAGGCGGCCATCTCCGGCGGAATCTGTTTCGGCGTGCCGGCCGCGCGCGCGAGCAGCACCTGTTCGCACGCACGCTCGGCTCGCAGATACCACGACACGGCTTCTTCCAGCGTCGCGCCGACCGTGAACACGCCATGATGCTGGCAGATCACCGCCTTGTTGGGGCCCAGCGCCTCGGCGATCAGTTCGCCCTCGGAGACGTCCGCGGCAATGCCGTTGTAATTGCCGAACAGCGAATGCGAGTTGTAAAAACCAACCGCTTCCTGCGTGATCGGCGGAATCAGTTCGCCGAGCGATGCAAACGTCGTGCAATAGCGCGAGTGCGAATGCGCGGCCGCGACCACGTCGGGACGAGCCTGATGAATGCGCGAATGAATCGCGAAAGCGGCGGCATTGATCGGATGCTTGCCGTCGACAATACGGCCGGCGTGATCGACCAGCACCAGATCGGAGACCTTGATACGGCTGAAATGCACACCGAGCGGATTGACCCACAGATGATCGGTGAGAATCGGATCGCGGCACGAGATATGGCCGGCAATGCCGGCATCGAAGCCGTGCATCGAGAAAATCCGGTAGCAGGCCGCGAGCCGGATCTTGCGATCGCGGCGTTCGTCTTCCTTGTCGGCGAACACCGGCGGCTCCGGCCATTTGAGCCCGTTCTCGGCGATCGTGAGTTGCTGCTCCACCTTGCGTGATACGGGTGACGACATGAGTGTGCTCCGCGAGCGCCACGCACGGCGAATACGTGGCGCATTCAGTTAGAGACTGTAGAAGTCGATCTTCGCCGGAAGATAGTCGTTCAACAGCACGATGCGTTTTTGCGCAATACGCCACGTATCGCCGTCACGCACCAGGGTTTGCCGGTAGCGGCCAAAGAACATCTGAACCGTGTGGTCTTTGGGCTGATACTGATTCGTGGTCCATTCGCATGCGACCTGCACCGACTGGACGCCGCGATCATCGCGATCGTCCACTTCGACGATGCGCGGATTCGAGATCAGATGCTGGGTACGCGGCAACACCGCGCTCGCAACGGAACGCCCCGATTTCACGCGCCATACGCGGTCTTCGAGACCCGCGCGCTGCGCGTAGTAGATCAGCGATAGTTCGCGCCGCGGATTGCTGGTTTGTTCGTCTTCCGATTTCCACGCGGGGACCCAGTACTCGCAGTCCTCGGTGTACAGCGCGAGCCAGTCGTCCCAGCGGCGTTCGTCGAGAGCCAGTGCCTCGGCATAGAGAAATTGTGTGATGTCCGGTAGAAGCGCGTGAGTCACGACACCTCCTGGTGCAGCTTCACGGGTTGCGCGGCCACCTGATTCACCTGATTCGCGCGTTCGCTGGCAAAGCCGGCCTGCATCATCGCCAGCCATGCGCGATAGCCCGCATGGAACAGTGTCTCGTCCTGCACCTTGACCTCTCCCATCTGACTCGTGCGCGCCTTGATACCGATGCGTTCGCCGATCTCGTTGGTACCGGGCTGCACCGACGTCATCCCACGCGAGTAGCCCTGCTGCCATTGCACGTTGGTCGCCTGATAGCCGCTCTGGCAATCTTCGTAGCAGGTCGTGTCGTCGGGCGTCGCCATGCCGGTGCTGTTGAAAAAGTCCTCGAACTGGCGCAGACGGAAGTTGCGCGCCTCATCCGATTCGCCGACCGGCGCCAGACAGTAGATCGTCATCTCGGTCAGATCCGGCGCAAGCGGACGCAGCACGCGTAGTTGCAGCGATGCGTTCTCCGCCATCTGCACATTCGGAAACAGCACGAGATTGCGCGTGGTCAGCATCCACGCGGCGCGGTCTTCGCCGACGCGTTCGCGCAACTCGTCGATCGACGCATAGAGCGGGCGAATCTGTGGATTCGGATTCGGCGTGAACAATGCCGCATGCCCGTTCTCGAACGTGAAGCCGCCGCGTTCGGTGAAGCTCGCGAAATCGACCGACTTCAGTTGATAACGCGATTCGCTCGAATTGCGCCGCTCGACCAGCTTCATGAAACTCGGATGCGTCGACGTCAGGTGATACGCGTCGAGCCCGTTTTCCATCTGCAGCTTCCAGTTGCCGCGAAACGTATAGGTCGAAAATCCCGGCACCGCTTCGACGCCATCGGGACTCTGATCGACGATCAGATCGAGGAAGAAGCGCGTGCCGTTCAGATGCTCGTCGAGCGGCTGCACGTCCGCATCGAGGCAACCGAACAGGAAGCCGCGATACAGCTCGAAGCGCGGCACCGGCACGAGATCGTGATTCTCCTCGTGAAACGCTTCGCTATAGCAGCCGCTTTGCAGATCCTTGATCGTCTTCGACTTGCCGCCGCTGTCATACGACCAGCCGTGATACGGGCACACGTGATAGCGCGCGTTGCCCTGGCGTTTCTGGCAGACGGTGGCGCCGCGATGGCGGCAGGTGTTCATGAACGCGCCGAGTTCGCCGTCGGCGCTGCGCATCACGATCACCGGCTGGCGGCCGATCCAGGTGGTGAAATAGTCGTTCGGCTGCGCCGCCTGCGACGCGAGGCCGAGAAACACCCAGCCGCGCTCGAAGATATAGCGCATCTCGAGTTCGAAAATCTCGGGATCGCGAAAGATCGCGCGATCGACGGTGAAGACGCCTTCATCCGTCCTGTCGACCACGAGCCGCGCGATGTCGTTGGCATTCATGTTCGGGTTCTCCGTATTGTCGTCATAGCGACGCCACTGGTTCGCAATTCGCTCACAGCCCCGCGCGCGACGACAGCGGATGCGGGCCCGCGTCCGGCACCTTGACGCCCGGCATCGGTTGCAAACGCATCAGATGCCACGGGCTCGGCATTTCGCCGACCGGTGCTTCGATCAGCACCGGACCGTTTTCGCCGAGCGATTCGGTAATCGCCGCCTGCAATTCGGCCGCGTTGTTCGCACGCACGCCCGGCACGCCGAAGGCCTTCGCGAGCGTCAGGAAATCCGGGTTCTGCAGCTCGACCGCGACCTGCTTCTCCGGACCGAACACGCGCTTCTGGATCGCGCGCACATTGCCGAAGTGACCGTCGTTGAACACCACCAGCGTAACGGGCAGGTTGTACCTGCGCGCCGTGGCCAGTTCCTGCAGGTTCCAGCCGAAGCCGCCGTCGCCGGTAATCGACAGCACGCGACGGCCGCCCGCGCCAACCGCCGCGCCAAGCGCAGTCGGAAAGCCGTAGCCGAGCGTGCCCTGATAGCCCGGGCCGATGTAGGTGCGCGGCGAATAGACCGGGAACGCTACGCGCGACAGATAGCCGACTTGCGTCAGTTCGTTGACGAACACGCCGTCTTCCGGCAGCGCCGCGCGCATCGCGCGGATGTAGTCGATCTGCGGCGTGACGCGGTCGATCTGCGCCTGCGCCCATTCCTTGAGACCGCGCGCTTCCGCCTGGGTCAGCGCTTCACGCGGCTTGACCGCGTCGGCGAGCGCGTCGAGCGCGACGGCTGCATCGGCCTGCAGCGCGATCGCCGCGCGGCGCGGCGCGCGCAAATCGTCCGCATCGATGTTGATATGGATGAAGCGCGTACCCGCCGCGCTCCACGACGGCGACGGATGCAGCGCATTCATGAAGCGGCTGCCGACCACGATCACCACGTCCGCGTGTTCGAACACCGCGCGGCCGGCGAGCGTATTCATCGCGAGCGGATCGCGATCCGACAGCGCGCCCAGACCGTTGTCGCTCAGCACCACCGGGATACCGGCCTTGTGCGCGAGCCGCGCCAGCGCTTCGCTCGCATTCGCGGACAGCACGCCGCCACCGACGTACAGCGCCGGCAAGCGGGCTTCGTCGATTGCGCGCGCGATGCGGCCGATCACTTCCATGTCGAGCGGCGGCAGCGCGGCCGGATGCATCGCGTCGCGCCATGCCGACGTATCGGAGCCCGCTTCGCCGACGCGTGCTTCGAGCACGTCGTGCGAGACCTCGATACCGACCGGACGCGGTCTGCCCGCATTCATTTGCGCGAACGCCGCGGCAATCGCCGGGCCGATCTGCGCCGGATCGTCGGCGCGCGCATTCCATTTCGTCAGGCCGGCGATCAGCCCGGTTTGATCCTTGATTTCATGCAGCAGACCGTAGCCCGCGCCAATGCCATGCGAGTGCACGTTGCCCGACAGCAGCACGACTTTCGAATTGGCCGCATAAGCGGTAGCCAACCCTGCTCCAGCGTTCAGCACGCCGGGACCCGGCACGACCATCGCGACACCGGGCTTGCCGCTCGCGCGATAGTAGCCATCGGCCATATACGTGGTGGCCTGCTCATGGCGCGGCACCACCAGCGAAATCTGATCCTGCCGCTCGCGCAACGCGTCGACGGCCCAATCGAGCTGCACACCCGGAATCATGAAAAGCGTATCGACGTTCTGCTCGATCAGCGATGCCGCGAGCATTTGACCACCTGTGAAAGCCATGTTCGAACCTTTCTGGTTGAGATTGTGGTTATCGGGCCGCGCCGCGGATGCGTTCGATCAACGCGACGGGATCGGCCGGCAGCGCATTGCCGCGCCAGCCGACGTGCTGGTCGGGACGCGCCAGCAGCAGCGCGTGATCGTAGGGCGGACGTTTTTCTTCGGGAGCGAGATCGATCACGCGCAACGGCACGTTGCTGCGCTGCGCGGCTTCGACGAGCGGCGTCACGTCGATCGACGTATCGAAACGCAACAGCGCGTAGTCGGCGCCCATCTGGTCATACAGCGACGCGCCATCGGCACGCACGATGTGCGGCACGCGGCAGCCCGGCACGGTGGACTCGGTAAACGAGCCCATGCTGTACGCGGGCGGCGATTCGCCGTCGTAGGAAATCAGCGGCGAATGATCGTAGAAGTAGCCGAAATTCAGACCCGCCGCGCTGTACTGCTGCACGTTCAGTTCGTACGCGCGGCGGCCCAGTTCGGCGCGCAACGCATCGCCTTCGGCGCCGGGTGCCTCGATATTTTCCGGTACGCTGCCGCGTTGCTTCGCCATCGCCACCGCATGATTCATCGCGAAGTACGACACCTGCTCGGTGATCGGCATGCGCTCGGCTTCATACGCATCGAGAATGCGCGCGTCGCCCCAGCCGTTCAGATGCGCGGCCAGCAGCCACGCGAGATTGGCCGCGTCGGCGATGCCGGCGTTCATCCCGTAGCCAGCATATGGCACCCACAGATGCGCTGAGTCGCCGCACAGAAACACGCGACGATCGCGGAAGCGGTCGGCCACGAGCCGCCGGCCGAACCAGTCCTCGTTGCTGAGGACCTCGTACTCGAAGTCGTCCTCGACGCCGAGGATGTCGCGAATCGAACGGTCGCGGTCGACGGAGTCGAAGTCGGGCTCGCTGTCGCGCAGATAGTTATGCACGAGCCAGCGCTCGCGGCCATCGATCGCGTAGACGTTACCGCTGCGGCGCGGATTTAGCGAGAACGTGCTCCACGCCGGCGCATATTGAAAGCGTTCGAGCAGATGCGGCGCGCGGATATAGGTGGACTGCACGCGCTGCACGACCGCGTCGCCGACCAGCTTGCCGCCGATGCCCTTGCGCACCAGCGACTTACCGCCGTCGCAGCCGATCATGTATTGCGCGTCGAATGCCAGCGTTTCGCCATCGTCGAGACGGCGCGCGATCACGTGCACGTCGTCGTCACGCTGACTGAAACTGCTGACCGCCACGCGGTTCAGGATCGTGATGCGCGGCTGCGCGGCCGCGTGTTCGAACAGGATCGGTTCGAGGTAGATCTGGTTGATTCGATGCGGCGGCTCGATGGTCGGCCAGCCGGTGTCCGGACCGGGATCGCCGCGCAGGCGCCCGAGGCGGCTCGGAATCGGAATGCGGGTAAGTTCGATGCCGGTAGCCGTGGTGCGATACGCGACGTCGTGCGCATAATCTTCCGGCAAACCACCCGCGCGAACCGCGGATGCGACACCCAGGCGGCGGAAAATTTCCATCGACCGAGCCGCGACGTGATTGCATTTGACGCTGGGCGGTTCTCCCGCCTCGCGCATTTCCAGCACTGTTACGTCGATACCACGCGAAGCCAGATCGAGAGCCACCGTCAACCCGATCGGACCCGCACCGACGACCAGCACTTGCGCTTTTGTTGTGATCATGACGGCCGTATCCGTTGTCTCCTTGTGAGCGTTGAATTTACGGCGCAACTTCCATGAAGACCAACGAAATATAACAATGCGCACATAAAGTCGACTCATGAATCATGAGCCTGTGCGGGTTGTGGGCGTGCCTGGGGGTCTGCGCGCGAGGCGTTTTACGCGTGAGGTGAAGCGTGGCGCGGGGGGCGTGATGAAGTTGTAATGAGGTCGCGGTGAGGTTGCGTTCAGGTCGTTCAACGCCATCGCCAGGTCGGCACGGCTGTGTTTTCCCGCTACCCTTCGTTAACCCTCAGGCAGATCGAACAGAGGGCCGAGCGTATGCAGCGCGCTCGCGTCCTCGCATGCGCTGATCGCGGTCTGCACCAGCGCAAGGCCACGCCGCGCACCGACCACGCGGGTCGCCTTGTCGATCACGGCTTCGGTATCGAATGGCAGCGCGGGGTCGCCTGGACTGTCCGTCACCAGAATCTGTTCGCGGCGTGCCGCGGCGATCACCGTGACGCGCGCGGGCCATTGGCGTGGATAGAGCGCGTCGAGCGCCGGGTCCGCGCGCACGCTGACCTTCGCCGCGAAGGCGCCGAGCGGGCCGCTCCAGTCCAACGCATCGCGCGATACATCGTCGAGCGACGCGGGCTGCAACGCGGCCAGCGCCAACTGTCCCGGCGCGCTGACGATGCTTGCAAGGCGACTCGCCGCCGGTGTTTCCCGCGCGATCATGCCGGCATAGGCGCCTGGCACCTCGATCTCGATCGTATCGATGCTGGCGGCGTCGATGCCCCGTGCCAGCACTTCGCGCAAACCATACACCGCGCCGAGCGTCTGCTTCGCGCTGCAATGCGGCTTGATGCTCACCTGCGCGAGCAGCGGCGACGCGGCATCGAGCTCACGCAGCGGCGTTGGATCGGCATCGCCGCCTGCGATGTTCGCGAGCCACGCGTCGTTCAACAATGCCGGATCGCCGTCGATACCGTCCGCCGCAGCGAGCGCGGCAAAGCAGCCCGCGCGCACCGCCTGGCCAAATAACGGCCAGCGTCCGGGGCATGGTGTATGAGGCGTGCGGCCCGGCGCGCGCGGCGTCTGCGCGAGCGCCAATGCAAGTGCCTGCGCGGTACGCGCCGCGTTCAGCCCTAATAGTCTCGCGGTGGTGGCCGCCGCGCCGAACGGCGCGACGAGGTACGTCGGCCACAGGCCGCGCGCGAGCAAGCCGGCGCCGCCCATCGCCAGCGCGAGCCGCAACGCGAGTTCCTGACCGACGAAGATCGCATCGGCGAAACGGGCCGCGCTCGCGTTGTCCGCATGCGCGCGCATCGCCAGTGCGCAAGGCACCGCGATCGCGCTGGCGGTCACCGCGCTGGGCCGATGGATGTCGTCGATCTCGGAGAGTCTCATCACCGTGGCCAGACGCGCGGTGTGAGCAAGCGGCGACGTGTCGAAGCGATGCATCAACGTGGCCGCCAGCCGCCCGTCCGTGCCGCGCATGCCGGCCATCAGCGCGATCGCCGCGTCGGCGACATGCAGCGCCAACTGTTTGCGGCTAGCACTGGCACCGGCCTTGGCATCGGCTGCGAAAGCGGCCAGTTCGTCGAGCAGAAGTGAATGCGTCATGGCGCGCGCGGGCGTTTATAGCGTGAGCAAACGGGCCGGTGTGCCCGGCTGCCCGAACACCAGCGGCACGCTGGCCCGCCATGGTCCGTCGTCGAGCCGCAACTCGACCGAGAACATCGCGAGCGCGCCAGCCGGCAGCGGATGCAGACATCCGGTCGGCAGCGAAGCGACGCATTCGAGCGCGTGCGCGCCGACACAGGCTTCGAGTGTCCAGCCGCGCACGTCGCCTGGCGCGTTGTCGAGAACCGGCGTCGCGCTTGCTGCCTGTAACCCGGCCGCGGTCGCCTCGAACCAGTGCCGCGCGCGCTGCCACGACACCGGCGACGGCTCGCGCGACACGCAGCGCGCGGCCCGCACCCAGACGCCCTTGTACGCGAGCGACAGATCGACCGCATAGCGCTGGCCCAGCCATTCGCTGCCTTCGATGCGGCGTGGCACCGCCTGCACGGCGAGATCCGGCGCGACGCGCTGCAACACCTCTTCGGCGCCGGCAAGCCGCGCCGCGGCTTCGACGGCGGCAGTCACCGCGGACGTGCTCGCCGCATGCGACGGAATCGCCCGCAACGCGCTACCGGCGATCGCGGCGGCGCGCGCCGCGAGACCGAGTTCGGCGTCATCCGCCGGCTGCCGCACGCCGCTGAAAAGCTCGCTGGCATCGACCAGCGCCGGACCGTGCGCCGAGTCGGCCAACGGCATCGCGACGCGCCACGGCAAGCGGCCGCGGCCGATCACGCCGATCCGTTCTCCGGGCGCCACGCGCGCGTCGAGCAGGGCCGCGACGCTGACGCCGAGCCGTGGCGCCGTGACCACTTCGCCGGTATGCGACACCGCCTGAATCCACGGATGCACACGGCGCGTCAGCGCGGTCAGCAACACCGGCCGTCCTTCGGGAAACACGGCCAGCATCGCATCGCCCCAATAGGGCAGAAAATTCGACAGCCATTGCACGACGGCCGGCTGCGCGAACGATCCATAGGCGAGCACGGCGGCGAGCCCTTGTGCCCGCATCGCCTGCTGCAGCCGCTCGACGCGCGCATCCAGCGCGGCCTGCGGCAACTCTTCGCGCGACCAGCTCACGAGTCCACGACGCATTTTCTGACTCCTCGATGGCGACGCACGCGCCGCCGCATTTATTGATATCCGACCGCGAGCTTCGAAGCACTCAGGCGGTCACGGCAAACAGCTCGCGCGCGCTCGTCGACAGCACGTCGCAGCCGGTCTCGGTCACGCGCACCGTATCGCCGAGCACGATATAGCCGGCCTCCGGATGGTAGGTATTCGGATGCACGATCAGCGTCATGTTCGGCTCCAGCACCTGCTCGACGCCCTCCAGCACATGCGGGCCATCGACATACAGACCAATGCCGTGACCTCGCACACGCGTGTATTCGGCGCTCACGTATTCACCGAGTCCATGCTTGCGGAACACGTCGTTCTGCGCGGCGGCAATCTCGCCATGCGTAACGCCCGGCCGCACTTTCGCGATGCCCGCCTCCATCGCTTCGACATACACGGCGAACGCGCGCCGCTGGATCGCGGTGGGTTCGCCGATCGTCAACGTGCGGCAAAGCTGCGCGTAGTAGCCGTCGATGCAAGGCGTCAGTTCGGTCGTCACCAGGTCGCCGGGCGCCAGACGCCGCTCGCCCGGCGGATGCATGCTGCGCACCTCCTGCTGGCCCGAGCCCATGATGATGAAATTCTCCGGGCAACCGCGCGCGCGCAGCCACGCTTCGACATCGGCGATCACCTCGTACTCGCGGCGTCCCACCCGCGACGCGGCGCGAAACACCTGGTAGCCCTCGTCGGCCAGCGCGGCGGCGTGCGCGACCGCGTCGGCCTCGGCGGCGGACTTCGCGACCATCAACGCATCGAGCAATGCGGTGGCCGCATCGGTGCCGGCCGCGAAGCCCGCCTGTGCGAGACACCACGGCACCGCATGCGCGGGCGCGATCGCGGTACGTGACGGATGCGCGGGGTTGGCGGAGTTGGTATCGCGCAGCAGCGCGGCCGCGTAGGCGGCGGCGTCCGGCGCGCACACGACGTCGCACGACGGCTGCTCGGCCGCGATACGCGCCGCGTCGAATGGATGCTCGATCACCAGCCTCGTGCGCCCGTCGCGGGCAAACAGCGCGAGCGCTTCGCCCTCCATCGGTGTGACGTCGGCAACGAAACGCAGATAGTCGCTGCGCCACGCGTTACCGCAGATCACCAGCAGATCGAGGCCGGCATCGCGCATCGCCGCGCGCAGCCGCGAGCGCCGTTCATCCCGCAAGGCCGCGCTCACGCCGCGCCCTCGTTGGCCCGTGCAGGCTCTGCGCCCTCTGCAGCCCCGTAGCCGTAATCGCGCGCGGCGCCTTCCGCGCTCACGTAGCCGAGCCGCACATCCTCATGCACCGTGTCGCGCGGACGTTCGAGCGGATCGCCATAGCCACCGCCGCCGGCCGTCCAGAACGTGACCGTGTCGCCCTGCGCGAGCGCGACGTTGCTTTCCTTGGTGATCGAGCGCTCGCTGCCGTCGACGCGCCGGATCAGCGACGCGTTGCTGCGCCCCGGCTGACCGCCGTCGACGCCCCACGGCGGATCGATGATCCGTTCGAGGTTGATATTCACCGTGCTGTCTTCCAGACAGCGGTAGCGCAGCTCGACACCGAGCCCGCCGCGCTGCCGCCCCGGCCCGCCGCTGTCGGCGCGCAACTGATGGCATTCGATCAGGAACGGATAGCGGATTTCCTGCAGCTCGACCGGCGTATTGCGCACGTCGCCCTGACAGATCGACACCGACGCGGACTCGCCATCCGCGCTATTACGGCCGCCCCAACCGCCGCCGAAGATATTCATCAGCACGTAGCGCTCGCCGCTTTGCGCGCGCTGACCATAGAACGAGCAGCCGCCCATGTCGCCCTTGTGCGCTGCGGGAATGAACTGCGGCAGCGCCGGTGTCAACGCGCGCAGCAGCGTATCGATGACGGTCGGCAACGCGACGCTCCACAGCCCGAGCGCGGCCGGCGGCCTCGCGTTGAGCATCGTGCCCAGCGGCGAAACCAGCGTCAGCGGCCGGAAGCAGCCTTCGTTGACCGGCGCATGCGGCGCCGTGATGCACTTGAACGCGACCCGCGCGGCGGACAGGCCGCCTGAGTAACCGGAGTTCAGTGGACCCGGCACCTGTTCGTTCATCTCCGAATAATCGATGGTCAGGTTCGAGCCTTCGACCTTCACCGATACTTTCACGCGCAACGGTATGTTCAGGCGGCGGCCGTCGCTGTCGAGCCGCGATTCGGCGGTGTAGACGCCGTCCGGAATCCGCTCGACCACCGCGCGTGCATCGGCCTCGGCCTGGTCCCATGAAGCGGCGATGCAGTCGCTGACGGTCTGCACCGTATAGCGCCCATACAGCTCGGCCAGACGCCGGCCGCCGAGCTGGCAGGCGGCGATCTGCGCGCGCAGATCGCCGAGCGACGCGTCGGGAAAGCGGATGTTGTCGGAGATCATCTGCCACACGCCCTCGTTGCGCTTGCCGGCGTCGTACAGCTTGATCGAGCGCATCTGGATGCCCTCGTGGAAGATCTCGTAGGTCTGCACGTTGCCAAAGCCGGTGCGCAGGCCGCCGACGTCGACCCAGTGCGCGCGATTGGCCGCGAACGCAACGAGCCGGCCTTCATGGAAGCACGGCGTATACACGACGACGTTATTCAGATGCTGCCCGCACACGCCGGCGTGATTCATGATGATCACGTCGCCGGGCGCGAAGCCGTCCAACCCATAACGCTCGATGCCGTCGCGCACCGCGATATCCAGGTCGGCGAGAAAGATCGGCAGGCCGCCCGAGTTCTGGCAGATCATCCGCCCTTCGGTATCGATGAGCCCGCAACAGAAGTCGCGCACCTCGTAAATCATCATGTTGTACGCGGATTTGCACAGCGCGAGCGCCATTTCTTCCGCGTATGCGATCAGCGAATTGGTGACCACTTCGAGCGTGATCGGATTGACCTTGCGGGCGGCCGGCACGGCGGATGGCGCGGCGGCGTGAGTGTCGGCTGTCATTGCAGGCCCTCTGGCGAAAGTTGGATGGCGATCACGATGTGGCCGTGTTCGGTGACGCGCGCGACGTCGCCCGGAAACAGCACCGTGGTCGAATGCGGTTCCTCGATGATGGCCGGCCCCTCGACCGTGAAACCGGCCGCGAGACTCGGACGCCACAGGATGCGGGTCGGCAGCGGCCGGGCCGGATCGTCGAAGATCACGTCGCGAGTCTGTTCGCGGGGTTCGGTCGCCTCGGGCAGCTCCGCGCCGAGCAGTTTGTCGGCCGAGCCGGTGGCGCGCTCGACCGTCACCGTCAAACGCAGATTGACGACCTCGATGATCTCGCCGACCGCCGAATGGCCGTAGCGTTTGTCGTGCAGTTCGTCGAAGCGCGCGCGCAACTCGGTATTGGTATGCGACAGCGCATCGGGCGACGCGAGCGGCACCGCGATGCTGTGCTCCTGCCCCCGGTAACGCAGATCGACGCCGAACGCGAACTGCGCCTGCGCGTCGTCGAGCCCGTCGCTGGCGAGCTGACGGCGGGCGCTCGCGCGCAGATCCTCGAACGCGGCGGCGACCGCGCCCGCATCGAGCTGACCGAGTGTGCCGACCAGCGTGCGCACCACGTCGTGACGCCACGGCGCGAGCAGCATGCCGAGCGCCGAGAAGTTGCCGGGCAGGTTCGGAATCACCAGTGTCGGGATATGAATTTCCTTGCACAGCGCGGCCGCGTGCACCGGCCCGGCGCCGCCGAACGCGATCATCGCGGCATCGCGCGGATCCACGCCCTTGCGCACCGACACGGCGCGCACCGCCAGCGCCATCGCCGAATCGGCGATCCTGACGATGCCCATCGCGGCCTCGGCGGTCGGCAGATTCAGTGGCTCGCCGACGCGCGTGGCGATCGCGCGCTCCGCGCCTTCGGCATCGAGCGCCATGCCGCCGCCGAGAAAGCGCCCGGCATTCAGGCGCCCGAGCACGAGGTTCGCGTCGGTGATGGTCGGCTCCTCGCCGCCGCGCGCGTAGCACACCGGCCCCGGCGCCGAACCCGCGCTGCGCGGGCCGACGTGCAGCCCGCCCGAATCGTCGCGCCACGCGATGCTGCCGCCGCCGGTGCCGACCTCGACGATCGCGACCACCGGCAGTTGCATCGGCTGGCCGGTCGAATAGCCGCCGATGTAGTAACCCTCTTCGATCGTCATTTCGCCGTCGGTGATCAGCGTGGCCTTCGCGGTCGTGCCGCCCATATCGAAGCCGATCACCTGCCGCAGCCCGAGCTGCTTCGCCACGTGCCCGGCGCCGATCATGCCGGCGACCGGCCCCGACTCCATCATCGACACCGGCTCGACACATGCATGCGCGAGCGACATGCTGCCGCCGCTCGACCGCATCATATGGATGCCGCCGTCGAAGCCGCGCTCGCGCAGATGCGCTTCGAGCGTGCGCAGATAGCGCTGCACGCGCGGACCGACATACGCATTCAGCACCGTGGTCGACGTGCGTTCGTATTCGCGGCATTCGCGCAGGATTTCATGCGACAGCGTGACGAACAGCGTCGGAAACGCTTCACGCAGCAGGCGGCCCACCGCGCGTTCGTGGACAGGATTCGCATACGCGTGCAGCAGACAGACCGCGACGGACTCGATGCCCGCGCCAACCAGCCGTTCGCCGAGCGCGAGCACTTGCGCTTCGTCGAGTGGCACCAACACGTCGCCGCGTGCGTTGAGCCGCTCGCGCACTTCATGGCGCAGGTCGCGCGGCACCAGCGGGCGCGGCCGTCTGAACTGGATATCGAACGCATCGGGCCGGTTGCCACGGCCGATTTCGTAGACATCGCGAAAGCCTTCGGTTGTAATCAGCGCGGTGACGACGCCGCTGCGTTCGAGCACCGTGTTGATCGCGATGGTCGAGCCGTGCAGGAACTCGTCGATTTCGCCGAGCCGGGTGCCGGCCAGATCGAGTGCGCGCGCGACGCCGTCGGTCGGGTTCGCGGGGGTGGTAAGGGTCTTCGAGAGCACGAGTTCGCCGTGCCGGTAGCCGACGAGATCGGTAAAAGTACCGCCGATATCCACGCCTATGAGATTCATGTCGAGGTCCACGTTTCAGATCGGATGAGTAGCAGGTGAACGAAGGCTAAATGCGACCCTTAACGACCGCCAATCCGCTATTGGCTATGGGTTCATAGTAGGATTGTTATGGGCTAACGAGCGGGTGCGAGGGGACACGAATGCGGCAGGTGACGATGCGAGGTCTCGAGGTCTTCGTCGCGGTGGTCGATACCGGCGGTTTCGGTTCGGCGGCCAGCGAACTCGATATCACGCAGCCCGCGGTCAGCGTTCATATGCGCGATCTGGAGGCCAAGGTCGGCAGCGCGCTGTTCGAACGTCATCCTGGTGTTTCCCCTCAGCTCACGGCGGTCGGCCGCAGCTTCTATGCGTACGCGGTCGATACGCTCGCACGCGCGCGAGCCATGTCTTCGGATGTCGGGCAGTCCAAACGCAAGCTGCATTTCGCGGTGCAGCGTTTCGTCGCGAACGCGCTGCTGCGCCGGCCGCTGGAAGAATTCACATCGCTGGGTACGCAGGTCGAACTGATCGTGCGCACCGGCACCTTCGAGGAAGTCCACGCGCTGTATACGAAAGGCGCGGTCGATCTGGTGTTCCTGCTCGGCGACGGCGACATGCCGGAGCTGCACACCGAGCCGATTTCGCGCTACCGGCTCGCCTTCATTGCGCCACCTACCCATCCGCTCGCCAAAGAACAGAACATTTCGATCGGCGCGCTATCGGCCTATCCGTTCGTGAGCCCCTACGAGCAATCGCAATTCGGCCGCATGATCGCGAACCGGTTGCGCGCGATCGGCCTCGCCGATCCGATCATCGCCGCCCAGGCGCAGGAGATGAACACGGTGCGCGACATGGTGATGGCCGGCATGGGCATCACCTGCGCGTTACGGCGCGCGTTGCAGGCGGATCTCGCCGCCGGCTCGCTGATCGAGCTGGATGTCGACGTCGAGCCAATGTATGTCACGCTCAACTACGCGCGCCGCGACCGGCCGGACTTGCCGGAAATCGACACGCTGATCGAATTGATGCGGCGCTCCGAAGGGCTGCATCTGTGAGCCGCTGTCACGCCGCACGGCGCGGCGGCTGATTGCAGGCACAACCATATGCACCGTGCCGCGACTTGCGGTTAACCCTGCCTGATTGCAAAGCGTTCACCCGCTTGTCGCCGCGCGCCCCTGCTGCCGCGCTGAACCATGCAATCACTTTATGCCCGCATCTTTTTATTTCGTTTGTCGTCAGGTATTGGCGCCAGTAAATTAAATTGCCCGCTTGTTCAACGTCCCGTGAACGTGGATGTGACAGGTGGCCTGGCCCCGTTGTCGACGGTTCGATTCGCGCCCATGCGATCAGCCGCGCCGGGTGCCGGGAACGACACGCATCGCTGTTGCACTACACCCGCCGCACAACGAAACAGCGCGAAACGGCGCACGACGCCGACGCCGAAAACACAGGATGAGACAGGCATGTCAGAGTTTCTTACGCAGTGCGCTCCCCATATTCTCGACATTCCGCCGTATGTGGCGGGACGACCGGTATCCGATGTCATGCGCGAGTTCGGCCTCGAGCGTTCGACCATCGTCAAACTCGCATCGAACGAAAATCCGCTCGGGATGCCGCCTCTCGCGAAAGCGGCTATCGCCGCCGCGCTCGAAGAAGCGAGCCGTTATCCGGATTCGAATGGCCACGATCTGAAGCAGGCGCTCGCCGCCGCTTATTCCGTCGACGCCGCCTGTATCACGCTCGGCAACGGCAGTCACGATCTGCTTGAAATGGCCGCGCACGCGGTACTGCATCCGGGACTGTCGGCGGTGTATTCGCAGTACGCCTTCGTCGTGTACGGCAACGCGACCCAGGCATGCGGCGCCGAACATATCGTCGTGCCCGTCGATTCGCAGATGGGCCACGATCTCGATGCAATGCTCGCGGCGATCAAACCGAATACGCGATTGATGTTCGTCGCCAATCCGAACAATCCCACTGGCACATTCATTGCCGGCAGCAAGATCGAAGCGTTCCTCGAAAAAGTCCCGCCTCATATCATCGTGGTGCTGGACGAGGCCTATACGGAATATCTGAGCGACGGCGACCGCTACGACTCGCTGCACTGGATCGAGCGCTTTCCGAATCTCTGCGTGACGCGCACCTTTTCGAAGGCCTTCGGGCTCGCCGGCTTGCGCGTCGGCTTCGGCGTCGCCAGCCCCACGCTAACCGGTCTTCTGAACCGGCTGCGCCCGGCATTCAACGTCAATTCGCTCGCGCAGGCCGCGGCGATTGCCGCGCTGTCCGATCACGACTTCCTCGAACGCTCGCGCACGATCAACCTGCAGGGGTTGGAGCGGCTCGGCAAGGCTTTCGATGAACTCGGCCTCGCCTATGTGCGTTCGCATGGCAACTTCGTGATGGTCAAGGTCGGTGAAGAGAAGGAAGCCGGTCAACGGGTCAACGGCGCGCTGATGCGCCGCGGCGTGATCGTGCGCCCACTCGCGAGCTACGGCTTGCCGCAGTGGCTGCGCGTGACGGTCGGCACGCCCGAGGAAAACACGCGCTTTATCGAGGAGCTTTCTTCGATCGTCGAGTCGATACGCGCGGCATAGCGCCAGGTTCGCGCGGCAGCCGGCGCCAAAGAGCGCCCGCCGCGCGATGTCGAATGCGGTAGCGGTAGCCCGTCGGGGCAGGTCCGTTATCGCGCGTTTTCTTGTTCCCGCGAGGTCGCGTACATGAACAGTTATCGACACTTCTATGTCGACAATCAGTGGCAGCCCGTTACCGGCACGTCACTGATCAAGCTGGTGAGCCCCGTCACCGAGCAGCAGGTCGGCGAACTGCTGTCCTGCAGCAAGGCCGACGTCGATGCCGCCATCGATTCCGCGCATCGCTGCTTCCCTCGTTGGGCGGCCAGCAGCATCGAACAGCGCGAGCGCGCGCTGACCGCGCTGCGCGCGGCGATCGCGAAGCGCACCGAACAGATCGTCGCCAGCCTCGTGACCGAAGTCGGCGTGCCGGTGTGGGTCGGCCGCTCGATGCAGGTGCCGATGCCGCTCGCCAATCTCGACGCGATCATCGAAGGTCTGCACCAGTTGAAGTGGGAAGAGACCATTCGCACGTCGCGCGTGGTACGTGAACCGGTCGGCGTGGTCGCCGCGATCACGCCGTGGAATTACCCGCTGCATCAGATCGTCGCGAAAGTGGCCGGCGCAATCGGCGCGGGTTGCCCGACGGTGCTCAAGGCCAGCGAAGTCGCGCCCGGCGCCGCGCAGCTTTTTATGGAAGCGGTCGCCGAAGCGGATCTGCCGCCGGGGCTCGTGAACATGGTGTGGGGCGGCGCGGAAGTCGGCGAATGGCTGGTGTCGGACCCGCGTATCGATATCGTCAGCTTCACCGGTTCGGGCCCGGTCGCGAGCCGCATTCTCGCCAGCACGGCGGGCTCGCTGAAACGCACCGCGCTGGAACTCGGCGGCAAATCGGCCGCGCTGATTCTCGACGATGCGAATCTCGACGCGGCGGTGCCGATGATCGTGCGCCGCTGCATGAACAACTCGGGCCAGGCGTGCGTCGCGCAATCGCGTCTGCTGACGCCGCGTCATCTGCAGGACGAAGTCGTGCAGCGCATCACCGCGGCGCTTGCCGAATGGAAGCTCGGCGATCCGATCGATGAAAGCACGCGGCTCGGTCCGGTCGCGAACGCGCGCCAGTTCGACAGCATCGACCGGCACATCCGCGCCGCAGTCGACGCAGGCGCCACGCTGCTGGCCGGCGGCGCGGGCCGCGCGCCCGGCTTCGAACGCGGCTACTTCGTCGCGCCGACGGTCTTTTACGACGTCACCCGCACGATGCAGCTCAACTGCGAAGAAGTATTCGGCCCCGTACTCGCCGTGATGCCGTACGACGGCGACGACGACGGCATCGAACTCGCGAACGCCACCCGCTACGGACTGTCCGGCGCGGTGTGGTCGGCCAGCGAGTCACGTGCGATGAACGCGGCGCGCCGCATGCGCACGGGGCAGGTGATTCTCAACGGCGCGCCACCGAATCCCGCTTCGCCATTCGGGGGCTTTGGGCAGTCGGGATTCGGCCGCGAAAACGGCCGGTTCAGTATCGAAGCGTTTCTGGAATACAAGTCCATTCAACAATGATCGCGGCCATGGCGCGTTTGCCGGGTCGTGTTAATCCGGCAGCGCGTACAGACGTGCACACAACCACATAGGGAGCGGCAATGGAAGCTTCTGGCAAGGCTGGAAACTGGCGAGGCGCGGTCGCTTCGACCATCGGTAACGTTCTCGAATGGTACGACTTCGTACTATTCGGCTTTCTCACGCTGGTGATCTCGAAGCAGTTTTTCCCGGCGGACAATCCTTACGGCGCGCTGCTGATGACTACGGCAACGTTCGGTGCCGGCTTCGTCGTGCGGCCGATCGGCGGCGTGGTGCTCGGTATGTACGCGGACCGCTACGGTCGTAAGGCGGGTTTGACGCTGGTGATCATGCTGATGACGCTGGCCTCGGCGATCGTCGCGTTCACGCCGAGCTTCGCGACGATCGGCATCGTCGCGCCGCTGCTGGTGGTGCTCGCGAGACTGCTGCAGGGCATTTCGGCCGGTGGCGAGTTCGGCACCGCGACCGCGATGCTGGTCGAATATGCGCCGAAAAGCCGCCGCAGCTTCTACGGCAGCTGGCAGATGTTCGCGCAGGCGCTGGGCGCGTTGTGCGCGATCGCGATGGGTGCGATCCTGACCAACATGTTCTCGAAAGAAGCGGTGGAATCGTGGGCGTGGCGCTTGCCGTTCGCCTTCGGCCTGCTGATCGGTCCAGTCGGTATCTACATTCGTAACCGGATGCCCGAGACCGAAGCGTTCTCGCGACTCAGCAAGCCCGCACGCGCGCCGCTCAGCAAGGTGTTCTCCGAATACCCGCGAGAAGTGTTCATTTCGACCTCGATGAGCGCGGCGTTGAACGTGATGTCCTACGTGATCTTCACGTTCCTGCCGATCTTCGCGGTGCAAACGCTCGGCATGCCGCTCAAGCTGCCGTTCATGGTGCTGCTGCTGTCGGTGTCGCTGCGTATCGTGACGATTCCGTTCTTCGGCTGGCTCGGCGACCGCGTCGGTCAGAAGCTCGTGATGAGCATTTCGCTGTTCCTGTTCCTGCTGACGCTCTACCCGTCCTACTACTGGATGATTCACGCACCGTCGGTGACGTCGATCCTCACGGTGGAAAGCGTGTTCGCGTTGCTGTCGAGCGCCGCGACCAGCTCGGTGCCGTCCGCGTCCGCGATGCTGTTCCCGACCTCCGTGCGTTCGACCGGTCTGGCGATTTCGTACAACATCGGCGCATCGTTGTTCGGCGGCTTCTCGCCGTTCATCCTGACCTGGCTGATGCATGTCACCGGCGACAAGTTCGTGCCGGCCCACTACGCGACGCTGTTCTTCGCGCTCGGTCTGATCGGCGTGTTGATGCTGCGCACCGACAAGGACGGCCAGCCGATCGAGACAGTGGAGGACCCGAGGCCCGGGCCGGATGAAGCGGCGGGCTTGAAAGAAGCGCTGTAGGTTTCGTACGCTGCAACGCGATAAAACGCTGTAAAAAAAGGCCCCGGTTGTTCACCGGGGCCTTTGCTCTGGAAGCAATGGAAAGAGACAAGCACAATGCTCGCGTCGTGGATTCAAACAGATTCAGCCTGTTTTTGCAGTAGTAATGCGTGATGTGCAACGTAAGGCGACGGCCATGCCGTTCATAACCGGATTCTGCCGGGATCGGATTCGACATTGCCGCTCGCGCGCATCGGGCGCCCGGCGCCAGTCAGTCTAGCGACCGTCCGCGCAGGCGGCCAACGAGTAATAGTTGTGCGTGCATAAGGTGGGCTCATGGCTTCCGAACCGTTTCAGATCGGCAATGTGTCGCTCAAACAGTTGCGCGCTTTCGTGGTCGTTGCGCAGGAGAAGAGCTTCACCAACGCGGCAGCGGTGCTGCACGTCACGCAGGCCGCCGTCAGTCTGCTGATTCATGAACTGGAGAAAGAGCTTGGCGTCAGGCTGCTCGATCGCACGTCGCGCGCGGCGCAGTTGACCGACGCCGGCGCGGAGTTTCATCCGACCGCGATGCGGCTGCTGCATGAGCTGAACGCGGCGATCGCGGACACCCGCGATCTGTCGAACCGACGCCGCGGCCGTGTGAGCATCGCAGCCTCGCCGCTGCTGTGCTCGGCGATGCTGCCGTCGATCATTGCCGCGTACAAACGCGACTATCCGGAGATTTCGGTGGTGCTGCGCGATGTGGCGTCGGGCGATGTTCGACACCTGGTCGAGGATGGCGCGGTCGAACTCGGCCTCGGCAATCCCGGTGGCACCGGCGATCTGCTTGCGGGCGAAACCATTCTGCTCGACGAGGTGGTGTTGATCATGCCCGAGCATCACCCGCTCAGCCAGCAGACGGAAATCACATGGCGCGATGTCGCGCGCTTTCCGCTGATCGCGCTGACGGCGCGCAACGTAACGCGGCAGCTGGTCGATGTGAACGCAAGCGAAGCCGGCGTGCAGTTGCTTCCTCAATATGAAGTCGCGCAGGTGTGGACCGTGATCGGCATGGTAGTGGCCGGACTCGGCATTGCGTTCGTACCAGGGTATACGGCCGCCGTGCTGGACGCGTATCGAGTGGTTGCGCGCAAGCTGGCCGGCGCGCCGATTGCGCGGCCGATCGCATTGCTGCATCGGCGCGGCCGCACATTGAGCCCGGCCGCGCAGACCTTCCGCGATTTCCTGCACGGCTGGCTCGGCGAACAGAAAGACGCGAGTGCATGGCTTGCGCAAGCGCGCGCGTCATCTCCAGGGGTTATCCCGTCTATTCACGCCTGATGCAGGCGTGAATAGCGTCGGCTATTGCTGGCCGACGCTCTTGTTCCCACGGCCCGGATTGCGAGCGCGATACCGCGCTGCCGCAATCCTTACTCCAATCGAACCGGTACGTCATTGCATTCGACGGAAAGTGGCTCACGTACCCCGCTTTTTCCTTGCGAGACTTTAATGTACGGCGCATTATCTATAAAAGTCTACGACATATAAATACGCCCACATAAAGTCGCCTTATGAATCCGACTCTTCGTCAATTGCAAGCTTTCGTGCTCGCTTACCGGCTCGGCGTGCTCACCCGCGCGGCCGACCAGATGTTCATCACGCAATCGGCCGCCAGTGTGCTGCTGCGGCAGCTCGAAGAGGGGCTCGGCATCAAGCTGTTCGATCGCACGTCCCGAACCCTTCGTCCCACCGCGGCCGCCCATGAAATGCTGCCCACCGCGGAGCGCATGCTGCGCGATCTCGACGTGCTGAAAGCGGGCGCGCGCGGCATCAACGAGCGCCGCCGCGGGCGGCTCAGTTTCGCGTCGACGCCATCGGTGGCTGCCGCGGTGCTGCCCACGCTGCTCGCCGATTACCGTATTCGCTATCCGGACGTCGAAGTGGCGATGCAGGATGTCGCGCCCGACCGGCTAACCGTGCCGGTGCTCAGCGAGGAAGTGGAATTCAGCATCGGCACGCTCGGCAGCAAACCGGAAGGGATCGAGCTTCAATGTCTGACGCGCGACCATATCAGCGCGATCTGTCTGGCCGATTCGCCGCTCGCGCGTCAGCATCGCGTGACATGGGACGATGTGTTGAAGCTGCCCTGCATCACCGTCAAGCAAGGCAACGGGATTCGCGATCTGATCGATGCCGCGCTGCGCGATCGCGGCGAGCGCATGAAGCCCGCTTACGAAGTGTCGTATCTGTCGACCGCGCTGTCGTTCGCATCGGCCAATCTCGGCGTGGCGGTGTTGCCTGCCGTGCTGCTCGATTCGCTTGCGTACCACAAGCTGACCGCGCGGCGTATCGAACAGCCGGCCGTGCCGCGTGATATCCAGCTCATTACGCACGCCGAGCACACGCTGTCGCCGGCCTCGCTCGGCTTCGTCGAACTGTGGTACGAGCGCATGGGCATGCCCGGCGATCTCGCGGTGCGCACGGTGCCGCGCGAAACGCACGCGCAACTGGGTCATTAATCGACGCGCCACGCTATGTACGCGTGGTCAGCTTCAGCGACCACGCGAGCAGCGTACCCACTAGCAGCACTGCGGCGATGCCGAGCATGCCGGCATCGTATGAATGCGTGAGATCCTTCAGCCAGCCGAACAGACCCGGTCCGACGAAGCCGCCCAGCGAGCCGATGCAGTTGATCGCCGCGAACCCGCCGGCCGCGGCGGCGCCGGTCAAGAAGGTAGACGGTATCGTATAGAACACGGTGCGCGCGGCGATCGTGCCGGCAATCGCCAGCACGAGGCACACGAGTGTGACCGCGAACGACGGAAACACCACCGCGCACACGAGCCCGCAAGTCGCCAGGATCATCGCGGCCATCAGGCTCGCGACGCGGCGTCCGCTGCGATCGACATAGCGCGCGGCCACGATCGTTGCTACCGATGCCGCCAGAAACGCGACGCTCGACCACCAGCCCACCGCGCTGAGCGACAAGCCATGTCCCTTCAGAATCAGCGGCAGCCACAAGCCGATGCCGTACGAGCCGATCGTAAAACTGAACGTGATGAAGGCGAGCGTCACCACACGAATATCCTTGCATGCGGCCAGCAGATTTTTCTTCGGGCGATCGTGCGTTTCGGAGGCGAGCGCATCGAGCAATGCACGCCGTTCGTCCGCCGCGAGCCATGTCGCGCCGGCCGGCGTATCGCGCAGCACCTTCAGCGCCACTACACCAAGCAGCACGGCGGGCAAGCCCTGCAGAATGAACATCCATTGCCAGCCGCCGAGTCCGAACCAGCCGTCGAGGCGCAGCAGCGCCACTGAAAGCGGCGCGCCGAGCGTCTGCGATACCGGCGCGGCCACCGCGAACCAGGCCAGCACCCGGGTGCGATAGCTGGCCGGAAACCAGATCGAGATGTACCAGATCACGCCCGGGAAAAAGCCCGCCTCGAAGGCGCCGAGCAGAAAGCGCAGCACGTAGAAGCTGATCGGCCCCGCGGTCAACGCCATCGCCATCGCAGCAATGCCCCACGTGATCATGATGCGCGCGATCCAGCGGCGCGCGCCGTAGCGATACATCGCGAGATTGCTCGGCACCTCGAACACGCAATAGCTGATGAACAGCATCCCCGCGCCCCAGCCGAACTGTGTCGGCGTGAGGCCGACTGCTTTGTTCATCTGCAACGCCGCGTAGCTGACGCTGGTGCGGTCGAGAAAATTGACCAGATAGCACAGCGACAGGAACGTAATCAGACGCCATGCGTTCTTGCGCACCGCGCGCTGCAACGCGGTGTCGGATTGCGTGGCTTCGCTTGATGCGGGAGAGGCGTCGAGAGGGCGCGCGTCGTTCATGCTGTCTCCTTGCGGAGTCGTTGCGCTCCGCTGTGTGTTTTGCTACTCGCTCATCGCTTTGTATGGCGTTGTGTTGCCGTGTATTGCCAGGGATTGCCACGTATTGCGATGTATCGCTGTGTGCCCGCATCCGTTTGTTCGACTGACGCGGGCTACACGCAGGTACTCAGCCGCGACGGCGCGGCAGCGCAATGCCCGGATGCGGCATGTCGGCGACGAGGATGCTGCCCGTCATCGATTCGGTCATGAAAAGCTGACGGCGCTCCGGGCCGCCGAACGCGACATTGGTCACCGTCGGCCCGGCCGCCGATTTCACGCGCGCGATGCATTCGCCATTCGGCGCGAACAGAAACACATGGCCGAGCGATGCATGCGCGACCGCCAGGTTGCCGGCTTCGTCCATCGCGAGTCCATCGGGACCGCTGGTGCCGAACATCGAGCAGAAGCGCCCTACCTTCGCGACGCCGCCCGATGCCGACAACGGCGCGCGCCAGATTGCGTTGTCGCGTGTCATCGCGACATACAGACACTGTTCATGGACGTCGAGCACGAGCCCGTTCGGACTCACGCCATTGTCGATCAGACATTCGAGCCGGCCGTCCGCAGCGAGCCGGAACACGCGGCCAGTCGGATCGTGCAAGCCGGTCTGGCCCTGGTCGGTGAAATAGATATCGCCGTTCGATGCGATCGCGAGGTCGTTGATGCCCTTGAACGACTCGGCGTTACGCCGCGCCAGCAACGCGCGCACACGGCCGTTCACCGGATCGAGTTCCATCAGGCCGTTGCGATAGTCGGCGATCAGGATGCGGCCGTCCTGATGAAACTTCAGCCCGTTCGGCTCGCCTTCATATTGCGCGACGACCTGCCATGCACCGGCCGGCGTAATACGCAGCACGCGGCCATAAGGGATATCGACGATATACAGATTGCCGTCGGTGTCGAATGCCGGACCTTCGATAAAGCTTTCCACCGACTGCCCCGGCTTGTTCGCCTGGGCCCATGCGGACACCTGACCTTTCTGCCGCAATTCTTCAGGCATGGCGCTCCAGATGCGGGATTCGATCAGGCGTGGTGGTTGATCCAGATACATCATGGGCAAATCTCTCGGTCGAATTGAAATACGTGCGGGCGGTGTTGCGGCAGGCAGGATACTGCCGATGCTTCACACTCGCCATAATTCTTTCCTATAGAACGATATTCTAAAATATACGCGAGCTAGACGAAGCACGTCAAGATTGCTTGACACTGGACGGTCGCTCTCCGTAACATGGAATAAAGACAGAATGTCATTCTATTAGATAGAACACGGAGCGCAGTGCAATGAATTCCGACAGCACCGGCGTGCTGATCAGCGAAGTCGGCCCGCGGGACGGCTTGCAGAGCGTCACCACCATCATGAGCACGGCAGCGAAGTGCGCGTGGATCGACGCGCTGGCGCGCGCCGGCCTGCGCGAGATCGAAGTCGGCTCGTTCGTGCCGGCTACGCTGCTACCGCAAATGGCCGATGCCGCGCAAGTGGTCGCGCATGCGCTGACGCTGCCCGGCTTGCGCGTCGCCGCGCTGGTGCCGAACCGGCGCGGCGCCGAAAGCGCGTTGGCAGCCGGTGTGCACAAGATCACCGTACCGTTTTCGGTCAGCGAACCCCATTCGCTTGCGAACGTGCGCAAGACTCACGCGCAGATGTTCGACGAACTCGCCTCCATCGTCGCGTTGCGCGACGCGCGCTATCCGGACATCGAAATCGAAGCGGGACTCTCCACCGCGTTCGGCTGCACGCTGCAGGGCGTCGTGCCGGAAGACGACGTGCTGCGTATTGCCGTCGCCGCGCGGCAATGCGGCGTCGACGAAGTGGGACTGTCGGACACCGCGGGCTACGGCAACCCGGCACAGGTCAAGCGTCTGTTCAGACGTTTGCAGCAGGAACTCGGCGCGGCGGCCGGCGGCGCGCATTTTCACAATACGCGCGGCCAGGGGCTCGCTAACGTGGTTGCCGCGCTCAACGCCGGCGTGACGACGTTCGACGCGTCGCAAGGCGGCATCGGCGGCTGTCCTTATGCGCCCGGCGCGACCGGCAACATCGTTACCGAAGACCTCGTGTTCCTGCTGGAAGCGATGGGCGTGCCGACCGGCATCGACATCGAGCAATTGATCGCCGCGCGCGAGCGGCTGGCAGCCGGGCTGCCGGGCGAACCGCTGTACGGTTATCTGAATGCGGCCGGCCTGCCGAAGGGCTTCAGTTACGCCACCGGTCAACCGGCGCAATAGCGCGACGTGCGATGAACGACTACCCGCGCCCGTGGCGATGCATCCACACGCGCTTGAGCGCTTGAGCGCCGAGCCACCCAGCAGCCGATAACAGGCCGCCGCGCTACCCAAACAAAACACACACAGGAGACTTCAATGCAGCATGCCGCGCAGCCCGAAATGGGCACGCTCGCCGCCTCACCCGACGACCTCGCCGAACTGGAGCGCAGTGCGATCCGCAAGGCCGGCTGGCGGCTCATACCGATCGTCGCGCTGGGCTATTTCCTCGCGTATCTGGACCGCACGAGTGTCGGTTTCGGCGCGCTGACGATGCTCAAGGCACTGCAGATCAGCGAGACCCAATTCGGTCTCGGCGCGGGCCTGATGTTCGCCGCGTACTGCCTGTGCGAAGTGCCGAGCAATCTCGGCCTGTATCGCTACGGCGCGCGCAGATGGATCGCGCGCATCATGATCTCGTGGGGGCTCGCCGCGGCCGCGACGGCGCTCGCGGTCGGGCCGAACAGCTTCTACCTGACGCGGATTCTGCTGGGTGTTGCCGAAGCGGGCTTCTTCCCCGGCGTGATCTTCTATCTGACGCTGTGGTTTCCGACGCCTTACCGGACCCGCGTGCTCGCATGGTTCACGGTATCCACGCCGTTGTCGTCGTTTATCGGCGGCCCGCTATCGGTGTCGTTGCTGCATCTGGACGGCCTGCTCGGTCTCGCGGGCTGGCAATGGATGTTCATCGTCGAAGGGCTGCCGGCATGCGTGCTCGGCATCGTCACGTTGTACATGCTCACCGACCGTCCCGCCGACGCCAAATGGCTGACGCCGGGCGAACGCGATGCACTGGAAGGCGCGCTCGCGCGCGACGCAAAGATCAACCATGCGCCGACGCACTCGTTCCTGCCGGCGCTGCGCGACCCGCGCGTGTATATCCTCGGCCTGATCTCGTTCAGCTTCTCGATGGGCTCGTACGGTGTCGCGATCTGGCTGCCGCAGATCCTGAAGGGACACGGCATCAGCATCACGATGACCGGCTGGCTGTCCGCGATTCCCTACTTCTTCGCGAGCGTGCTGATGCTCGTGTGGGCGGCGCATGTCGACCGCACCGGCAAACGCATTCTGAATCTGGCGTTGACCTGCGTGCTCGGCGCGCTTGGCCTCGTGTTCTCGATCATGTTCAATCAGCTGATGCCCGCGCTGGTCGGTATCACGTTCGCGTTGATCGGCACGATTACCGCGCGCACGGTGTTCTTCACGATTCCGAGCCGGTTCCTGAGCGGACAGGCGGCCGCCGGCGGTATTGCGCTGATCAACTGTATCGGCGCGTTTGGCGGCTTCGTTGGGCCTTATCTGGTGGGCTTTTTGAAGGACAAGACCGGCGCGTTCTCGGCGGGGATGATCGGCATGGCGGTGGTGCTGGTCATTGCGACCGCGCTGAGCGTGTCGTTGCGCGCATTCATGAAGGATGGTTGAGGTAGAGGCGCCGTTGCTTGTGGCTTTGAGTGCTTGCGGCGGCGAATAGACGACGGATACGAAGCAAACACGAAGCGGATACAACCCGCGCGTACAAAGAGCAACAACGCAGCAACAAAGCAGCAGCGTCAAGCGGCGCACCGGACCTCCTCCCGGTGCGCCGCTCTTTTTATTTGCGTCAACCTATCCGCGTCAGCCGTTCAGCCAGGCGGTGCGCGCATGCGTGAGCCACACCGCTTCGTCACCGCCCAGACGCGGCGTCGGCAGCACCCAGCGGCACGGCGTCTCGGACATCTTCAACACCGGCCCCAACGTGCGCAGCGGACCATAACAGGTCTCTTCATCGACATAGAGTGGTTTCAGCGCGTCTTCGGAGAGCTTGCCGGGCGCGTCACCGAATGCGTCGACCAGACCGCGCCGTTGCGCGAACATCGCGGCCTGGCACAACGACACATGCACGCGGTAGCTGCCGCCCTCGCGCGCGCGCCGCGCCAGCGCCAGCATCGCGCCGTAGGCGGCCAGATAGCCGGTCGTGTAGTCGCACATCGGCGCGAACACGAGCTTCGGTTGACCCGCACCCGTCAGGCGCCCGTTTGCTTCGCATACGCCGGTGACTGCCTGCGCGATCTGTTCCCAGCCCGCGCGCTCCGCGAATGGGCCGCCGGAGCCGAAGCAACTGACCGTCACGTGCACGATGCCGGGCCGCAACGCGGCGAGCTGCTCCGCGCCGAAGCCTCGCGCGGCGAGACGCCCAGGCCGATAGCCATCGATGAACACGTCGGCCTCGCCCGCAAGCAAAGCAAGACGCGCGGCGTCGGTCGCGAGCTTCACATCGAGAAAGCAACTACGCTTGCCATGACTCGTGTCGCGCACGTGTTCCGGCGTTTGCGGCAAGCCACGGCTCGTCACCATCAGCACGTCGGCGCCATGCTCGGCCAGCGTGCGGCCGGCGATCGGGCCGGCGAGGATACGCGTCAGATCCAACACGCGCGTGCCGGACAGCGGACGCGTGCCGGGGATGAACGGCTCCGGCGCGCTGTCGCCGATACGCTCGATTTCGATCACCGGCCGCTCGGCCAGATAGCGTCCCTGCGGATGTGCGAGCCATTCGTCGCGCGAACGGATCGTGCCGCCGCACGCGCCGGCCGCGGCGATCGCCTCTTCGAGTTCATCGGCATTCCAGCGCGCGACCGCGGCCTGCACCGCTTGCGGCGTGCTTTCGCACTTCAGCACGTCGAGCACGCGCGCCGCCAGATTCGGCAAATTGAAATGCGGCAGCAGCCAGCGGCCGTCGGCGGTGCGCCATGGCTGCGTGACCGTCAGCATATGCGCCATCGTCTGCGGAATCGGCACGTGCTCATACGTGCCGTCACGATTCGGCGCGCGCGTGTAATCGACGGTGCGCAGCGTGGCCGCTGCTTCGCTGACGTCGACCTTGATCTGCTGACGGCGGCCCGTGCGCATTTCCCAGATATCGCTAGCGGCAACGCCGACCGCCGCCAGCGCCGCAGCGGCGCTTTCACCGACGCGAAACGGCGTCGGATAGAACGGATCGTGGCCCGCCATCGTCACTTCCGCGCGCGCGGCGGGATTGCCGCCGCGGATTGCCAGCAGTTCGTCGAGTGCCGCCTGTTTGCCTTCGGGGAGGGTCGTGGTGTCGTTTTCGCTCATTGATGCCTCGTTGATGCCTCGTTGAATCGACGCGCCGGCAAGCCGTTTTTTGCTCTACCTTTGCGTTCTATCTTATAGATTTACGTTCTGTCTATGTTCTTTCAATTCGATCGATGCGTCAACCGACGGCTGCTCGCACAGTTTGACTTTTGTCCGTGCGAAATGGATACTTTTAGAACTTGATTCCATCATTTAGAACGTTATTTTTCAGCGAATCGAAACTCATGTCAGAACTCGTCGTCGTTACCCGGCATCCGCATTGGGCCACTATCCGT
This sequence comes from Paraburkholderia sp. ZP32-5, assembly GCF_021390495.1. Lineage (NCBI taxonomy): Bacteria > Pseudomonadati > Pseudomonadota > Betaproteobacteria > Burkholderiales > Burkholderiaceae > Paraburkholderia > Paraburkholderia sp. ZP32-5. Next base: position 550,426 of record NZ_JAJEJP010000003.1, on the reverse strand, counting down.
CTGGCGCGCGCGACCAAGCGCAATGCGTTGAACCGCGAAATGCGCGACGCGCTGCGTGCGCATCTGGAAGCGCTGAAGGCCGATACGCGCGTGATCGTGCTGACCGGCACCGACGCGGTGTTTTGCGCCGGTCTCGATCTGAAAGAACGCGAAACCGAAAAAGCCGCGGGGCAGCCCGATACGGCGGGTGAAGAAGCGATCGAACTGAACGTATCGATGCGCGAACACCCGGCAGTATTTATCGCGGCGCAAAACGGCCTTGCGTTGGGCGCCGGCGTTACGCTCGTCAATTCATGCGATCTCGCGATTGCTGCCGATAGCGCGACGTTCGGCTGTCCGGAAATCGGCTTCGCGACCTATGCGAGCATGGCCGGCCCGACGGTGCAGCAAACCGTGCAGCGCCGGCGCGCGGCATGGCTGCTGCTCACAGCGGAGCGGATCGACGCGGCCACCGCGGAGCGCTGGGGATTGATCAATGAAGTGGTCGGCGCGCAGGACCTCGATGCGCGGGTTGCGCAACTGGCCGGGCACATCGCGCAGTTCGATCCCGTGGCACTGCGCGAAATCAAGCAGGCGCTCAACCGGATACCGACGGACATCACCGGCTGGCGCGCCGGCATGGAATACGGGCAGACCGTCAACGACACGATTCGCCGTGAGACGGCGGCGGCAGCGCAGGGGCTTGCGCATTTCGCGCAAGGGGGGCGTAATCCTGGCCAGGGTTGAATCGCTGAGTTGCTGATTCATTCAGCGAGCCCTGGCATGTGACGAACACGGCGCGCGCGTTTTGCGCATGCGCCGTGCGTGCCCCGCAAGCTCAGATCGCCCCACTCTCGCGCAGCGCGTCGATTTCGTGTTGCGTGAACCCAAGCGATGTCAGCACGCGTTGCGTGTCCTGACTCAAACGCGGCGGCGGCGCATCGACCGCCGGCGTCGCGCCGTTGATCTTGAAGCCGGTGCGCACCACGCGAATATCGCGCCCGACGCCCGGACAATCGTCGAACCTTGCGATCATGCCGCGCTCGCTGATCTGCGGATGATCGAGCGCGTCGGGCACGCTCAGCACCGGCCCCGACGGAATACCCGCTTGCGTCAGCAACGGCCACCACGCGTCGGCGGATTGCGCGGCGAGCGCATTCTCCAGTTCCTGCTTCAGTTCGAAACGATGCGTGAGCCGCGCCTGCCGCTCACTAAAACGCGTATCGACGATGAGTTCGGGCCGGCCGACCACGCGGCACAGCGCCTCGAACTGCTCCTGCTTGTTGGCCGCGATATTGAGCAGGCCGTTTGCGGTACGGAATGCGCCCGACGGGCTCGCGGTGATGTTCTCATTGCCCATCGGCTTCGGCTGCTGACCGGCGATCAGATAGTTCGATACGGCCCAGCCCATCGTCGCGAGCGTGGCTTCGAGCATCGATACGTCGATGAACGTCGCTTCGCGCCGTGGCTGCCGCGCGAGTGCGGCCGCGATCGCAAACGCCGCGGTAATGCCGCCGATCGTATCCGCAATCGGATAGCCGACGCGCAACGGCGCGGCCGCTTCATCGCCAGTGATGCTCATCACGCCCGACATGCCCTGAATGATCTGGTCGTAGGCGGGCAGCTCGCGCAACTCGCCTTGCTGGCCGAACCCGGAAATCGCACAATACACCAGCTCCGGCTGCAAGGTCTTCAGCGTGTCGAAATCGAAACCGAGCCGCTGCATCACACCGGGCCGATAGTTTTCGACCACCACGTCGGCCGTTTTCACGAGGCGCCGGAACACCTCCTTGCCCTCTTCGCTCTTCAGGTTGATCGTGACCGACTGCTTGCCGGCGTTCTGCGCGAGAAACGACACGCCCATCTTCGCGCGGTTCAGTTGCGGGTCCGCGCCGAGCTGGCGCGCGAGATCGCCGCTGCCGGGCGTTTCGATCTTGATGACCTCGGCGCCCATATGCGCGAGCTGATGACAGCAAAACGGACCCGACAGCACGTTCGTCAGATCCAGCACCCGCACTCCATTCAACGGCCCAGCCATCCACACTCCTTTCGCCTTCCGACCGCATACCGATCCAGCATGCCGAACGGCGTTTCAAAAGATAGAATCATGTTCTATTATAATGAAAATCCGATCGAAGATAAAATACGTTCTTTCCACAGGGAGGTTCAACAGCGGATGCCACGCAAGCCAAATCAACCATCGGTCGCCGACCTCAATGCGGCGGACGGCGGCGTCGCCGCGGTCGACCGCGCGCTGTCGCTGCTCGAAGTGTTCTCCGTCAGCGAGCCCGAAGTCGGGCTGATGGAGCTGTCGGAGCGCACGCAGATGTACAAGAGCACGGTGCTGCGGCTGCTCGCTTCGCTCGAACACGCGGGGCTCGTGGTACGCACTGGGGATGGGCTGTACCGGCTCGGGCCGGCGATTGCGCGGATGCACCATGTCTACGCATCGACGTTCTCGCTAGGTGACGTCGTGATGCCGGTGATGCGCAGGCTGGTCAAGGAAACCGCTGAAAGCGCGGCCTATTACGTGCCGCAGGGCGACAAGCGCGTGTGTCTGTTTCGCGTGGATTCACCGCAGCCGGTGCGCGATCACCAGAATGTCGGCGATGTATTGCCGCTCGATCGCGGCGCGGGCGGCCGGGTGCTGTCCGCGTATCTCGGCGGCAAGGGGGCGATGTACAAGCGGATCCGGCGCGAGCAGTCGGTGATCCTGTCCGGCGACCGTGCGCCGCAACTCGCCGGTATCGGCGCGCCGGTGTTCGGTGCGAACGGCCGGATCGAAGCGGCGATCGTGTGCACGATGCCGTCCGAGCGGATGAAAGAGGAATTCGAGCCGCTCGTGAAGCGGGCGGCCCGTGAAATCACCGCGTTACTCGGGCATCCGTATCCGGATGCGGAAAGCTGAGGTGATGCGGCAGAGGTTGCGGTTGGGGGTTCGAGATCAGCGCTGACCGAAGCACCAGCCGAGGCCGTCGGCTGTCGGACCTTGCGGGTTGTATTCGCCCGCGACCCAGCCGTCGTAGCCGATCTTGTCGAGCCTGTCGAACAGGAACGGGTAGTTGATTTCACCGGTGCCCGGCTGATGCCGGCCCGGATTGTCGGCGACCTGAATATGGCCGATGCGCGGCAGCAGCCGTTCGATCGTCGCCGCCAGTTCGCCTTCGGCGCGCTGCATGTGATAGATGTCATATTGCAGCCAGAGGTTGGCCGCGCCCGCGTCGTCGATCGCCTGGATCGCGCGCGCCGACGTATCGAGCAGGAAGCCCGGAATATCGCGGCTATTACAGGCTTCGACCATCACGCGAATGCCCGCGCTCGCCGCCTGCTGCGCCGCGTAGCGCAGGTTGTCCGTGAGCGTCGCCCACACACGCGCCGGCTCTTCGCCGGCCGGCGCGATCCCCGACAGACAGTTCAGACGTTCGACGCCGAGCGGCACCGCGTATTCGAGCGCGCGTGCCACGCCGTCGCGGAAGTCCTGCACGCGCGCAGGCAGGCACGTCAGGCCGCGCTCGCCCGCGGCCCAATCACCGGCGGGAAAGTTGTGCAGTATCACGGTGAGTCCATTGGCGTCGAGGCGTTGACGAATCTCGCTCACCGCGAATGGGTACGGGAACTGAAACTCGACGGCCTTGAAGCCGGCTTTCGCGGCGGCGTCGAAACGGTCGAGAAACGGCACCTCGGCGAACATCATCGACAGATTGGCGGCAAAACGGGGCATGGGAATTCTCGTATCGGTTGAAGGAAATCGGCTCGGGCGTGCCGCATTAGCGCAATCAGCGCAATCGGATCAGCGCTTCCTGCATGACGGTCGCGACGCGGTTGCCGGCGAGGTCGTAGACGGCCGACTGACTCAGTCCGCGGCCGCCCGATGCGCTCGGACTCGTCATCTGATGGAACAGCCACTCGTCGGCGCGTAACGGGCGATGAAACCAGATCGAATGATCGAGGCTCGCGCGTTGCAGGCGTTTGTCCGAGCGTCCGATGCCGTGCGGCTGCAACGCGGCGAACAGCAGGCAATAGTCGGACAGGTAGGCAAATAACGCGTCGTGCAAGCCGCGCTCGGCCGGCAAGGCGATCGGCGTGCGCGTCAGGATGTGACGCTCGACGCCTGGCCGGTCGTTTTCATAAGGGTCCCAGCCGGACGTGAAAAACTCGACCGGCGCGCGGTAAAACCTCGTACCTGCGAGTTCGGCTTCGTGCTTCCAGCGCGGGCCCCATGCAACGAGGTCGGTGTTGTCGATCTCGCACGCGTCGCCCGCCATGCTCTCTTCCGGCGATAGCGGAAATGGCGTCTGGTGCGCGAGACCAGGCTCGTCGTCCTGAAACGACGCGAACATCTGAAAGATCGTGCGGCCACCCTGGCTCGCCGCGACGCGGCACGACGTGAACGTGCCGCCGTCGCGCAGCGTTTCGACCGCGTAGTCGATACTCCCTTCGCGCCCCGCATCGACGAACATCGCGTGCAGTACGTGCGGGCGCCGCGTGGTGGTTTTCGACGCGGCCATCAGCGCCTGGGCGACGAGCAGGCCGCCGAAGATGCGCGGCCGGCCGCTGTTCGCCGAGCCGCGAAAATGCGCCGACCCGAGCCGCTCGATGTTCAGCATGTCGAGCACGTGCGCGGTGTCATGCAACGCGTCGTCGTATTCGGGACGCGAAGCGCGGAGTTCGTTCAGTCGCATCGGTGCCTCAATCGTCGAGTTGCACGGCTGCGTCGCCGAGATCGCCACGCGCGGGCGGAATCACCGGGCCGCTTCGCCCACGGCAAGCTCGCCACAGCGCGAAGCCCGCTTGCGCGACGATCAGGAATGCCGCGATGCCGAGAAACGTCGCGCTGATCGGATGCGACACGAACACCGACAGATTGCCGCGCGACAACAGCAATGCGCGGCGGAAATTCTCCTCGACCATCGGACCCAGCACGTAGCCCAGCATGATTGGCGCCACGGAAAAGCCGAGCACCGAAAACACCACGCCGATCAAACCGAACACCAGCACTTCGCCGACTTCGAACAGGCTGTTGTTGGTGCTGTAGACGCCCACCGCGATGAAGAACAGCGCCGCCGGAAACATCAACCGATACGGCACTTGCAGCAGCTTGACCCACAGGCCGATCAGCGGCACGTTCAGGCCGACCAGGATCAGGTTGCCGATCCAGAAGCTCGCGATCAAACCCCAGAACAGATCGGCGTGTTCGGTGATCAGCAACGGACCGGGCTGGATGCCCTGAATCAGCAGTGCGCCGAGAATTAGCGCCATCACCGAATCTCCGGGGATGCCGAGGCTCATCGTCGGAATGAAGTCGACCTGCGTCTTCGAGTGCGACGCGGCTTCGGGACTCGCGACACCCGCCAATTCGCCCTGCCCGAAATGCTCGCCGCGCTTATGCACTTTCTTTTCGAGTGCATAGGCAACGAACGTCGTCACGGTCGGTCCCGTGCCGGGCATCGCACCGAACAGCGTGCCGACCAGCGTGCCGCGCACCATCGGCATGAACGCCTGCTTCAACTCCGCGCGGCTTGGCCGCATGTCGCGAAACCGCAGTTTCGGCCGGGCGACGACTTCCATGCCGTTCACGTTGCGCAGAAACTCCGTGACACCGAAGAGTCCGAGTGCGAGCGCAACCAGTTCGACGCGATCCGACAACTCCGCGAAGCCGAACGTGAAGCGCTGCACGCCGCTGTTCACATCGGTGCCGACGATGCCGACCAGCAAGCCGAACACCGTCATCGCGACGCCCTTGACGGCCGAGCCGCGCGACAGCGTACCGCCCGCCACGAGGCCCAGCAGCATGATCGAAAACAGCTCCGGCGGACCGAACTTGAACGACACGCTGACGAGCAGCGGCGACGCGAACACCATCACGACAATCCCGACCGACGCAGCGAAAAACGACGACACCATCGTGATGCCGAGCGCAGTGCCGCCGCGCCCGGCTTTCGTCATCGGATAGCCGTCGAGACATGTCACCGCATGCGGCGGATGGCACGGCAGATTGAGCAGGATCGCGCCGATCGCGCCGCCGTACTGCGAGCCGTAGAAAATGCCGGCGAGCATCAGGATCGCCGCGACCGGCTGCATCGTATAAGTGAGCGGCAGCAGGATCGAAATCGCGGACAGCGCGCCCATGCCAGGCAGCACGCCGATCAGGTTACCGACCAGCACGCCGAAGAACGACCACATCAGGTTATGCGGCGTCAGCGCGACGCCGAAACCCTGCCAGAGATCAGCCAACGTATGAGCAATCATGGCTCACCCCCATGCAAACAACGGAAATTGCAATTGCAGCGCCCACCAGAACACCACGACGCAAACCACGCAAATCGCCGCGGCCAGCAACGCGGCGTCCCGAACCGAATTGCGCCGGTCGCCCAGCGCGGAGATGAAGACGATCGCGAAGGTCGCCGGCACGAAGCCGCCGTATCGCGCGATCACGACGAAGGCGACGATGCTCAGCACGATGCAGCCCCAGCCGCGCCATTGCATCGCCGCCACGCTGCCGCGGCTCGCCTGACCGCCCCGCGCGCCCTGGATCGCGACGATCACGCCGAGCAATGCCATCAGCACACCGAGCACGACGGGAAAAAAACCCGGACCCATCGCCGATAGCGTGCCGACGCTGTACTGCCGCCCGGCTGCCACCGCATACAGGCCCAGCAGGATCAGCAGCGCCCCGCCGTAGTAATCGCGGTTAAAGCCACGCGGCTTTGGTGCGTGCGCACCGGCCGTCCATTCCTCGTTCACGCCTTCTCCTTGCTTGTTTCATCAGAACCGGTGACGCAGGCCGACCATGACTCCGAGCCGGTTGTTGTTGCCGTACAGGCTGGCCGAACCGAGCGCCGTGTTGTTCGCGAGTTGCACCCAGCCACCGCTGAGTTTCGTGTAATCCACTTCGGTATACACGTCGGTCCGTTTGCTCAGGAAGTAATCGAGCACGAGGCCGGTAGTGAATCGCGTACCGTCGCCATTTGGTCCAGGATGCTTGAGCTTGTCAAGCCACGTCGATGCAAGAAACTGCCATTCCGGTGTCAGCCAGTACGTACCGCCGAGCGAGAAAGTCTGGTTGCGATAGTTGGCGACATCGAGCTGGCTATTTTCGTAGTGACCGTACAGCTTGAACGGTCCCACCTCGTAGGTGCCGCCCAGGCCCCACACCAGTTGGCGGCTCGCCAGCGACGCCGGCACCGCGCCGAAATACGCTGAGCTGACATCTTCCGACGACTGGATGAACGCACCCACTTCGAAGTTCTTGCCGTCGTATATCGCACTCGCGCCGCGCACGGCATTCGCGTTAATATCACCCGCGACACCGCCGAACGTGTATTGGCCGCTCACCGTGAGGCCGCCGAACGACTTCGTGTACTTCACCATGTTGTCGTTGCGCAGGCCAGTAATGTTGCCGCCTTCGAATGACAGCAGTGCATTATTGGCAAGCTGGAACACATCCCATTTGGCGATGGCCACGTGCGCGATCGTGTATTGACGGCCGAGATAAATCCCGCCGAATGCGCCTTCGAGTCCGACATAGGACATCCGTCCGAACAGTCTGCCGCTCTGATTCGCAGTACCCGTGGTCGGCGTGAAACCGTTCTCGAGTACGAACAACGCACGCATGCCGCTGCCTAGATCCTCCACGCCGCGCAAGCCGAAGCGGCTGCCGGTCACGGCGCCGTCGCCGGCGGACACCTTGCTGTTGCCTTGGGGATTTTCATTGGTGCTGTAGCGTACCGTCGCGTCGACGATACCGTACAGCGTGACGCTCGACTGCGCGTGCGCGAGAGTGGCGCAGCCGAGAACGGCGCCAGCGGCAATGGCTTTTCTTAACATGGGAGAGTCTCCATTTGTTTTATTGAGCGATGCCTCGAGAAGGTCCGGCACCACATTTGTAGTACTTATCAAACTACCAACGACCATCTCCAACATGGTCGATCGATGCGCACCGTCAGTCCGCGCGCATCGAATCCAGCATCGTTATTTCATCGCTTGATCTTGCCCGACGCGAATAGCGCCGCCCACTTCGACGTCTCTTCGTTGAGCGTCTTGCCGAAAGCGTCGGCGCTTCCGTATGCCGGGTCGAGTCCCTGATTGGCGAGACCCTGCTTGACTTCCGGATCCTCGAGTGCTCGCCGGATCGCGTCGTTCAGCACGGTCGCGGCGGCATCGGGTGTGCCTGCCGGCGCCAGAAAACCCCACACGCCAGCGACATTGAAATTGGCGAGACCGACCTGCGCGAACGTGGGGACATCCGGCAGCGCGGGAGAGCGGGTGTCACCTGTCGTCGCGATGGCGCGCAGCATGCCCGAGCGGATCAGCGGAATCGCGGCGACGTTATCCATCGAAATCGCCACGTGATTCGCAATCACATCGTTCAATGCGGGGCCGCTGCCGAGATACGGCACATGGACGATATCGAGACCAGCCGTCTGCTTGAACTGCTCCATCACGAGATTCGGCGCGCTGCCGATGCCGGGTGACGCATAGCTATATTTGCCCGGCTGCGATTTCACGGTGCTCACGAACGACTTGTAGTCTTTGGCCGGAAACGAAGGAGTCACGACCAGCACGTAGTGCACCGAACCAATCGTGGCGAGCGGGCGAAAACTCTTGACCGGATCGTACGCAAGATTGGGGTACATCTCCTTGCTCGTGGTCTGCTGGATCGCATTGACGAGCGTGATGGTGTAGCCGTCCGCCGGCGCACGCGAGGTGAAGTCCACACCGATCGTGCCACCCGCGCCCGGACGGTTGAACACGACCACCGGCTGCCCGAGTTCCTGCGTGAGCTTCTTGCCGATGATGCGTGCGATGACGTCGCTCGCGCCACCCGGCGCGAACGGCACGATCAGGCGAATCTGCCGCGCCGGGAAGCTCGCGGCATGCACTAGCGTCGCGGGCGTCAATGCGCATGCAACGAACGCCGCGATCGCAGCCTTTCTGATCAGGCGAATCATGTTTGTCTCCTGTTTATCGAGATGAAAACACCGCATCGTTCACATCTTTCGCGCGATAGGTGCCATGTAGCGGCAGACCCGGCACCGGCCATTCGATTTCGACGAGACGGCCGGCATAGGCTTGAGTGACATAGGCGCGCCGCAGTTCGGGACCGCCGAAGCAGAGGTTCGTCACGTGCGTGTCGCCCGGCACCTCGACGAAGCGGCTGCCGCTGCCATCGGCCTTGCAGACCGTGATGCCGCCACGATCGAGCGTGCCGACGCACACGTCGCCGCTTGCATCGACCGCGAGCGAATCGAAGCGCATGTAGGCCGGCGCCGCGTGCACGAGTCGCCCGCCGTGCGGCGAAGACGCCGAGGCTTTCACCGGCACTGCGAGGCGGCCAGGCGCGACAAGCGGCCATGCCCAAACGCGCGCGGTTTCGGTTTCGGACACATAGAGCGTGGCACCGTCGGGCGAAAGTCCGACGCCGTTCGGCCGACTGATCGGGAAGATGATTTCCTCGATCGATGAGCCATCGGCGCGCGCGTAATATACCGCCCCGCGTTCGACGATGCGCTCGCGCGTCTTGCCCGTGTCGGTGAAATAGAAACCGCCATGCGCATCGAACACGAGATCGTTGGGGCCACGCAGCGGCTCGCCGTTCGCCTCGCGATAAAGCACCGAAAACTCGCCCGTATCGATATCGACGCGCTCGATGCGCCCGCCGCTATAGTCGCTGGCGGCACCGGCAGTGACGTAGGCGCCCTCGTCGTTGCGGTCCCAGTCGAAGCCGCCGTTGTTGCAGACATAACATGCGCCGTCCGGCCCGATCGCCGCGCCGTTCGGGCCACCGCCCAGTTCAGCGACAATCGATTTACGGCCGTCCAGCCAGATGCGCGTCAGGGTTTGCCGACGAATTTCCACGACCAGCAGACTCCCGTCGCCGAGCCAAACCGGCCCTTCGGGGAACCACAGGTCCTCTGCGATGACACGCATAGACATCAGCCTTCGATCCTTGTGAATGTTGTCTCGTAATTTGTTCTTTCAGCGCACACAAGTGCGTTGTGTGGACACATTACTGAGGTCATCCAGCACTGTCAATGCGGAATTATTGTGCGATGCAGCGATTTGCAGCCGTCACGACCGTGCGCTATGGGCCGCGCCAGCGGCGTGGTCAAGGCGAAAAAAAAGCAGCCGAAAAATCGGCTGCCCGTTGTGCAAAAGTACCTGATAAAAAAGCCCAGCTAAATAATCAGATCGACGGCCCCTTCAAATGAATAATATGCGCGCCTTTAAATTTCGACGATGACGATATAAATTCCTGTCAGCCTTGATTCTGCAAAATCAGGCTGATGCTGGCCGCCGCCGCCTGCAGCGGCGGCAACAGGTTTTCGGCCGGACTATTTGCCATCGGGTCGGCGCCGTGACAGTGCACGCTGATCGCGGCTACCACCTTGCCGCTGCGGTCCCGCACCGGCGCCGCGATCGCGATCAGGCCCGGTTCGAGTTCGTTGCGGATCATGCTCCAGCCGTGCTGCCGTGCATGGTCGACGATCTCGAGCAGTTTGTCGTGATCGGTCACCGTGTTCGACGTGCGCGGCTCCACCGCCGCGGCGGACAGCACCTCGGCGGCCTGCTCCGGCGGCAGACCGGCCAGCAGCACCCGGCCGAGCGCCGTGCAATACGCGGGAAAGCGTCGCCCCACTGATAAATCGACAGTCATCAGCCGATTCGGCGCGGCAATGCGCAACACGCAGACGATTTCATCGTCGTCGAGCACCGCCATCGAACTCGGCTGATGCGTCGCGGCGCTGAATTTCTCGAGCACCGGCTGCGCGAGGCGCCACACAGGCTGCGACGCCAGATACGCGAAACCCAGGTCGAGCACTTTCGGGGTCAGGCGAAACAGCCTGCCATCCTGCGCGACATAGCCGAGCTGCAGCAGCGTAAGGAGGATGCGACGCGCGCCGGCACGCGTCATGTTGGTTCGCTGGGCCACCTCGGAGACGGTTTGCGCCGCGGCCTGCTCGTCGAAGCAGCGCAGCACGCTCAATCCACGGGCAAAGGACTGCAGGTAATTGCTGCTGGAGCCTTGCGTTTCGGCCGCGCTGTCGATTTCGTCGTCGGGGGATTGGGTTGTTGGTCTGTCGTTCATCAGGGCGTTAGGTCGGTAGGCGTCTTGAGCGCCGGCCCGCGCATTGTCTCAGCCGGCGCCGCTGGCGCCAACTGGCAGCCGGCAGACGCATCCATATCGCGTTATCGGAAATATATATCACATTTGATGCGCCAATCTCCCGTTTTCAATAAATCGAGAATCGAAGCAGGGAATTTCCGGGGCATCGAAGTCCATCCGGTGATTAATGTGCAAATACGCATTCGGCGAAATTCCTTTAAATATCTGGGCGTGAATAAAACGCCAATTACGCAATTAGGTCGATGCGGCTCCGTCAACGTTTTCCCTGGGCCTCACGCATACGCAACATGCGTCTCTCCGGCACCCGATCAGTGTTGCATGTTCGCAGCGCGCACGGTTTTCCCTCGTTGACATCACAAGCTTCAATGGATATTGTGCTCTCTCAACGCACTAGTGTGCGCTGTGAGAACAAAATCGACTGAGACATCCTCGGGTCTGCAGCAACCTCGACCCGTGGTTATCCGTGAGACGGCAGTCGCGTGCACCGCGTCTGCCATCCGATCCGATCTCGCTGATGCCGGATCCGTGCCTCGTCACGCGCCGTGCGCCCACGCCGTCCCAACATTTCCACGCAGGAGTTGCGCAACATGCCCGTCACCTATGAAAGCACCTATTCGCCGTCCATGGCGCCCCAGAACCTCAAGCACATCATCTATGAGAAGAAGGGCCACGTTGCGTATGTGACGATCAACCGCCCGCAGACGCGCAACTCGCTGCATTCCGAAGCCTACGCGGAACTGCGCGCATGCTGGCACGACATCGGCCTCGACCCGAACATCTACTGCGGCATCGTGACGGGCACGCCGGAAGGCAAAGCGTTCAGCTCGGGCCGTGACGTGAAGTTCCTCGCCGACCACCAGGCCGCCGGCAAACGCACGCCGCACGAAGACCCGTCGAGTCCCACCTATCACTGGGGCGGCGGCGGCCAGCCGAGCGATGCGAACCTCGAAAAGCCGCTGATCGCCGCAATCAACGGACTCGCGATCGGTGTCGGACTGAGCCTCGCGTTGCAATGCCAGTTGCGCGTGATGTCCGAGGACGCCTGGATCGGCGACACGCACACGAAGATCGGCCGGGTTGGCTCGCCGCACAATCTGTATGAAGCACTGCCGCGCACCGCGGCCGCGTACCTGACGCTATGCAACGGCCGCCTCGGCGCGCAGGAGTGTTACCAGCTCGGCATCGTCAATCGCGTGGTGCCGGCGGACAAACTGATCGAAGCGGCCGAAGAACTGGCCGAAAAGGTCTGCGCCGGTTCGCCGCTCGCGAGCCAGGCCGTCGTGCGTCTGTATCGCCTGAGTGCCGCGTTCCCGCCCGCGCTCGTCGCCTACGCGAAGCAACAAGACAAGGAAACCGGCGAAAGCGAAGACGGCCTGGAAGGCGTGCGTGCGTTCAAGGAAAAGCGCAAGCCGGTCTGGAAGATGCGTTAAGCAAGCGCTGCCGTGTATTGCGCCGGGCCGTTGCTGCGCCCGCGCGATACACGGTAGCGCATCAACGTTCAGGTTCCACACGCGCTCCGCTCAAGCTTCGATCACGTTCCCCCGCTCATCCAGGCTCCCGCCTCTTCGTCCCGTCACGATCCTCTTATGACTCAAGTCGCCAGCCTCTCAGGTTCACCCGACCTTGCTTCGCCCGCTGCCGCATCCGGCAGCGAACCCTTCGGCGCGCTCACGCCGCTGCTCGCCCCGCGTTCCATCGCTGTGATTGGTGCATCCGACCGCCCCGGCAATCTCGGCGGTGTCGCGGTCAACTATCTGCGCAAATTCCGTTTCGCCGGTCCGATCTGGCCGGTCAATGCCGGTAAGCCGACCGTCGCCGATCTGCCGTGCTATGCGTCGCTCGGCGCGCTGCCCGGCACGCCCGATCTCGCGATCGTCGCCGTCCCCGCCGATTCGGTGCTCGACGTGGTACGCGAATGCGCCGACGCGGGCATTCGCGCCGCCGTCGTCTGGGCAGGCGGCTTCGCGGAACAGGGCGACGAAGGCAAAGCCCACCAGCGCGCGCTCGAAACGCTGTGCAAAGAACGCGGCATCCAGCTGTGCGGCCCGAACTGCATCGGCATCATCAATACGTCGATCGGCCTGACCGCATCGTTCACTTCGATGCTGCGCGAGCACGACACGCTGACGGCCGGCCATGTATCGATGGTCAGCCAGAGCGGCGGCATCGCCGTCAATACGCACTCGCGCGCGCAGCAACTCGGGCTGGGCTTTCGCGTCACGATCAGCTGCGGCAACGAGGCCGCGCTCGGCGTCGCCGACTTCATGCATGTGCTCGCGCAGGACGACGGCACGCGCGTGATCGCGGTGTATACCGAAGGCTTGTCGAACCCCGACGCGTTCATCGACGCTCTGCGCGAAGCGCGACGCCGCAACAAACCGGTGGTCGTACTGAAGGGCGGCGCGACCGCCGCGAGCAGTCGCGCGGCGATGGCGCACACGGGCCGGCTCGCCGGTTCCGACCGCACTTATGAAGCGATCTTCCGCGAGTTCGGCGTGATTCGCGTGTACTCGCAGGAAGAAATGCTCGACGTGTGCCTGCAACTGGCGTCGATGCGCCCTGACCAGCTCGCGAGCGGCCGCCGTGTACTGATTTCGACGTTCGGCGGCGGCAGCGGCGTGATCTGCACCGACCAGTGCGGCCGCGAAGAACTCGAAGTGCCCGCGCTCAGCGACGACGCACAGCAACGCATCGCGCCGCTGCTGACGCCGCTCAGCTCGACGCTCAATCCGATCGACCTGACGCCCGGCATGATGACGAACGCGACGCATCGCGCCAACATGCCGGCCGCGATGAATGAGCTGGCCGCGCTCGACGAAGTCGACGCATGGCTCTTCATGGCCTCGGGCTTCGGCGAACTCGCACCGGAACTGGCCGAGAAATACGACACGTTGCGCAAGACGTCGAGCAAGCCGGTTTGCCTGACCTGGCAATCGATGCCGCAGGAACTGCCGAAGCTGCTCGCAAGCCGCGGCATCTACGCGTTCACCGAACACGGCCGCGCGGTGCGCACGCTCGGCCATCTGGTTCGCCATGCAGAGAATCGGCGCCATCGCATCCGCCGCGTCGACACACCGGCCACATCGTTCGACTGGGATCGCTACGTCGCGCAAAGCAGCGACCCGCACGTGATCTCCGAAAACGTCGTCGCGGCCATTCTGGAAGCAGCCAATTTGCCGGTGGCGCGCGGACGCATCGCGAAGTCCGCTGACGAAGCCGCGCGGATGGCGCGCGAAGTCGGCTACCCGGTCGCGATCAAGGGCATTTCCGCGGCGATCACGCATCGCGCGGCGGCGGGTCTCGTCGCACTGAATGTCGACTCGGACGAAGCGGCGAAGCAGACCGCGCAACGTTTCGACGAACGCGCGGCCGCACGCGGCGTGACACTTGACGGCGTGTGGGTGCAGCACATGTTCGCGGGCTCGCAGGAACTGCTGATCACCGCGCTGCGCGACGCCGAGTTCGGCGTAATGATCGGCGTGGGCATCGGTGGCGGCATGACCGAGATCGTCGACGACGTCGCGTTTGCGCGCGCACCGCTCGACGCCGATGGCGCCTACGACCTGATCGGCACGCTGCGCACGGTGCGGCGCTTTCCGCAGTGGCTGCCCGACGCACAACGCCAGCAAACCGCGGACTGGATCGCGCGCTTTTCACAGCTCGTCGCTGGCGCGCCGTGGTCCAACTTCACGTTCGAAGTCAATCCGCTGAAGATCGGCGAGCGCGGTGTCGCGGCCGTCGACGGCCTGCTATTGATCGACTGATTTCTTTCATCATTCAAGTGAGACAGCTATGACAACCAGGGTTGGATTTATCGGGCTCGGCATCATGGGCGCCCCGATGGCCGCGAATCTGCGGAAGGGCGGCCACACGCTGTTTCTGCACAGCCGCTCGGGCGTGCCGCAAGCGTTGCGGGACGTGGGCGGCGTGCCGTGCGCGTCGCCCGCCGAGGTGGCAAGGCAAGCCGACGTGATCATTCTGATGGTGCCCGATACGCCGCATGTCGAAGCCGTGCTGTTCGGCGAGCACGGCGTGGCCTCGGCGCTCGAACCGGGCAAGACCGTCGTCGACATGAGTTCGATTTCGCCGATCGCCACCCGAACGTTCGCTCAACGGATCAATGAACTCGGCTGCGAATATCTCGATGCACCGGTGTCGGGCGGCGAGGTCGGCGCAAAGGCCGCATCGCTGACGATCATGGTCGGCGGCAAGCAGCAGACGTTCGACGCCGTCAAGCCGCTGTTCGATCTGATGGGCCGCAATATCACGCTGGTCGGCGGCAACGGCGACGGCCAGACCACCAAAGTGGCCAATCAGATCATCGTCGCGCTGAATATCCAGGCAGTCAGCGAAGCGTTGCTGTTTGCGTCGAAGGCGGGCGCGGATCCGGCGAAGGTGCGCGAGGCGTTGATGGGCGGCTTCGCTGCGTCTCGCGTGCTGGAAGTGCACGGTGAGCGCATGATCAAACGGACCTTCGCGCCCGGCTTCAGAATCGCGCTGCACCGCAAGGACCTTGGGCTTGCACTGGACGGCGCGAAAGCGCTGGAGCTTGCGCTGCCCAACACGGCGGCCGTGCATGATCTGATGAACGCGGGCATGGCGCAGGGTGTCGGCGATCTCGATCATTCGGCGCTTTGCCAGATGATCGAGAAGCTGGGGGAGCATGCGATCGGGAAGACGGAGTAACGCCTAAGCGATCCGGGTTGATGGCCGGGACGAGTGTCGAAACGTCCCGGCATCCTCCAAGGCTGTTCGCGAAGGCATCAAATTGCAGAGGCATCAAATCGCGGCACGGCCTGTTCAGTCAGCAGAATCAGCGCCGGCCTCGAAGCCGAGGCCGTGCTGACGCCAGGCGCGGCCTCAGTTCGACGCGGCGTGCTGCTCCGCGCCGACACGATGATAACGGCGCGCGAAGTACATCAGCCCCGGCTCCGCCGCGCCGTCAACTCGGGTTCGCGCGACCTCGCAAAGCAGCACACTATGCGTGCCCTGCCTGATCGAGCTGATGATCCGGCAATCGAATGCGACCAGCGCGTCACCGAGCACCGGCGAACCCGTTTCCATCACATGCCAGTTCGCGCCGCCGAAACGCTCGGCCATCGGCACGCCGCTCGCGAAACGGCGCGACAGGTCCTCGTGTTTCGCTCCGAGCGTGTTGACGCACAGCACCCGGTTCGAGATCAGCGCATCATGCGCCGACGACTTCCGGTTCAGACACACGAGCAACGTGGGCGGCGCATCGGTCACGCTGCACACGGCCGAAGCCGTCAGACCGACAACGCCCGCCGCGCCGGAACTAGTCACGATATGCACCGCGGCACCGAGTCTCGCCATCGCATCGCGGTATCCGGATGCATCGATGACCGGGCTTCCGGTTGCACTGCCGGCCAGGATATCCGTCGACATGATTTCTTCCTCCATGCGACTAGTGCTGAACGTCCGCCACGACCCTGCATGACAGCCCACTCGCTCCCTTGAAGCCGGTCCACCCCGTCAGCAGACGGATGCCACGGCCCTTCGATACACCGAGCAACTGGTCCACGTTCTTCATGTTTTCGATCACATAGGCGCCCGCTTCTCCGATGATCTTGTCCGCCGGAGTGTGCTCATCGCCGCGACGCATCCCCGCGAAGTCGATGCCGATAAAAGCCAGCTTACGCGTGGCGAGGTGATTGACCAGATCCCACGTGAATTGCGGATGATCCTTGAAGTAGTCTCTCGATCCATACACGTGCTTCTCCAGCCAGCCGGCGTAGACGATCAGAAAATCGCCTTCACGCAGATCGTGGCCTTCGAGCACCTCGATGCCGATTTCCGCATGACTGATGGCGCTCGCGTCGATCAGCACGCCGCGGCGCTCGCAGTACTCCACCGGCGGAACGGGCTGCGGAACATAGACGTCGAGATGGGTGCCGATGTGCCCTCTGGACATATAGCTATTCCGGTCGCTGGAAGCCTTGTTGATGATTGGATCGTTGATGTCGACGCAGAGAGTGAGATCGATAAGCACGCTGTTTTCCTGTTGACGTTGAAGGTGCCTACAATCTACCTGGCCGCGTTTTGCCGCGCCGCTTCGATCCGGTCAGCTATCGTTCAAAAGGAGACATATGGAGCCCCCTCTGCTCGCGATCCCGTCGCGATCCAACAGCTTTGCGATTTATTCCGTCGTCAGAGAGGGGCAGGCGGCCGACAGCTGTTTCCACGTACACGACTGCGGCCAGCTGATCTATCCGGAGCGAGGCGCGATACTTCTGGAGACGCCTGACACGCTGGTTCGCCTCGCGCCGGATCGTGCCACGTGGATTCCGGCACAGTTGCCGCATTCCGTGCTGATGGACCGGTCGTTTCGTTATCACAGCCTGTACATCGACAGCAAATTGCACACAAGTCGGATCTGTCGCACCTTCACGGTCACGCCGCTACTGCGCGAGCTGATTCTCGACGCAAGCAACTGGGCCGCCGACAACCTCCCGTTCACTCAACGCCATCGAAAAACGCTCGTCATCGTTGATGAACTCGATCGGGCGCCCGTTTCCGCGACCGGCATCCAGATTCCCGACGACAGGCGCATTGCGTCCATCTGCCGGAAAATCGAACAGGATCCATCGATCAATGATCCGATCGATGTTTGGGCAACCAGCGTAGGCGCCAGCGAGAAAACGCTTCAACGCGCGTTTGCCGCGAGTACCGGCAAGACGTTTCAGCAATGGCGCCAGCATGTCCGGATGACGAGGGCACTGGAGTTGCATGCGCGGGGCTTGAGACTTATCGATATCGCGTTGGCCGTCGGCTATGCCACGGAGGGCGCCTACGCGCAGGCGTTCAAGAAGTTTTACGGGCACCCGCCGAGTCGGTTGAGAGGCAGGAAGGTGTGAGGTGCGGAGGCGCGTAACGCTGTCGCGGAGATGGCTGAATCAAGCAGGCAAACGCGCTGCATCGACCGGAACATTGCATCGGCGCGCCCCAACTTCAACGCGCCGGCACCACGACCAACTGCGGCTCCATATTGCGCTTCAATCCCATCTCGCCATTCGCGCGCCCGATACCCGATTCCTTGACGCCGCCAAACGGAAACTCGGGCGGCACGCCGAGATGATGATTGACCCAGGCCACGCCCGTCTCCATACGCGCGGCCAGTTCCGCGCCCCGTTCGACATCGCGCGTCCACACCGATCCGCCCAGACCGAACGGCGAAGCATTCGCCCTGCCTAACACCTCTTCGATATCGTCGAAACGGAGCACCGGCAGCACCGGCCCGAACGGTTCTTCATCGACGAGCCGTGTACCCTCCGCGATATCGGCGACGATCGTCGGTTCGATGAAGTAGCCATCCCTCGCGATCGCGCGACCACCCGCGACAATGCGCACGCCCGGCTGCCGCACCGTATCGTCGATGAGTTCCAGCACGCGCTCGTACTGCATGCGGTTCTGCACCGGCCCGAGTTCGACCTGTTCGTCGAAACCGTCGCCAACCGGAACACGTCGTGCGATGTCGGCCAGCTCATCGACCAGTGCGTCGTAGATGCTCGTATGCACATACAGACGTTTGATCGCCTGGCAGATCTGCCCTGAATTCGCGAACGCCGCATCGAACAGCGGACGAGCCACGGCCTTGACGTCGACGTCGCCCAGCACGATCGCCGCGTCGTTGCCGCCGAGTTCGAGCGTCACGCGCTTCATGTTCGTCGCCGCCGACGCCATCACCCGCTTGCCAGTCGCGACCGATCCGGTGAACGTGATCTTGTCGATGCCCGGATGCTCGGTCATCCATTGACCGAGTTCGTTGCCACCGGCCAGCACGTTCAATACACCCGCCGGAAAAAACTCGCGCGCAATCGCGCCGATCATCAGCGTGGTCAACGGCGTATACGGCGACGGCTTCAGCACCATCGTGTTGCCGGTGTACAGCGCCGATGTGATCTTCGGCGCCGCCAGCACGATCGGCACGTTCCATGGCGCGATGCCGCCCACGACGCCCAACGGCTTGTGCCGCAATTCGACCCGGCCACTGGCGTCTTCACGCAGCGTTTCCGGTTCGATCGCAATTGTCACCAGATGGCGGATGATCCCGACCGCGCGCCGTATCTCGATGCGCGCTTTGGCGAGTGGCTTGCCCTGTTCGAGTGTCAGCACCCGGGCGAGCGGTTCGACGCGTTGCTCGATCGCATCGGCGAAGCGGTTCAGACGCTCGCGCCGCTCTTCAAAAGAAGTCCGCGACCAGCCTGCAAAAGCGCGGCGCGCCGCCGTCACTGCCGCGTCGAACTGCGCGCGCGATGCGTCGGGACAACGCGCGAATGCACGGCCGGTCGACGGGTTGATGACATCAAACGTCGAGGTACTCGTCTCGAGCGCGCCGTCGATCAGATGCGCGAATACGCGCGTTTCCGGTGCCGCGTCCACCGGATCGACGGGACTCGCGGCAAACAGTTCGCTATGGTTCATGGTTGTTTCAGCTAGTGTTGTTTCAGTTGACGATCAGCTCGATCAGCGACGGGCCCGGCTCCGCGAAGCTATGCGCGAGCGCATTCGAAAACGCATCGAGCGTTTGCGCGCGGCGCGCGGGTACGCCGTGACCTTGCGCGAGCGCGACGAAGTCGAGATCCGGACGGTCGAGCGACAGCATGTCGAGCGCGACGCGCCCAGGCTCGGGGCCGCCCATTCGGGCGAGTTCGCCACGCAGCACGTTGTACGCACGGTTGGCGAGAATCACGACCGTCACGTCGAGCCGTTCACGCGCCATCGTCCACAGCGCGGGCAGGTTATACATCGCGCTGCCGTCGCCGATCAGCGCCAGCACTTTGCGTTGCGGCTCGGCGATGGCCGCGCCGATCGCGACCGGCAAGCCGTATCCGAGCGATGAGCCGACGCTGTTCAACCAGTCGTGCGGCGCGGCGCCGGCGGTCGGTGGAAAGAAACCGCGCCCCACCGACACCGCTTCATCGACGACGATCGCCTGCTCCGGCAGATGCGCGGCCAACACCGCGGCGATGCCGTCCGGCGTCGGGCGGCTCATGTCGCCGGGCAAGCCGGGCGCGCGCCGTTCAGCCACATGCGCGGGCGCAAGCTGGCCCGCGCCGAGTTCGTGCGCCAACGCTTCGAGCGCGTGGTCGAGGCGGTGGTCTGCATCGGCGAGCGGGATGATTTCGCAATCGTGTGGCGCGATCAGACTCGGCTTGCCGGGATATGCGAAGAATGCGACCGGCAGCTTCGCGCCGACCAGCACGATGCGCCGCACGCCCGCCAGCGCGGCGACCGCGCTATCGACATCGAACGGCAGCCGGCCGATCTTGACCCGGCCGGCACCGCGCGCCATGCGGGCGTTTTGTCCTTCGGCGAGCAGGCGGCAGCCTGTTTTCGCGGCGATCCGTCCAGCCCATTCGAGCGCCCGCTCGCGTAGCGCTTCGCCGCCCAATAGCAGAACGGTCTCGCCTTGCTCAACCGGCTCGCTCAACGCGCGTGCAGCGTCGGCGATCGCGGCGGCCGGCACATCGGGCCGCGCAGCCGGCTCTGGCGCGCCCACAATGCGATCGGCTTCGCCCCACGAAGCATCGGCGGGCAGAATCAGCGTGGCGATGCGCCCCGCTCCTTCGCGCGCGGCGCTGACCGCGGCGGCGCCGTCCGTCGCGACTTCGTGCGAGGATGCCGACGTCCGTACCCAGTGCGACATCGGTCTCGCGAGGCCGGCGATATCGGCGGTCAATGGCGCATCGTGTTGCAGGTGATAGGTCGCGTGCTCGCCCACGATGTTGACGATGCCGGAGCCCGCCTTCTTTGCGTTGTGCAGATTGGCGAGGCCGTTTGCGAATCCCGGCGCCAGATGCAGCAGCGTGCATGCAGGCCGATCGCGCATCCGGAAGTAGCCGTCGGCGGCACCGGTCAGCACGCCTTCGGCGAGGCCGAGTACGCAGCGCAGACTGCCGACCTTGTCGAGCGCCGCGAGAAAATGCATCTCCGATGTCCCCGGATTTGCAAAGCAGGTATCCACGCCGCTCGCGAGCAACGTACGCACCAGGCTTTCCGCGCCGTTCATTTGTGATTTCATCCGCGACCGTTCACTTTCCATACGTTGATCCGTGTATTGTGTGTTGCGTTATTTCGTATTCGCCTGCAGCGCCGGGTATTGCGTCACAGCCCATTGCCTTCGTTGAAAACCGCTCAACGTTGCTACGCGACCGTACGCGAAGCCGCGTCCTCGAGCGGCCGTCGCGCCGGCGCACACAGACGTCCCATCAGATAAATGGCCGCGCCCGCGAACAGGATCACGACGCCCGCGGCCTGGAACACCTCGGCCGCGCTCCAGTGCGCGTTGAACAGCATGCCGGCGGCCGCCGGTCCGGCGATGCTGCCGAAACGCCCGACCCCGAGTGCCCAGCCGCATCCCGTCGAGCGGATCTCGGCCGGATAGAAGATCGCCGCGAGCGCAATGATGCCTTTTTGCCCGCCACTGACGAAGAAGCCCGCCATGAAGGTCGCCACCATCAGCATCCAGAGCGGCGCGGACAAGGCCGCGGCCGCCAGCGCAAGCAATCCGCACGAGCCGATATACAGCACCGTCAGCACCGGATACGGACCGAAGCGGTCCATCGCCGGACCGACCACCACCACGCAAACCGTGCCCGCGATCGTCGGCATCGCCGTGACCCAGGCCACCGTGGCGATCGGATAATGCAAATTGCCGATGATGGTCGGCAACCACGTCTGCATCAGATAGAAAATCGACAGGTTGACGAAGAACACGAACCACAGCAGCAGCGTGCCGGCCATCCGTCCGTCGCGAAACAGGCTGACGATCGCCGCGCGTTTCGTGTCGACCCGGGTTTCGACGAAGCGTGTATCGGTATCGATCGGCAAGTTGCGATCGATGCGACGCATCACCGCCGCAAGCCGCCTCGAACGCGACTCGCGGCGCACGAGAAAGCTCACCGACTCGGGCAACGCCAAGGCGAGAACGACGGCCAGCAAGAGCGGAAACGCGCCGCCGACCCACAGCAGTGAAGTCCAGCCGTAGTGCGGCAACAGCGACGCCGCGGCGAAACCGGCCGCGACGAAGCCAAGCGAAAAGCCACAATAGATGATCAGCACGAACGTCGCGCGAAGACGCTGCGCACTGTATTCGCCCGTCAGCGCAATCGCGCTCGGCGCCGCGCCGCCGAGCCCGAGTCCCGTCAGAAAGCGCAACGCGATCAGCTCGGGCACGCTGGTCGCCTTCACCGTGAGCAACGTGCAGACACCGAAGAACACCGTCGACAGAATCATCACGCGCTTGTGCCCGAAGCGGTCGGATAGCGACGAGATGATCAGATAGCCGACCAGCAGCCCGATCAGCGCCGAAGAAAAGATCGGACCCAGTGCGCTGCCGGGGATGTGCCAGTCTTTCGCGAGGCGCGGCAGGATATAACTCATCGCCTGTGTATCGAAGCCATCGCCGAACAGCACGAGGCTGCACAACGCGACGATCGTGTATTGAAGGGGACTCGTTTTTGCTGCTTCAATCGCGGTCGTGACGTTAATCGATTGCCGGTTCAACTTTGTTTCTCCCGTCAGAACAGATGGCGAATGCCCACTGCCGCGGCGAACTGGTTCTGACCCGGGCCACCCGCCGGCGTCGAATTCAGAATGCCGAGCGTGCCGAGCGAATTGTTCTTCACATAGCCGACCGCCGCATAGACATTGGTCGATTTCGACAGCAGATAGTCAGCCACCAACCGGTACAAGCTCGCATCACGCTCGCTGTTCGCGCGGTCCGCGAGACGAATATACGCGCCGCTCAGGCTCCATTGGGGCGCCAGCGCATACACGGCTTCCGCGGTATAGAAGTTCTGGCTCGCGCCGTTCGACGGGTTCTTGAAATTGGCCAGATTCGCGGCGAGACGCCATTTGTCGATGATCAGCTTCGCGCCGACCGTGTAGGCCTGCGCAACCGTACGATCGGTCACGCCGGTCAGATCGCGGCCGTGGAAATAGGCGCCATCGATCGTGGCGATGCCGAAGTGATAGCCGAGCCGCGCCGAGATCACGCTCTTGCTCGAAAAGTCGCCGGCCGTGCCGCCGAGACCATAGGTCACGCTGCCGATCAGCCCTGCGATCTTCGGCAACGTGTACTTGACCGAGTTGTCGATCCAGTAATACTGCGCACCGTTATAGCCGCTGTTGTTCTGATACGAAATCGTGTTCAGTGAGCCGAAGTTGATGAAGCCCGATGCATCGACGGTCGCGAGCGAGTCGTGAAACGACGACCAGTTGCGGCCCAACTGCACCGCGCCGAACTGCTGGCTATCGAGCCCGACCGTGGCGCCACGGTCGAACAGTACCGACGAGGTCGCCGGCTGGCTGCCGTTGATGCCCTGCCCGGTGTTGATACGAAAACCGTTCTCGAGATTGAAGGTCGCCTTCAATCCGCCGCCCAGATCTTCGACTCCGCGCAGGCCCCAACGGTCCGTCGATTCGACGCCCGACGCGACGCTCGTGCTGCTGCCGCCCCGTGGACCCGCGCCGGTTTTGTAGATCACACCGGCATCGGCGACGCCGTACAGCGTCACGCTGGACTGCGCATGAGCGGTGCCGAGCATCGCCATCGATATCGCGGACACAACGCCCGTCAGACACAGGTTTCTTTTCATTCACTCATCTCCTCATTGTTGTCATCGTTCTGGTCGCGGCTCGCATTCCGCGCGTGCTATCCGATCAGGTCATCCCGCCGCGCCGGAGCGCAGCAAAGCCGTGCTACCGTCACCCGCCGATGCGTCATCGGACGGCACCGGCGTGTTATCCCCCATCGCGTCGAGCACGAGCTTTTTCAACTGCGCTTCACCGACCTGCGCGAGCATCGACGGCACGTGGAATTCGGCCGCGACATGGCCCGGCGCGCGCAGCACGAGAATGCGGTCGCCAACGTCGATCGCCTCGCGGATCGAATGCGTGACCAGCACGCCGGTCTTGTGCGTTTCTTTCACGAGACGGCGCAGTTCGTTGCGCAGCGTCGCGCCGGTGATTTCGTCGAGCGCGCTGAACGGCTCGTCGCACAGCAGGATGTCGGGGTCCGTCGCGAACGCGCGCGCAATACTGATGCGTTGCCGCATGCCGCCCGACAATGCATGCGGATACTTGTCCGCGTGCGCGTCGAGGCCGAGACGTTTGAGCCATTCGGCGGCGGTGCGCAAGCGCGTTGCCTTGTCGACCTTGCGCAGTTCGAGCCCATACGCAACGTTCGCAAGCGCCGTATGCCACGGCAGCAGACGGTCGCTCTGAAACACCACGCCGACCCTGCCGCCCAACGCGTCGAACTGCTCGAACGGGTCTTTGTCGAGCACAGTGACCGAACCCGTCGACGGCGAGATCAAACCGATCAGCAGATTGAACATCGTCGACTTGCCGCAACCGGTCTTGCCGACCACCGCGACCAGCTCGCCCGCTTCGATACTGAACGTGAGGTCCTGCACCGCGAAGCCGGGCTCGCTGTTCCTGTCCGCGCCTTTGACGCGATCGAAGCGCTTTGCGACCTGAGTAAATTTAACGATGCTCATACCGAACGCTCCGATGCCGGGCGATAACGAAGGCAGAAGTCCTCGACCAGCGTGACGATCTTCTGCGAGACGGTGACGAACAACACCAGCACGAGCGTCCAGGCGAGCGCGCCGGCCATATCGAATTGCTGCTGCTGTTCGAGAAGTTGATAACCGACGCCGCTCGTCGCGCCAACCAGTTCGGCCACCACGACGACGCGCGACACGTTGCCGAGATTCACCTTCCATGCGGTGAAGATGCCCGGCAACACACTCGGCCATACCAGCGTGCGGAACAGATCCCATTTGCCGGGGCGAAACGATAGCGACATCTCGACGAGTTCCTTCGACATCGCGCGATACGAGTCGTGAATCTGGAATGCGAAGGCCGGCAGCGTGGTCATCACGATGATGAACCAGATGCGCAATTCGTTCGTCTTGAACCAGATGATCGAGAACACGACCCACGACAGCGCGGGAATGCCCTGATTGAACGTGAGCAGCGGATAAAAATAGCGCTCCATCCAGTTCACGCGCCCCATCAACAGGCCGAGCATGCCGCCGATCACGAACGCGCCCGCCATGCCGCCGAGAATGCGCAGCGACGTTGCTATAGCGCTCGACAGATAGTTCTCGCTGGTGAAGATCGTGCCGAGATGACCGCCGATCAGCTTCACCGAAGGAAACAGGAAAGGCGGCAGCCACGTGGCCGCGAGTTGCCATGCGCCGACCAGCACCAGCAGCGCGATCAGCGTTTCTTTTTTCAAAGGCATCGGATAGCTCCGTGGATGCGCTCAATCGAGCGGCGTGGGATAGATCGACGCGTCGTCGACGGGCTGCTTGAAATAGCCGCTTTGCAGCCCCGCCTTGTAGACGGCCTCGATGCCCTTGCGTGCTTTCTCCGCCGGCATCACGTCCATCGCAAGCGTGCGGTTCGACACGATCATCTTCTCGACCACGGCAGGGTCCGAACCGGACAGCGACGGTGCGATCAACGCCGCGGCTTCCTTCGGGTTCTGCTGCACCCACACGCTCGCGTCCTTGAAGGTCTTGTAGAGCTCCTTCACGAGCGTCGGATTCTTCGCGATCCAGTCGTCGTGCGCGGCGACGCCGAGATATGGAATCGACGGCGCGTCACTGAACGCTTTCCATTGCGTCGCGACGTTCAGATCGATCGTGTGCAGATCGGGCTTGCGCGCGAGCAGTTGCGAATACGCGGGCTCCCACAGTTGCACCGCATCGCTGCGGTCGGCCAGCGCATAACCGATGAGACCAGGCGTCGCGGTGTTCTGCACCGTGACCTTGTCGAGCGGTACAGCGCTGCGCTGCATCAGCCAGCGGAACATCGCGTAATTGGTGGTGGCGGTGGCCGCAACCAGTTGCTTGCCTGGCAGATCTTTAGCCGACCGGATCCCGGGACGGCTGCTGACCACCGCGCCAAAGTAGTCGAACAGGTTGAACAGATAGGAAACCTTGATGCCCTTCGTGCGCGCGACACCGATCGACAGCAGCGCCGCGCTGCCGCCCACCTGGAACTCGCCGGAATTGAATTCGAGCACGTACGCATCGGGCGTGCGTTCGGAGAAGTGCAGATCGATACCGTTTTGCAGGTCGAACTTGCGGGCTTTGATGACGGGCTGAAGAAACGCGCCGAGAGAGGGCTGGCCGAACACGACCATGTCGATATGGGCCGGCGCCGCGGTGTTCTGCGCGTAAGCGCCGCCCGACAGCACAAGCACGCTGGCAAGCAGACCGGATAGCGCGATGCGCGCGCCGGTCCGGCGTCTGATCGTTGTCATGTTTCTCCTTCGGCGTGGTGCGCCGGTGTCTCGATAGGTTGGAATTTTTGCTAACGCTCGCGCATGTCGAATAACTCACGACATGCCGCTACGGTATCGAGATGGTCGTCGGGTTCAGACGACGAGGCAAACCACGTTAACTCACGCCACCGTGAGTAGCGCTCACGGTGAGAGCCGACAGGAGTATGGAAAGAACCGATGGACGCGCGGCGTCACCGCGCGCTGTGCTCACGCGTGACGAGCAGCCGCGGTGTGGAGAAACTGCGGGAAAGAAAACCTGCCGGCGCAAAAGCGCGGGGCTTATCGCCGAGTGGGCCGTTCGGCCCAGCCGGCCGATTCGGCCCATGTGCAGATGGATTTCTCGGTATCGCGCCCCTCCTTCAGCAACCAGTCGTAGAAGCTTTCGATGACCGGATTGGAGCAGCTCGAATACGCGAAATACGTGCGATACCACGCGGCCCGCGAGCCGAACGGCGTGCACAGACGGCCGGCGATGATTTCATCGATGGCGAGAAAGAGCGGCACCAGCACGACGCCGAGCCCTTCCGCGGCGGCCTGCAGCGCGAAATACATCTGCTCGAATTTGAGTTGCCCGACCGGCTTCAGATCGGGCACGCCGGCTTGCGACAGCCAGTCGCTCCACGCATAAGGCTCCGTCACGTAGTTGATCAGCGTCTGCCCCGCGAGGTCTTCGGGCTCGCGCAAACGGCCGCCTTCGAGCAGATCGCTGTGACATAAAGGCACGATGACCTCGGTCATGAACGGCAGCGACACGCAACCCTGAATCGGCTCGTGCGCGCCGCGAATGGCGATGTCGTACGCGTGCTCCTGGAAGTTGATCGGCGCGAGCGACGTGGTCAGACGAATCTCGACGTCCGGACGCTTGCGCTGAAACCCGGACATGCGCGCGATCAGCCAGCGCATCGTAAACGTGGGCGGCGCATTGACGGTCAGCGCGGTCGGCGTGGCCTGATCGAGCAGATGCATCGACGCAACCGCGAGCCGGTCCATCACCGCGGTCGCTTCGCCGAGATACGAGCGC
Organism: Paraburkholderia sp. ZP32-5; assembly: GCF_021390495.1. Taxonomy (NCBI): domain Bacteria; kingdom Pseudomonadati; phylum Pseudomonadota; class Betaproteobacteria; order Burkholderiales; family Burkholderiaceae; genus Paraburkholderia; species Paraburkholderia sp. ZP32-5. The sequence continues at coordinate 522,976 of NZ_JAJEJP010000003.1, read as the reverse complement.
CCCGCGTCCGTCAGCAGCAGCTGAGATGCGGTGCGGCGAAACAGCGGTGTACCGAGCCAGCTTTCGAGCAGCGCAACCTGGCGGCTCACGGCCCCGTGCGTGACGCTGAGTTCCGCCGCGGCTTTTGTAAAGCTCACATGCCGGCCCGCTGCTTCAAAAGCGCGGACCGCGTTCAGCGGGGGGAGTTTTCTAGTCATGGTGGCAGAAGTCTATCAACCGGCTCATACGGGCTGGGTCAGTTTTTCTCACATGGTGTGATGTTTCGTCAATTGCGGCAAACCATGGCGGAGACGACACTGCGGTCATTCCGTGACAGGCCGCTCGGCCCACGGTTGCACTTGAGGAACAACAACAGTGAGACATCCCGACTTCGGCGCGCCACCGCATTCGTGCCACCGCCTGCCTCTTGTAAACCATCGGCGTGGCGACCTCCGTGGGAGGTCGCAAGGATGAAAGCGGCTCCCTTCGACTACGTCCGCGCGCAAAGCGTCGATCACACGGTCAGCCTGCTCGCGCAACACGGCCTCGACGCCAAACCGATCGCCGGCGGCCAGAGCCTCGTGCCGATGATGGCGATGCGGCTCGCGCGTCCGACCGTACTGATCGACATCAACTGGCTCGACGAACTGAAGCACGTCGAGATCGGTGACGAAAGCGTTCTGATGGGCGCGGCGACGCGTCAACGCGATATCGAAGACGACTACGCGCTGCATGCGGCACTGCCGCTCGTGCGCGACGCGCTGCAATGGGTCGGCCATGTGCAGACGCGCAACCGCGGCACTGTCGGCGGCAGTCTCGTGCATGCGGATCCGTCCGCCGAATTGCCGCTCGCGGCGACGATCCTCGGCGCGACGCTGCATGTACGCAGCGAAGCCGACGGCGAACGCCGGATCGACGCGCCGGAATTCTTCATGGGCCCGATGTTTACCGCGCTCGGCGAAACCGAATGTCTCGTCGATATCGAATGGCCCGTGTGGCAGGGCCCCGGCGTCGTTACCGCATTCGAAGAGACCGCGATGCGCCACGGCGATTTCGCGATGGCCGCGGCCGCCTGTCAGATGCAGTTCGATCAGGACGGCATCTGCGTGCGCGCGGCGCTCGGTCTCGGCGGCGTCGACGGCACGCCGCTCGCGTTTCCGGAGCTGGCGGCGCAACTGCTCGGCCAGCGCATCGACGCACGCACCGCGCGCGACGTCGCGCACGCCGCCGTCGCACAGACATCACCGGGTTCGGACCTGCACGCGAGCAGCGACTACCGGCGCCATCTCGGCACCGTGATGCTGACCCGCGTGCTCACGCACGCGGCGAGCCGCGCCGGCCGCTGACTCGCGCCCGTCCCCAGAACGAGGAACTCATTTCATGTCCAATACGCTCGTCCCTGTCGAGATCAAGGTCAACGGTGTGATCCAGCCGCGCATGGTGGAACCGCGCACGACGCTGGTCGATTTTCTGCGCGAACATCTGGCGCTGACCGGTACGCACGTCGGCTGCGAACACGGTATTTGCGGCGCCTGCTCGGTGCTGCTCAACGGCGACCCCGTGCGCTCGTGCTGCATGTTCGCGGTGCAAGCCGACGGCATGTCGGTCACGACCGTCGAAGGTCTCGCGCCCGAACGCGGCACGCTCACGAAGATTCAGGATGCGTTCTGCGAAACGCACGCGTTGCAATGCGGCTATTGCACGCCGGGCATGCTGATCGCGTGCCATGCGCTGGTCGCGCGGAATCCGCATCCGGACGAAGCGCAGATTCGTACCGCGGTCGACGGCAACCTGTGCCGTTGCACCGGCTATCAGCAGATCGTCGACGCCGTGAAACTCGCCACGCGCGAAGAAGGCAGCGTTTCGCAAGGAGCGCCGCATGTCTGACGTCAAGAATTTCAGGTATATCGGCAAGCATCGGCGCGCGGTCGAACATCGCCGCTTCGTGGTAGGCAAGGGGCGTTATGCGGCCGACGTTCAGTTGCCTGGTCTGCTGCATGTCGCGATCGTCGCGAGTCCGTATGCAAGCGCGCGCATCGTGTCGATCGATACGTCCGCCGCGCTCGCGCTGCCCGGCGTGCATGCGGCCCTGACCGGTGAAGAGCTCAACGCGGCCACCGATCCGATGCTGCCGGGCGTCGACGCGCCGCAAGTGACGCGCTTCCCACTCGCCCAAGGTGTCGTGCGCTACGCGGGCGAATGGGTCGTCGCAGTGGTTGCCGACACACGCGCGCTCGCCGAGGACGCGAGCGAACTCGTGATGGTCGAATACGAAGCGACCCCGCACGTGATCGACCCCGAAACCGCGACTCGCGACTCCGCGCCGCTCGTGCATCCGGCGCACGGCTCCAACGTGATTTTCCAGCGCAAGTTCGTGTGGGGCAGCGTCGACGAGCACTTCCACCGCGCCGCCCATCAACTGTCGTACCGGGTGCGCTGGGCGCGCAGTTCGACCGTGCCGATCGAAACGTTCGTCGTGACCGGCGCATGGAACGACGCGACGCAAATTCTCGATGTATGGGCATCGATCCAGATGCCCAAATTCCCCGACCTGCTCGCGAAAAGTCTGCGGCTGCCCGGCAATGGCGTGCGTGTGCATTTCGACGTCGACGTGGGCGGCAGCTACGGCGTGAAGCGCGGCCTCAAGCATTCGATTCTGGTCGGCTATCTGAGCCGCAAGCTCGGCCGTCCGGTGCGCTTCCTCGAAGACCGCCTCGAAAACATGCGCGGCGGCGACATGCAAGGCCCAGACCGGATCTTCGACGTGACGCTCGCATTCGACAACGACGGCACGATCCGTTCGATGCGCATGCGCGCGCTCGACGACATCGGTGCCTATTCGGGCCGCTCGCCGCTGCAGCTCGGCAAGCCGGTCGGCGCGATCGTCGGACCGTACCGGATTGCCAGCGTCGAGTACGAAGCGATCTCGGTAATGACCAACAAGACGCCGCAGGAAGCGGTGCGCGGCTTCGGCCAGGCGCCAACCAACTACGCGATCGAAACCGGCATCGACAAGGTCGCGCGCTTTCTCGGCATGGACCGCGTCGCGTTGCGCAGAAAGAATCTGATCGGCAAGGACGAGTTTCCGTATCTGATTCCGAGCGGCACGCACTACGACTCCGGCGACTACGCGACGGTATTCGGCAAGGCGCTCGACGCCGCGCCGTTCGACCGTCTCGTCGAACAGCGCGATGCGTTGCGCGCACAGGGGCTGCTCGCCGGCATCGGCGTGTCGACCTGTCTCGAACCGTCGGGCGGCAATTCTTCATTCGAGCCGCTGTTCAATCCAAAGAACGAAACCACAACGTGGATGGATTCGTGTCTCGTGCGTATCGATCTGGGCGGCACCGTCACCGCGCTGATGGGCACGTCCACGTCCGGACAGGCGCATGAAACGCTGGTGTCGACGGTAGTCGGCGAAGTACTGCTGCGCGAACCCGACAGCATTCGCGTGCTGCACGCGGACTCGCTGAACGCGCTGCCGTCCAATAGCCCGGTGGGCAGCCGGATGGCGATCATGCTCGGCGGCGCGGCCGCCGGCGCCGCGAAAAAGCTGCGCGCCAAGCTGCTGCGAATCGCCGCGTACAACCTCAAAGCGGACGAAGCGCAGCTCACCTATGACGAAGGCTGCATCGCGGTGCGCGACAACCCTGAGCGACGCATCACGTGGGCGCAACTGGTCGAGATCGCACATCGCAAGTATCACTGCATGCCCGAGGGCATGGAGCCGGGCCTGCAGGAGAAGTTCGTCTGGGAAGTGCCGACCGGCGGCAAGATGCCGACCGACGACGGCCGCGTGCAGATGTATCCGTGCCATTCGTTCGAGTCTCACGTGATTCTCGCGAGCATCGACCGCGAGACCGGCAAGGTGGCGATTCACCGCTATGTGTGCGGCCACGATTGCGGCGTGATGATCAGCCCCGACGTCGTGCACGGCATGACCTATGGCGGCATCGCGCATGGTCTCGGCGCCGCGCTGATGGAGAAATTCGCGTTCTCCGACGATGGCCAGCTGCTGTCGGGCACTTTCATGGACTACCTTTTGCCGAGCGCGCAGGAAGTGCCGTCGGTGACGATCGTCGATCACTGCACGCCGTCGCCGCTGACCGAGTTCGGTCAGAAGGGCTCGGGCGAAGCGGGCTATCTCGGCAGCCCGGCTGCCATTGCGAGTGCGATCAACGACGCGCTCGCGCCGCTCGGCGCATCGATCGACTATCTGCCGATGACGCCGCAAGCAATCTGGCGCGCGCTCGGCGCGGCCACCCTGACCGAGGAGACACCCGCATGATCGACACAATCCGCCGCCATGTGCGCGGCCCGGCCGGCGACATCGCGATCTATACGCAGGGCGCGCCGGATGCACCGGTCGTCGTCATGGCGCATTCGATCCTGTCGTCGAGCATGATGTGGGAAGCGCAGGCGGCCTTGCTGGCCGCGCGCGGCTGGCGCGTGATCTGCGCGGATACGCGCGGACACGGCGCGTCCCAGGCCGAAGCGTCAGCATGGACGATGGACGATCTCGCCGCCGATACGATCGCCGTGCTCGACGCGCTCGCGATAGAACGCGCGCATTACGTCGGCCTGTCACTCGGCGGGATGAGCGGCTTCGGCCTGGGCATTCGTCACGCGGACCGGCTGCTGAGCCTGTGTCTATGCGATGCACGCGCCGATGCGCCCGCTGCGTTCGCGGCACCGTGGGACGAGCGCATCGAACTCGCGCGGCGCGATGGATGCGGCGCGCTCGCGGTCTCGACGACCGAACGCTGGTTCGGCAAGCCGTTCGTCGAGGCCCATCCCGAGATCGCCGCACGCTTTCGCAGCACCGCCGCCGCGACCTCGACGGACGGTTTTATCGGCTGCGCGCGTGCGATCCAGAAGCTCGACTACCTTCGCGACGTCACGTGTATCGACGTGCCGACGACGCTGATCGTCGGCGCCAACGACGCCGCGTTGCCCCAGGCGATGGAGCAGCTCAGCACGCTGATTCCCGAAGCACGGCTCGACGTGATCGCCAACGCAGGCCATCTGCCCAATATCGACCAACCGGATGCCTTCAACGACGCGCTGCTGCGGCATCTGCAACGCACAAACTTTCACCCCTCAATCTCAGGACCCACACCATGAACGAGCAGATCAAGATCGAACAGGACGGACGACTCCTTCGCATCACACTGAACCGTCCGCAGGACAACGGCATCTCCGACGGCATGGCCGCGGCGCTGGTCGAAGCGGTCAATAACGCGCATACGACTTCGGATGCGGTGCTGTTGCGCAGCACGGGTCCCGACTTCTGCACCGGCCGCGTGCGCGATGCGGGCGCGCCGCCGCCGGCCGCCGAAGCCTATGCGCGCCGTCCGGAATACGACGCGATCTTCAATAGCTACAAGGCGATCCGCAGTGCGCAGGTCCCGGTCGTGGCCGCACTCGAAGGTCGCGTGATGGGCTTCGGCGCGGCGATCGCGTCGCTGTGCGACGTGTCGTTCGCGAGCGATACGGCCACCTTCAACATCCCCGAAATCACGCACAACGTGATGCCGACGATGGTCATGTCCGCGCTGTACGACCGCGTCAATCGCAACGCGATTCTGTGGATGGCCTATTCGGCGCAGTTCATCGACGCGCAACGCGCGCTCGCATACGGCCTCGTCAGCACCGTCGTGCCGGCGGCGAGCCTGAACGACGAAGTCGAAAGCTTCTGCAAGGTGCTGCTCGGCCGGCCGCGCCCGGCGATCCTCGGCCTGAAGGAATATCTGCGCGTCGCGCCGCGCATGGACGAACAAGGCGCGATCGACTACGCCCGCAGCCTGCATTCGATGGTGAATACCGCCGCCGCGATGAAGAAGCACGCCTGAGGTCTCCATGGAAATCAACGGCACGCAGGTCATTCCCGCAGCGCGCACGGCAGTCTGGAATGCGCTGAACGACACCGTCATTCTGAAGGCGTGTCTGCCCGGCTGCGAATCGGTCGAGCAGACTGGCGAAGGCTCATTCCGCGTGATCGTCGCGATGGCGATCGGTCCGCTGCGCGCGCGCTTTAACGGCACGCTGCGGATGACGGAAGCAAATCCGCCACAGTCCTGCGTGATGGTGTTCGAAGGCCAGGGCGGCGCGGTTGGCTTCGGCAAAGGCACGACCACGGTTGCGTTGAACGAGAGCTCCGGAAACACGGAGCTGACTTATTCGGCGCAGGCGCAGATCGGCGGCAAGCTCGCGCAGGTCGGCTCGCGTCTGATCGATAACGTCGCGAAGAAAATGTCGGACGACTTCTTCAACGCGTTTCGTTTGCAGCTCGCGCCGCGAGAGACGAACGATAGCGCGGCGGCCTCGCCTGCTTCCGTGGCTTCGTCGCAGGCGGAGCCTCGGCGCAACGGTAACGTGGCGCAAGCGGCAACAACGGCACAAGTGGCAAGCGGCAATAACCATGCAGGCGGTGCGAAGCCCGCTACGGTCACGCCGCAAGCCGCTGCTTCGCGCGACACGACAGCAGCGATGCCGCAACCTGCAATACCTGCCACGGCGAGCGCCGCTTCCGCCGCGTCGGCTGCACACGATCGTTTCCTCGTGCCCGGCTGGTGGCTCGGTGTCGCGATGCTGCTCGGCGTGTTCGCTAGTTTTGCCGGCGCGCACTGGATGCGCTGAGTCTCGCGCACGCCCGCTATGGATCACATGGATAACGCCGAAACCACCGTGTTGAATCGCGCGCTCGAATGGAGCGCGTCGGGCGAGGCCGTCACGCTCGTGACGGTTGTCGCGACATGGGGTTCGTCGCCGCGGCCGCCCGGCTCGCTGCTCGCGATTCGCGACGATGGCCGTTTTTGCGGTTCAGTGTCCGGCGGCTGCGTCGAATACGATCTCGTCGATACCATTCGCCAGCGTGCGGGCACCATGCGGTTGCCGGAGGTCGTCACGTATGGCCTCGGCCGCGAAGAAGCGCGCCGCAATCGCATTCCGTGCGGCGGCACGCTGCAGTTGATGGTCGAACCGGTGCGCGACGCGGCGAGCTTGCGCGCAGTCTGCACGGCCATCGCACAGCGAAGACGCGTGGTCCGCACGCTCGATATGACCAGCGGCCGCGCCACCATACGCGCCGCGCGCGACGACGACCGCATCATGCTTACCGACGCGGCGTTCCAGATGGTGCATGGGCCTCAATGGCGCGTGGTCCTGATCGGTGCCGGCGAGTTGTCGCACTACTTCGCGCTGCAGGCGCGCATGCTGGGCTATGACGTCACCGTGATCGAGCCTCGCGACGATTACGCCGACAGCTGGACCTTGCCCGACGTGCCGGTCATCACAGGCATGCCCGACGACGTGCTCAGCGCTCAGCCGATCGATGCGCGCACCGCCGTCGTCGCGTTGACTCACGACCCGGTTCTCGACGACCTTGCACTGTGGGAAGCGTTGAAGTCCGACGCGTTCTATGTCGGCGCGCTCGGTTCCGCAGCGACCAGCAAGCGCCGTCGCGAACGGCTCGCCGAGTTCGACGTGAGCGGTGAGCAGATCGCGCGTCTGCATGCGCCGATCGGGCTGCCAATCAACAGCCGCACGCCGCCGGAAATCGCCGTGTCCATTGCCGCGCAAATGACCGCGATACGCAATCGCGTCGATCATGCATCACAGCCGGCGCGGGCCACGGCGGTTCCCGTGCAAACACCTCTCGCTTCGCCCGCCTGCACGCTCGCATGAATCGCGCGCGAATCCAGAACCATCTTCAAAGGCACTCGCCATGTTGAAACCCGACTCCTCTTTGCGCCTGCCGATCTATCTCGACTACTCGGCGACCACGCCCGTCGACGAACGCGTGGCCGCCAAAATGATCCCTTATCTGAGCGAGCATTTCGGCAACGCGGCGTCACGCTCGCACTCGTACGGCTGGACCGCCGAGCAGGCGGTGGAAACCGCGCGGGAACATGTCGCGGCGCTGATCAATGCCGATCCGCGCGAAATCGTCTGGACGTCCGGCGCGACCGAGTCGAACAATCTGGCCATCAAGGGCGCTGCGCAGTTTCTCAGCGGACGCGGCAAGCATCTGATTACCGCGAAGACCGAACACAAAGCGGTGCTCGACACGATGCGCGCGCTGGAGCGCGAAGGCTTCGAGGTCACGTATCTCGATGTGCAGGAAAACGGCCTGATCGATGTCGATACGCTCGCCGCGGCAGTGCGCGCCGATACGATTCTGATTTCGCTGATGCTGGTCAACAACGAGATCGGCGTCGTGCAACCGGTCGAAGCGGTCGGCCAGTTGTGCCGCGAACGCGGCATCGTGTTTCATATCGATGCGACCCAGGCGCCCGGCAAGCTGCCTATCGATGTACTCGCGCTCAACGCGAGCCTGATGAGCATGACCGCGCACAAGGTCTATGGTCCCAAGGGCATCGGCGCGTTATACGTGAGCCGCAAGCCGCGCACGCGTCTGTCCGCGCAGATTCATGGCGGCGGACACGAACGCGGCATGCGCTCCGGCACGCTCGCGACGCATCAGATCGTCGGCATGGGAGAAGCGTTCAGACTCGCGGGATTGCAGATGGCGGAAGACACCGCGCGCATTCGCGGCTTGCGCGACCGGCTGCTGGAAGGCCTCGCGCCAATCGGGCAGATCTTTCGCAACGGCGACGCGACGCACTGTGTGCCGCATATCGTCAATCTGAGCTTCAATTTCGTCGAAGGCGAATCGCTGATCATGGCGATCAAGGACCTGGCGGTATCGTCCGGTTCGGCGTGCACGTCGGCTTCGCTCGAACCATCCTACGTGCTGCGCGCACTCGGCCGCAGCGACGAACTGGCCCATAGCTCGATCCGTTTCAGTATCGGACGGTTTACGACCGCGCAGGAAATCGACTACGCGACGGCGCTGCTGCGTGACAAGGTGGCACGGCTGCGCGAGATGTCGCCGTTGTGGGAGATGCATCTGGACGGCGTGGATATCAGCACGATCGAGTGGGCCGCGCATTAGCGCGACGCTCACCGGACCCCACGCTTCGCCACCACCTTACTCCCCACCCCCGACGGCGCAGTCTCGTTCTGCGCGACGATCCTCGCAATCTCCGCATCCGCCTGCGCGCCATACTGCGCAAACACATCCGTCTGATAGCTGGTGTTGGTGGCCGCGCCAAGCTGCGAACCCGAATCGTCGCGGATATCGACATCCGCTTGCATCGACAGACCGATACGCAGCGGATGCGCCGCGAGTTCGCGCGGATCGAGCTGCACGCGCACCGGCAGACGCTGGACGATCTTGATCCAGTTTCCCGTCGCGTTCTGCGCGGGCAATATCGCGAAAGCGCTACCCGTCCCCGCTGAAAAGCCTTCGACGTGCCCGTGATACTTCACGGCCGAGCCGTAGACGTCGGCGGTCAACGTCACCGGCTGTCCGATGCGCATATGCCGAAGCTGGCTTTCCTTGAAGTTCGCGTCGACCCACACACCGTTGAGCGGCACGATCGCCATCAACGGCGAGCCCGGAGAAACGCGCTGTCCGACCTGAACCGAACGACGCGCGACATAGCCGGTGACCGGCGCCGGCAGCGTGTCACGCGCGTACGCGAGATACGCGTCGCGCACCTTCGAGGCCGCGGCCTGCACGTCCGGGTGTTGCTCGATCGTCGTGCGATCGGTCAGCGCGCGGTTCGCGGCGGCCTGCTCGCGCGCGGCGTCAAGTGCGGCTTGCGCGGCCTTCACCGCGTCGCGCGCATGCGCGATATCTTCGGCGGAAACGGCGCCGGTGCCGGCCACCGCGTTGCGGCGCGCGAAATCGTCGTTGGCGCGCGCGAGGTCGGATTCGCGTTGCGCCACCGTCGCCGCATAGAAGTCGTTGTTCGCATAGAGACCGCTCACCTGCCGCACGGTTTTGCCGAGCGTGGCTTCGGCGTTTTGCAACGCGATGGCCGTGTCGGCGGGATCGAGCTTCACGACCGGATCGCCGGCTTTGACGATCTGCGTATCGTCGGCGTTCACCGCGATCACCGTGCCCGTCACTTGCGGCGTCAGCTGCACGAGGTTGCCGCTCACGTAGGCGTCATCGGTCGACTGGTGAAAGCGTCCGAAGCCGGCGTAATACGCACCCCATGCCGCGCCGGCCGCCAATGTCGCGCCGACCAGAAGGGCCAGCAGACGCTTGCGGCGCGCCGGGTTGCCGGTGGCGGCCTGGGGCGTTGCATCGGCGGTGTGGGTCCGTGCGGTTTGCGAATCTGCCGTGGCGCTTTCGGACACGCTTTCGGACTCGCTTTCGGCCGCGCGTTCGGATGTGATGGTATCGCTCATTTTCGTGCTCCTTGATCGGTTTGCTCGACGCTGTGTGCTGAACGAATCGCGCCGCTCAACGCGCGGCGACGACGGAATGGCTTGGCGGTACGGCAGGGTTCGACGTATCGACATAGCCGCCGCCCAACGCGGCAGCCAGCGCGATCTGGTCGTCGCGACGGCTCATCTGCAGGCTCACGAGCGCCTGGTCCGCATCCAGTGCGTTCATGTCGGCGTTGAGCACGGTGAGCTGGTTCGTGAGTCCCGCCTTGTATTGCGTGACGGCGAGCGCGTCGGCCTCGCGCGCGGCCTGTTGCGCGGCTTGCGAGTCGGCGAGCTGCGCATCGCTCGAACGGATCTGCGCAAGCTGCGTGGCGACCCCGCTGAGCGCGGTGACGAGCGTCTGGTTGTAGCCGGCCACCGCTTTATCGAATTCGGCGTAGCGGCCTTTCAGTTGCGCGCGCAACGCACCGGCGTCGAAGATCGGCAGATGAATCGCGGGACCGGCGCTCACGGTGCGGCTCGCCGCCGTCAGGAATCGACCGAAGCCGAACGCGTCGAGTCCGATCGCGGCGCTCAGGTTGATGTCGGGATAGAACTCGGCCTTCGCTTCCTTCACTTCGTGCGTGAGCGCATCCACGCGCCAACGCGCGGCGACGATGTCGGGCCGGCGGCTGACGAGGTCGGCGGGCAGGTTGTCCGGCAGACGCACGTCGTCGCCGGTGCCGAGCGACGGACGCGCGATCGCGAGTCCCCGGTCGGGCCCTTCGCCCATCAGCGCGGCCAGTTGATAGCGCGTCGTGACGATGTTGCCGTCGAGCGCCGCGAGCCGGGCGCGGCTCGTCGCCAGTCCGGCCTGCGCGGTCTTGCGTTCGACCTCGGTATCGAGCCCGGTTGCGATGCGGCCCGCGGTGATGCGGTCGATCTGCTCGCGGCGCGTCACCTCCTGCTGCGCGATGTCGCGCAACGCGTACTGCAGCGCGAGCCGGTTATACGCGCGCGCCATCGATTCGCTCAACGTGAGCCGCACCATCTCCGCGTCCGCGCGGCTCGCCTCGGTCTGCGAAACGGCGGCCCGCAGTGCCTCGCGATTCTTGCCCCACAGATCGAGGTCGTAGGACGCAGTGAGCAAGCCCTTGTTTTCGGTCTGCCACGAGCCCGCATACGGCGGCGGAATCAGCGCGGTGCTGCTGTACTGCGTGCGGGTCAGCGAGTAATCGGCATCGACGCGCGGCAGCGTGCCCGCCTTCGCTGTTTCTCCATATGCCTCGGCGGCCGCGACACGCGCGCGGGCCTGTTCGATCGTCGGACTGCTCGTGAGCGCCTCGGCGATCAGTGCCTTCAACTGCGCGTCGCCGAACTGATCCGCCCAGTCGGCCGACGGCCAGTGACCGCTTTCGGCGGGCAGGCTTTGCGTCGTCTGGTACTGTTGCGGCGCCGCGATCTGCCGGTCGTCATGAATGCCGGCATAGTTTGCGCAGGCGGAGACGATCGCGGCGCACATCACCGACATCGCGAGCCTGACCACACGGATCGGCCGGATCGATGTTGAATTCTGAGTTTTCATTTTCTGACTCGTCAGATAATTAGTTCAAAAAAAGCGAGGCGCACTTCACCTCGCCATCGATCAGTGCCGATCACTCGCCGATGAACTTCGCCAACAGCCGCTTCAATTCCTCGAACTCGGCGCGGCTGAAGTTACGCAGCCGCGCATTGAGCACAGGCGGTACGATGCCGGGAATCTGCGCGGCCACCTGCTCGCCTTTGCGAGTCAGATGCAGATTGACCACGCGGCGGTCTTCGACGCTGCGCGAACGCGCAAGCAACCCCTTGGTCTCCAGCTTGTCGAGCATGCGCGTCATCAGGCCGGTATCGATGCCCAGCAGCTTCGACAGTTCGAACGGCGTGGTCGCGATGCCGCGCTGCAGCGACAGCACGATGCCCATTTGCTGGCTGGAAATGTCCAGATCCTTCAGCGCTGTGTCGACTTCCGCTGCGACAAGATTGCGAGCCTTGGTCAGCGCGAACCCGATGCTCTGGGTCATGCTGAAATTGGCCGAGGTATAGTGATTCATCGCGTGCTCCGTCATGATTGACTTTAACAATAGCTGCACAGTCAGATAAAGTCAAGGCGGGTTTCAGTGCCCCGCCACGCTGGCCGCACCGCCGGCACCGCCGGCACCGCCTTTCGCCGGCCGGGTCACCCAGATCAACGGCACGATCACGATAAAGATCACGGCCGACAGCCAGAAGATGTCGTTCAGGCCCAGCATCGTGGCCTGCGCGTCGAGCGAATGCTCGAAGAACGCGAGCGCCTTCGGCGTGCTCGCATCGAGCGTGGTCTGAAGATTGCCGAGCGCGTCGACGAAGGTCGGGTTGTTGACGCTCGCCTGCTCGACGAGACGAGCGTGATGCAAAATCGTACGGTCGTTCCATCCGGTGCTGATCAGCGAGGTGCCGACTGCGCCCGCGAAGATCCGTACGAAGTTCGACAGGCCCGCTGCAGACGGGATTTTCTCCGGCGGCAAACCCGAAAGAATGATCGCCGTCAGCGGGGTGAAGAACAGCGCGGTCGGAATGCCTTGCAGCAAGGTCGGCAATACGAGCGTGAAGCGGTCTACGTCGGTGGTGTAATGCGAGCGCAGCAGGAACACGCCGGCAAAGCCGAGGAACGCAAGCGTCGCGAGCACGCGCATGTCCGAACGCGGCATCAGCTTGCCGAGCACCGGCGCGAGCAGCACCGCGAAGATGCCGAGCGGCGCCGTGACGAGTCCGGCATCCACCGCGCGGTAGCCGAGCGAGCCCTGGATCCACTGCGGCAAGATCACGAGGTTGGCGAAAAACACCGCATAAGCGACCGAAATGGCCACCGTCCCGCCCAGGAAGTTGCGGCCCTGAAAGAGTCGCAGATCGATCACGGGCTTATCGTGAGTCAACTCCCAGATCACGAAGAACGCGAAGGCGATCAGCGCGACGATGCCGAGCGTCCAGATCACCGGCGAGTCGAACCAGTCGAGATCCTTGCCCTTGTCCAGCATGACCTGGAACGCGCCCACCCAGACGATCAGCGAGAACAGACCGACCTTGTCGAGCGGCAGCTTTCGCGCGGGCGTCTCGCGGTCGCGGTAGATCGCCCAGATCGCGCCCGCGGCGAACAGTCCAACCGGCACGTTGATGTAGAAAATCCACGACCAGCTATAGCTGTCGGTGATCCAGCCGCCCAGCGCCGGCCCCGCGATCGGGCCGACCGTCGCGGTCATCGCCCATAGCGCCAGCGCGCTCGAGCTTTTCTGCTTTGGAAAAGAGGCCAGCAACAGTGCCTGCGAAAGCGGTACTAGCGGCCCGGCCACCGCGCCCTGCACGATACGAGCGACAAGCAGCACCGGCAGGTTCGGCGCGAGCCCACACGCGGCGGACGACAGCACGAACAGCAGAATCGCCCCCACGAACAGGCGCACCTGGCCGACGCGTTGGGTCAGCCAGCCGGTCAGAGGGATCGACACTGCATTGGCGGCCGAGAACAACGTGATCACCCACGTGCCCTCGTCGACCGACACGCCGAGGTTGCCCGACAAAGTGGGGATCGCGACGTTGGCGATCGACGAATCGAGCACGTTCATGAACGTCGCGAGCGCGACTGCGAACGTGCCGATCATGAAGCGCGCGCCGGTAAGAGGAATGGGCACGCCGGCTGGACTGGATGGCTTCATCTTCACTCCCGCTGAATTTCGCTAAATACTCAATATCTGATTTATCAGATATATGGCTCAAAATATGGGCGGACACCACCTATGTGACCGCCCTGCTCCGGATCAGATACGCCGACGCAAATTCCTGACTCGGAATATATTTGACTTTGCAGTGAATATCAAGTTTTTCTTCGCGCGCACTGTCGTCAGGACATTCCGTATCACTTGATCTAAAATTACGGTTTCACCCTTACCCCGGAGCGACACATGGGCCGTCCGCGCCAATTCGATGAAATCAGCGTGCTGGAAGCGGCATGCGGTGCCTTCTGGGCGCGCGGCTACGAAGCCACGTCGACGCGCGATCTGGTCAAGGCGACCGGCCTGACGCAGCCGAGCCTTTACAACGCGTTCGGCGACAAGCGCGGACTGTTTCTGCGCGCCCTCGACTACTACCTCGATACCACGCTGCGCGACCGTATCGCACGGGCGGAGGGGTCCTATACGCCCGGTGCGGCGATTACCGCGTTCTTTGCCGAAACGGTGCAGCGCGCGCTCGACGACGACGCGCAACGGGGCTGTCTGATGGTGAATTCGGCGCTCGAAGCCGCGCCTGGCGATAGCGAATTGAAAGCCGCGATCACGGCGGAGCTGACGCAGATACGAGACTTCTTTCTGCGCTGCGTCGAAGGCGGGAAAAACAGCGGCGAAATCACCACACAGATTGCGGCGACCGATGTGGCGCAGCACCTGCTCGCGGTGCTGCTGGGATTGCGTGTGCTCGCGCGTGTGCATCCCGATCGGGACTGGCAGGTGCGGGCCGTTACGCCGGCGTTGATACAACTGGGGCTGCTGCCGGTGGCCGGCGAGTAATCGCCGGAACCGGAACTCGAAACAGTGTCAGCCCGACGATAAAACTCACCTCCTCATCCAGCAGAAAAGCAATGGACGCTGCCCAAGGCGTTCGCCCAGCGCGCGTCCAATCCCTTACTAGCGCCGGTAATCAGAAAACGCCCGCTTAACGTTTAATTTAATGCCCTTTCCTCGTAGCTGGACTGAGCCTGCACCACCGGTTGCGTCCTGAAACGAACGACAAAATCAGCGACGAAGGCCACAGTTAGTGCCGCCATCCCGCATCCGAAGATCAATACGTAGTTTTCGCCCGAATGCGCGAACAGAAACGAGTACGCGTAGCCGCCGAGCGCCTGGAAAAGCGCAAACGACGTAGTCGCGCGGCTCCATGCGGCCCGCTGCGCGTGATGATCGTGCGCGAGCACCTCACGGATACGGCCGAGCATCGTCGGCACGATGCCGCAGGTCAATGCACCGGTCACGAACGTAGCGACGACCAGCGCTGCCGAATGACCGATGAACGTCAGCAGCGCCGCCGCTACGATCTGCACGAACAGCGCGATGCGCCACGTCGCCTTGAAGCCGATGCGATCACCAAGTTGCCCGCACACGAGCGGCCCAATCACCGATCCCACGCCGTACAACACCCAATAGTGAGCACCGCTGCCCGCACCCTGATGCAGTCCGCGCGCGACGTAGTCGACGAGCAGCACCATCGCCGGCACGAGGCCGAGCGCATTGGCCGCGTATTGCGCATATAGCAGCCGCAGCGTGCCGGCGGTACGCGCCGCATCGCCGTGCGTGGGCGCCGCCGGTTCATCCGTTTGCGGTATGACGGTGTACACGTCGTCACGTGGCCAACCCGCCCAACTGATCGCGGTCAGCACCAGCGACAGCGCACCCAGTCCCAGCCACGTGGTGCGCAGCCCGAATTGCATCAGCCATGGAATCACGGTACCGGACGCCGCGATACCGACCCCCAGTCCAACGAAGATCATCCCGCTGACGAAGCCGCGGCGAGCGATGGGAATATGCGGCAGGATCGACGTCGCGACCAGCACCATGATCACGCCGCCCGCCACGCCCGACGTCAGGCGCCACACGAAAAACCACGACAGCGACAACGGAAATGCACAGGCAACGAACGCGACGGAAGCCGCGAGCATCATCCAGCGCAGCGTGTGCTGACTCGTGAACCGATGCGCGATCGGGCGCCCGAGCATCGCGCCGATCAGATACCCGACGAAGTTGGCCGCGCCGAGCGTGACCGACTGCGACGCCGAAAACCAGTGCGCCTGGATCAGCGAAGGAATCAGCGGCGTGTATGCGAAGCGCGCAAGGCCGATCGCGACGAGGCTGCCGCAGAATCCGGCCACCGTCGCGTAGACGGCGCGCGAATCGAACGTTTGCGTGTCGAGCACACCGAGCGCTGGAGATTGAGTGGACATGACGGGTTCCTGACTCTTGCAACCGATGTTGCGATTGACGGCGCGCGCTTGCGCACAAAGGCCCGCGAACACCGACGGTTCACCTGCGGTTTCACTAGACCAATCGTTTTATATCGACGGATACAATATCTGGTTGATTCTATATCAATCGAAATAAAAAGCAAGTTTGCTTCGGTCCGCATGCCGAACGGGAACGGACTATCATGTGCTGGTTTCGTCCCAAGCCGCGCCGGTTTTCCCGCTCGAATATTCACCCACGCGGCCCGTGTTCCCCTCTTGTCCCGCTCACCACTGGAAAGGAAGAACATCATGCGCAAAATGAAAGCGATCGAAGTGAAACAGGCCGGCGGTCCGCTCGAAGTCGTCGAGCGCGACGTGCCCGAAGCCGGCGAAGGTCACGTGCGGATCAGGATTCAGGCCTGCGGCATCTGTCACAGCGATATGCTGACCAAGGAAGGCGCGTGGCCTGGTCTGACCTATCCACGCGTGCCCGGCCACGAAATCGCGGGCGTGATCGATTCCGTCGGCGCGGATGTCGACGGCTGGCAGGTGGGGCAGCGTGTCGGTGTGGGCTGGCACGGCGGACATTGCGGCAAATGCGAACACTGCCGCCAGGGCGACTTCGTGCTATGCAAATACGCGCTGATTCCCGGCATCAGCTACGACGGCGGTTACGCCGAATACATGGTAGCGCCCGTCGAGGCGTTGGCGCGAATTCCCGATGATCTGTCCGATGTCGACGCCGCGCCTCTGCTTTGCGCGGGCATTACGACGTTCAACGCGCTACGCAATAGCGGCGCGCGCGGCGGCGACGTGGTGGCGATTCTCGGTATCGGCGGTCTTGGCCATCTCGGCGTGCAGTTCGCGCGCAAGATGGGCTTTCGCACGGTGGCCATCGCGCGTGGTCAGGACAAGGCGCCGCTCGCCGAGCAATTGGGCGCGCATCACTATATCGACAGCAAAGCGGAAAACGTCGCCGAGAAACTGCAGGCGCTGGGCGGCGCAAAGCTGATTCTCGCCACGGTGACGAGCGGCAAGGCGATGAGCGCCGCGCTCGGCGGTCTCGGGCTCAACGGCAAGATGATGATGGTCGGCATTTCGGAAGAGCCGGTTGAAGTGCCGATCGCGCAATTCATCATGGGACGCAATTCGGTGCAAGGCTGGCCGTCGGGCACCTCGGCCGATTCGCAGGACACGCTTGCGTTCAGCGCGCTCAGCGGCGTCAAGCCGATGATCGAAAAATTTCCGCTCGCCGATGCGGCGCAAGCGTACGACCGGATGATGAGCGGCCACGCGCGTTTCAGGGTCGTGTTGACGATGGGCTAAAAGGGAACACAAAGGCGCGGCCTTAGGGGCTCTCGATGAGGGCCTCGCCATCAGCGCCGCGCATGCCGTCGCGCTACGACTCGAATCCCCGGAACCGTGCGAAGTTCTGCACCGGCTCGCGCTTCATTTCGAGGCTGCCGACCGGCGAATCGCAATCGGACAACCCCAGACTCATGCCACACACAACCTCGAATCCCGACGGAAGTTCGAGGTGCTCCGCGATCACATTCTGAAATCGCGCAAACGACACCTGCGGACATGTATCCAGACCCACCGCTCGCGCGGCCATCATCACGGTCTGAAGGAAGATGCCGTAGTCGAGCCAACTGAACTTCGTCAACGTCGAGTCGATCGAGAAAATCAGCCCGACTGGTGCGCCGAAAAAGTCGAAGTTGCGGGCGGTCACGCGCGCACGTTGCTGGAAGTCTTCCTTCGGCACACCGAGCGCGCCGTAATAGGTTGCGCCGAACGACTCCTGCCTCGTGCGCAACGTGTCGGGCAACAGGTCCGGCAGATACTTGAGCGGCGGATGCAGGTCTTCGTCATGAGCACGTCGCAGTACTTCGCTGAGCGCGGCTTTTTCGCGGCCGGCAAGCACATCGACGCGCCATGGCTGCGTATTCGCGTTGCTGGGCGCATTGCGCGCGACGTCGAGAATCTGGTCGACGACATCGCGCGCGATAGCGTCCTGCCTGAAGGCTCTGACAGCGCGGCGCGAACGGATAACCGCGTCGACGACGCGAGCATCCGGATGAGTGTAACGATCGTTGTTCATAGGTCGATGTCCATTAAGCGCGCTGCGCGCAGCGCACGCCGATAGATGGCAACAAGGGATGTCCGTCAGCTTAGGGACCGGCCATCAACGCGACAACGGGGAAACCCCGAAGCCGCAAAGCGGCGAGTGACCGGCAAGCAAACGACGAAAAGTACTTACCACTCCCATTCGGACGATCGCGGCGTCAGTTACCGCCCCTGAGTCAAAGCTTTACAGAAAAATCCACTGCAATAGCGATGATTTCGCCATCCCCTCATCGGGCACGCTTCGGCGATGAATTGTTTTCAAGCCGGTCTTGAACGAACCGAATTATCGAACGCACATCGCACATCGGCAGATGAAGCCGGTGCAATCCGGTAGTGCAGGAAATTCGCTTCTTTCACTCCGCCCGCTATGGCATCTTGAAGGCAAGGGCTAAATTCAAAGGAGAAGCCGCCATGTCGCAAGCAGAGACCATCAGCAGCAAAGATCAACTCGTCGCGTACTGTCTGCCGTTTCTCGAAGAGATCAGGGACATGACCACGAGCACGGAAGTCGAGCAGTGGCTGAATACCCGGTATGGCGTCGACAGCGAGCTGTACCAGAATCTCGCCCGGCTGATCAGACTCGGCGTCGACGAGGGCTGGGCCGCGGACGTTGAAATCGCGGGCCCGCAATACCGGCGTGCGCGTCTCGTTGCGCCGAGCGCGGAAACGTTCTTCTTCAGCATCACCGCGGTTCTGATGGACAGTACCGCCAACACGCAGAACAACCCGGAAAACAGCTTCCGCGGCGACTACCACTCGCATCCGTATGGCGAATTCAACATGGTCGTGCCGCTCGACGAAGGTGCCGCGCTCGCCGGTCCGAATGGCTGGTGCTACGGCGGCTGGACCGCGCCGGCGCCGGGCAGTCATCACTTTCCGGAAACCAAAGGCGGTGCGGTGATCGCACTGTTCTTCCTGCCGGCCGGACGCATCTCTTACGACATCCAGCCGACCACCCATTGAGTACCGACCGTTGCGCGCGCATTCGCGCGCAGCTCAGCAGGTTCGCACCTGCCGAGCGACATCGGCAAGCTGCTGCCTGAGCCACTGCAGCGCCGGATCGGCATCGTTGCGTTCGTGCCAAACGGCAAGCACCGTCACGTTCGGACATTCATACGGCGTCGCGTGCATTTTCAGCTCGCCGTAACGTTCGAGTTCGCGGCCCAGCGGCGACGGCACCAGCGCGAGCATATCGCTATGGCGCAATAGCGCCGGAATCACCAGCGAATGCGCGACGGCCATGCGCATGCGCGGCATCTCGGCGGTGTCGGCGAATGCGCGATTGAGTGCGGCGCGATCGAACATCTCCGATTGTCGCGCCAGCCCGCGCTCGACGATAAAGCCGCTCACCGCGCCCTCCTCCTCGCCGCCTTGTGAAATCGCCACGAGCGGATATGTGAGCAGATCATCGCGCGTAATGGCGCGATCCGCGAGCGGATGCTCGCGATTCAGAAGCAGCACGTCCGACTGCTCCCACAGCCTCATCGAACGAAAACGCGACGGCACGTCGGCAAAGATACCGATCGCCAGATCGATCCTGCCGACATCGATCTGCCCCGCGAGATCGAGCCGTGTCGACGGCCGCACGACGAGATCCACCAGCGGCGCCTCGGCGCGCAGGCGCTGACTGAGCCGCCCCAATAGCAATGCGGTGATGTAGTCGTTGGCGGCAACGACGAACTTGCGCTGCGCGACACTCGGGTCGAACCGGTCGACGCCCAGCGCCGACCTGATCTGCTGAAGCGCGGCGCGCACCGGCGCGGCCATGTCGATCGCGCGCACGGTCGGTTCCATGCCCTTGCCGGTACGCACGAAAAGATCGTCGTCGAGCACTTCGCGCAGCCGCGCCAGCGCGTGGCTGATCGCGGACTGACTGAGGTTCAGACGCTTGCCCGCCAGCGCGAGATTACGGTCTTCGAAAATCGCGTCGAAGACGCGCAGCAGATTCAGGTCGATACGATCGGCCGACATGGTCTTACCTCTTCTGATCGCTATAGTTCGCGCGAGACAAATCAAACGTGCCGGCCAAGCACCGGCCGCAGACCGGAGCGGCACATATCATGCGATTCCAGGCACCGCTGCTTCACTGCGATTCGCGAGTACCTTGAGGTCGAACGCAGGATCACCCGCCTGTTGCATCGAAATCGGCGCGCGGTTCGCGAGCAGCTTGCGCGCGAGCATATGGTCTTGTGGGCGGTTGATACTGTCAACGGCGATCAGCGCGTCATCGCGGAAGTAGAACAGCGAGAACTTCCGCTCTTCGACATTGCCGCGCACGGTAAAGCCGGTGAAGCCCGTATTCACGCCTGCCATTTGCAGCTTCAGGTCGTATTGATCCGACCAGAACCACGGCAACGCGAGATACGGTTCGGCGCGGCCGATCAGCGTCGATGCCGCCGTCTTTGCCATATCGTTCGCGTTCTGCACCGATTCGATCCGGCATGCGGACGCGCCCGCTGGCGCCCAATGCGGAACGAACGACGCGCAATCGCCGGCGGCGACGATCGCCGGATCGCTGGTGCGCGCGCACGCATCGACGGCAATACCGCCCGCCACCTTCAGCCCGCAATCCGCCGCGAGTTCCGTGTTCGGAATCACGCCGATGCCGACAACGACCAGATCGCACGGCAGACCCGTACCGTCATCGAGTTCAACTGAAACCTCACCGTGCATGTCGCGCAGGCTCACTACCTTGCGCCCGAATTCGAAATGCACGCCATGTTGCTGATGTGCCCGCAACATGAACTCGGAAACCCACGGCGACGCGACACGCGCGAGCAGCCGCTGCTCGGTCTCGACGACGGTCACGTCCACGCCCTTCTGACGCAGCGATGCCGCCGCTTCGAGGCCGATATAACCGCCGCCGATCACCACCGCGCGCCGCGCGCTGCTTGCGGTTTCAGCAAGCAGCGTGGCATCGCGCAAATCGCGCAGATAGTGAACCGCAGCGAGCGCCGCGCCCGGGCAATCGAGCTTGCGCACGCGCGCGCCGGTGGTCAGCGCGAGGTGGTCGTAGTCGATACGCGTGCCGTCGTACAGTTCGATTTGCTGCCGGTCGCGATCGATAGAGACAGCGCGCGTCGAAGGCATCCACTGGATCCGCTCCTCGTCGAAAAACGCCTGCGAACGCAGCGGTAAACGCTCCCGCACGACCGTTCCAGTCAGAAAGCCCTTCGACAATGGCGGCCGTTGATATGGCGTGTCGGGCTCGTCGCCGAGCAGCAGGATCGAGCCATCGAATCCCAGTTCGCGCGCGGATGCCGCCAGTTGCACACCCGCATACGACGCGCCGATAATCACAAGCGTGCGTTTCATGATGTCAGCCCTGCCTCGCCGGAATCTGCACGACGAGGCCGTTCATCGCGGGCGCCATCACGAGCTGGCAGCTCAAACGGCTCTCGGGCCGCCGTTCGGCGGCGACGCCATCGAGCAGTTCGAGTTCCGAATCATCGGGCGACGCAAGCTCGGCGGTCGATGTTGCATCGACATACACATGACAGGTCGCGCACGACAGGCACCCGCCGCATTCGGCGTCGATGCCGCGCACGTTGTGGTGAATCGCCGCTTCCATCACGCTGGTGCCGACGGGCACGTCGATGTCGCGGCGCTCGCCGTCGCGCAGAATGTAGGTGACGATAGGCATGATTGCTCTCCTTGACGATGGGAACACCATCAGAACGTTTCGAAATACTCCCGGTGTTCCCACTCGGTGACTTCCAGGTTGAAGCGATTGATTTCCGCTTCCTTCAGCTCGCAGAAGTAATCGACGAACGCGCTGCCGAAACCTTCACGCAGACATTCGTCGGCACGCAGCGCGTCGATTGCATCGGCGAGCGTGCGCGGCAGTGCTTCGGCATGCGTTTCATAGGGCGTATCGGCCGACGGCGGCAGCGCGAGCTTGCGGCGCAGACCGTCGAGCCCCGACAGCACCTGCGAGCCGAAGTACAGATACGGATTCGCGGTCGGCTCGCCGACGCGATTTTCGACGCGCGTCGCCGGATCGTTCGCGCCGCCCAGCACGCGCAGCATCACACCACGGTTGTCGCATCCCCAGATCGCGCGATCGGGCGCGTTCGAATACGGCCGGTAGCGTCGATAGCCGTTGATGGTCGGCGTCGACAACGCGGTCGCGCCTTTCGCGTGCGCAAGCAGCCCTGCCAGATAGTGCTGACCGGTTGTAGAAAGCGATGCACTGCCATCGGCCGGTATAAAAGCGTTGCAGCCATCGCCGACGTTGACCAGCGACTGATGCAGATGCCATCCGCTCGACACCACATTCGGAATGCGCGGGCGGCACATGAAGGTCGCGTGATAACCGTTGCGCTGACAGATCTGCTTGACCGCGCTGCGAAACAGGATCATGTCGTCCGCGCTACGAATCCCCTTGGCCGGCGCGAACGTGAATTCGAACTGACTCGGCCCGTACTCGACTTCGAGCGAGCGCACCTGCAGATCGAGTCCGTCGATGCCCCGCCGCAGCATCTCCATCACATGATCGACGGCGTCGTAACGCAGCTCGGTCAGGTATTGATAGCCATGCGACAGCAGTTCGACCTCGGGCGGCAAGCCGGGCTGTCCGGAATGCTCGGGCTTCATGTGCGGATCGGTGACCTTGAACACATGAAACTCCACTTCGAGGCCCGACATGAATTCGAAGCCGTGATTGGCGAGCTGATCGAGCGCGCGGCGAAACAGATGACGCGTGCCGAACGGCACCGGCCGCCCATTCGTGAAGTAGACGTCGCACAGCACCCAGCCGGTATGCGGCGCCCACGGCAGGATGCGGAAGGTTTCGGGGTCCGCGACCATCAGCGTGTCGCAGGCGCCCTGCATCTCAGGCATATGGAAGCCACCGCCGGTCGTGAACACCGGAAACACCGTGCGATGCGACGTATCTTTTGCAAACAGCGTGCTGGTCAACGTCACGCCAGATTTAAAGGCCTTGATCGCCTCATCGACGACGAGCGTCTTGCCGCGCAACAAGCCGTGCTGATCGGGAAACGAAAAACGTACGACCTGGATGTCGTGCTGTTTCAGCCGTTCGAGCAGATCCGCGTAGGCGGTGTGCTGCGCATCCGTCCACAAGCCATGGTTTTCTACGAAAGACATGTCGATTCGCGCGGCTCGACGCGCCGCGCGCTCCATTCAGGTTGCGGGATGCGTGCTCAAACCTTCGGCGCGGGCCACGGCGCGGCCGCGCGGCGCTTCACGTCGGAGGCCTTCCAGTAGTCGTCCCAGCCATCGGCCGGGCCGATGCCGTCGATCGACGCCGGGCCTGTCAGATGCGCGGCCTGCTGCGCGTCGAGCATCATCAGCGTCTTCTCGCCCGCCTGAGTCTTGTCGAGCGCGTCGAGCAACAGCCGGCGGAACGCGATGATGCCCTTGTCCGTCGTGCCCAGGTGTTCGCGCGTGCGGTCCTGAATCGGCCCTTGCGATTCGACCGCCCACTGATCGTGCACGTTGATGTCGAAACCCATCCCCGTGTAGGTCTCGTTCAGTTGTTCGCTCGCGTTGAAGCCGTAGTTGTTGCGACGGTTCTTGCGCGACGTGTAGTCGGGCAGCTCGTACAGTTCCAGCCGTTGCGCGCGCATCTGTTCCTTGTCGGTCGGCGCGCCGAAGCTCGTGAAAATCGCGTACCAGTAGCAGTTTTCGTCGTCGACGGGCACATGCCATTGCGTGATCGTCATCTCCGCGCTCATCGGAATCACAAACGCTTGCGGGAATACGACGTTGGTCACGCGCACATGTGTTTGCTCGTCGTTCAGCGGACGCTTTGCGATCAGACGCAAGCCGTAGTCGGCGGGGCTGACGAGAATTTCCGGCGATTCGAATTCGCGCAGCACCTTCGTGATCGGCATGTCGGAGTCCGCCGATGCGCCGCGAAACTGCTTGCCGTAGCTGTCGCTGACGTCTTCGTCTTCGAAGAAGCGATGCAGGAACGACGCGTGAGCCGGATCGATACCGACTTCCAGCGCCTGCAGCCAGTTGCATTCGAACAGCCCCTTGAACGCGAACGTGTATTCGTTCGGCGCGGCGAAGCAGTCGAAGTTGGGGAGCGCGGGCGGTTCGCCCTTGCCGATGTACGCGAACAGGATGCCACTGCGCTCGATGACCGGATACGCGCTCTGCCGAACCTTCTTGCACAGCGTGCTGCCGACGGGTTCGCCCGGCGTCGACAGACATTGCCCGTTGACGTCGAACAGCCAGCCATGAAACGCACAGCGCAAGCCGCCTGCTTCGAGACGGCCCGCCGCGAGGTCGGCGCCGCGATGCGGGCAGTCGCGATCCAGCATGCCGTAGCGGCCCTGCTCGTCTCTGAATACGACGAAGTCCTGGCCCATCAGACGCACGGCTCGCACTGGCCGCTCGGCGGGCAGTTCGTCGAGCAACGCGACCGGCTGCCAGTAGTTGCGTAGCAGTTCGCCTGCCGGCGTGCCTTTGCCGACGCGCGTGATCGTATCGTTTTGCTGGGAACTCATCATGGCCTGTCTCCGGTTGGATTGAATGCATTCGCCGAATCTCTGTATGCAGATCGGCGTTTGATGAGAACGAAGGATAGGCTAAGGAATTCACTTGTTCAATCTGTGTATGCAGGACACCAACGACTCCAGATCTTTATCTGGCTGTTTCATCTCAAAATTTCTCGATTAAAGCATTGATTTTATTATAGTTTCATACATAACCCAGGAGTTTACCTGGTACACACCATTCTCCGCGCAGCCGGGGTGAAATCGACATGTTGCATACAGCAAAGAACATCACATCGACATTTCGTGTGCAATCCCTGCCACGCCCGCCTAGCCTGATCTACAATCAGCAACACACCCAGACCACATCGCGCTGGCCCGCCCTTCACCGGAGAAAGAAATGGAATCGCAGCAAGAACGCGTACTCGTCTATCTGCGCGACCTGATACTGAAGGGCGAATTCGCGCCGGGCGAGCGCCTTGGCGAAGTCGCGCTCGCCGAACGGCTGCAGGCTTCGCGCACGCCAGTCCGGCTCGCGTTGACCACGCTCGAACAGGAAGGGCTCGTCGAACCGTCGCCCGCGGGGGGTTATGTGATGCGGCGCATCACGTCGGCCGAAATCGCCGATGCGATTGCCGTGCGTGGACATCTGGAAGGAATGGCCGCGCGCCTCGTCGCCGAACATGGCGTGCCGCGCCAGCTTGCCAATGCATTGAACGAATGCCTGCGTGCAGGCGACCGGCTGCTGGCGAAATCCAAACTCGATCTCGACGACTATGCCGGCTACACCGACATGAACAATCGCTTCCACAAGCTGATCGTCGAAGGCTCGGGCAACGCGGCGCTGATTCGCGCGATCGATATGAACAACCGCCTGCCGTTCGCCGCCGCGAGCGCGATGCTGCCGATGCAATCGGCGATCGAGGAAGGGCATCAGTGGCTTTTTATCGCGCATCAGCAGCACCACAGCCTCGTTCAGGCGATGGAGCATGGCGAAGGCGCGCGGGCGCAATCGCTTGCCACCGAGCACGTGCAGATTGCGCAACGGAACCTCACGTACGCGCTCGAACGGCCGGAGATGTATCTGAAGCTCGCGCCCGCGTTGCAGCTCGTCGCGGAAGCGGTTCTGTAGAGATCGCGAGCAAACCACGCAACGGGTCTCGCCCGTACGTCGAGCGGCGGGCCTTTTCCTGCAAGCATGAGGACTGATTCGTGCTGCGAGGATCGGTGTGTGTCGCGTCGACCCGGCGGGGCTGACCGTTAGTCGCTTTAGTCGCGTTGGTCGCAATGGATCTCAGCGCGCACACTCAACCGTTGCAAAGCCAACGTCATCGTCGCCACCAACACAGGCGAGGTCATGATGAAACGCCCGTTTTTCACGATCGGTCATTCGACCCGGCCGCTACAGGAATTCATCGAGTTGCTGAAGGGCCCGGAGATTGCGCTGCTCGTGGATGTGCGCAGCATCCCGCGCTCGCGCACCAATCCGCAGTTCAATCGCGACACGCTGCCGGCGGCGCTCGCGCCCGAGCATATCGACTACGTGCATGTCGCGGCGTTGGGCGGCCGCCGTGGCAAGCGTCGCGACGATGCGCCGTCGCCGAATGCGTACTGGACGCATCCGGCTTTTCGCAACTACGCGGACTATGCAATGGGCGACGCGTTCCACGAAGGACTGGCGCAGCTTCTCGCGCTTGGCCATCGGCAGCGCTGCGCGATCATGTGCTCGGAAGCGGTCTGGTGGCGTTGCCACCGGCGTATCATCACGGACTATCTGTTGATGCACCGCGAAACCGTGCTGCACATCATGGACGCGCATCACACGCCCGCCGCCACGATGACGCCCGGCGCGCAACCCCAACCCGACGGCACGCTGATCTATCCGGCTCAAGCGGAAAGCTGAGCCGGCTACCGTCACGACTGCCCGTCCTACTCCAATCGCACCACTTGTATGGCTGCCACGACCTCACGCGCCGCGAAGCCCGCGGCCTTCGACCTGTTGCTGAAGGACATCCGCGCCTGCACGCTGTGCGCGCCGATGCTGCCGCATGCGCCTCGCCCCGTGCTGGCGGCATCCGAACAGTCGCGCATTCTGATCATCGGCCAGGCGCCGGGCGCGCGAGTGCATGCGTCGGGCGTGCCATGGAGCGATGCGAGCGGCAAGCGTCTGCGCACATGGCTCGGCGTCGACGACGCGACCTTTTACGACGCGTCGAAATTCGCGGTCGTGCCGATGGGCTTCTGCTTTCCGGGCCGCGGTGCGAGCGGCGATTTACCGCCCCGGCCGGAGTGCGCGAACCGCTGGCATAGCGAGTTGCTCGCGCATATGCGCTCGATCCGCTTGACGCTGCTGATCGGACAGTACGCGCAACGCTTCGGACTCGGCGATGCGTTTGGACCGACTTCGACGGATACGCTCGTGCGATGGCGCGAGCTTGGGCCGGCGGTGATGCCGCTGCCGCATCCGTCGCCGCGAAACATCGCGTGGTTCAAGCGCAATCCGTGGTTCGACGGCGAGGTATTGCCGACGTTGCGGGAGCGGGTCACGGCCGCGCTGACGGAGTAAGCGCGGCCAGCACCGTCACTTGACCTTCGCCGCCACCGCCAGCGCCTGCACCGCGCTCTTCGAGTCCTGATTCGAGTGCATGAACTTCGTCACCACATCGGTCAGCGCGCCGGCGACCGCTTCGGTCTGCGCCATGCCCTGCGCGAGTGACGGCACGATCGTGTTGCTCTTGATCGCTGCCTGTTCGTCGGCATAAGAGCGCTTCGCGCAGTCGTCGAACTTGTCCATCGGAATACCGATGCGCGCCGGAATCGAGCCTTTATACAGGCTGAATTGCTCCTGGAAGCCGGGGGCCATCACGGCTTTTGCCAGCACCAGTTGAGCCGGCGTCGCGGTGTTTTGCCCATTCTGCGAGAAGAACGCGAGCGAATCGGAATTGAACATGAAGCTTCCGGCGGTTCCCGGGCGCGGCACGCAGAGATAGTCCTTCCCGGGCACCTTGCCGGCTCTCGCGAACTCCCCTTTCGCCCAGTCCGCCATGAACTGCATGCCGGCCTTGCCGTTGATGACCATCATCGTCGCGAGATTCCAGTCGCGGCCCGTTGTACTGTTGTCGAAGTACGTTTCGATCTTCCGCACGGTGTCGAACACCTGCACCATCTTGTCGGAAGTCAGCGCTTTCGGATCGAGGTCGACGACCGCCTTCTTGTAGAAATCAGCGCCCTGCGACAGCACCACGCCTTCCCACAGATTCACGTCCTGCCACGGTTGCCCGCCATGCGCGACGGGGATATAGCCGGCCGCCTTCATCTTGTCGGCGAGCGCGAAGAATTCCGGCCATGTCGTGGGTGGTGTGCCGCCCACCTTGTCGAGCACATCCTTGTTGATATACAGCCAGTTCATCCGATGGATTTCGACCGGCGCCGCCACGTAGTGACCGTCGTACTTCAGAAACTTGCCGACCTGCGACGGAATCAGTTTGTCCCAATCCTGCGTCGCCGCATCGATATTGACGAGCACGCCCTGGTCCGCCCAGTCATGAATCGACGGGCCTTTCAGTTGCGCCGCCGCGGGCGGATGACCCGCGACGACATTTGTTTTAAGAACCGTCAGCGCATTGCTGCCCGCGCCGCCCGCGACGGCAAAATCCTTCCACGTGACGCCCTGCTTCTCGACATCCTGTTTCAGCACCGACACCGCTTTCGACTCGCCGCCCGACGTCCACCAATGCAGCACCTCGATCTGGTCCGCGCTCGCCGATGCGCAAAGCCCGCTCATCAGCACGAGCACGGCCGCATGGGCCCACGATCTGGAAATCTTCGCCATTGTCTGTCTCCTCGTTTTATGTCCATCGCTCGATGGTCACTTTCGGATACGCGGACGCCGCCCGGACAACATCGACTATCGCGGTTCACCCCGGTCCGCACTGAAGGGACCGACCCAGCCTATCGCGTTCTGATGCGATCGATTTCACCGGGCCGGCGACGCTACCGCTTAGTGCTTACCGCCTACTGATCGCCCCAACGGCCGACAACCTGCTCCTGCACGCCGAGACCTTCGACGCTCAGCCGCATCACATCGCCGGGTTTCAGGTACTTCTCCGGCTTCATACCGAGTCCGACGCCAGGCGGCGTGCCCGTCGTGATCACGTCGCCGGGTTCCAGCATCACGAATTCGCTGATGTACGACACGAGCTTGCTGATCGGGAAAATCATGTCGGACGTCGACGAGTTCTGGATCCGCTTGCCGTTCAGCTCCAGCCATAGCGGCAGGTTCTGCACGTCTTCGATCTCGTCACTGGTCACGAGCCACGGCCCGAGCGGTCCGAAGGTCGGCGCCATCTTGCCCTTCACCCATTGGCCGCCCTGTTCGAGCTGGAATGCACGCTCCGATACGTCGTTGCATACGCAATAGCCGGCGACATAACCGAGTGCATCTTTCTCGCTGACGTTGTGCGCGCGCTTGCCGATCACGAACGCAATCTCGACTTCCCAGTCGGCCTTGGTGGATTTCAGCGGCAGCAGCACGCGGTCATTCGGCCCGCTGATACACGAAGGCGCCTTGTTGAACAGAATCGGCTCGTTGGGGATCGGCGCATTGGTTTCGATCGCGTGCTGAACGTAGTTCAGACCGACCGCGATAAAGTTGCCGGGGCGTGAAATGCACGCGCCGATACGCGGATTGCCGTCGACGACAGGCAGCGTCGCGCTATCCACAGCGCGAATCTTCCCGATGCCGTTTTCAGCGAAGAACGCCGGATTGAAATCGCCGACATGCTTCGACAGATCGCGAAGCTTGCCGTTTTTATCGATCAGACCAGGCTTTTCCTGTCCGACGTTGCCGAAACGTACCAGTTTCATGATGGTTTCCGTTATGCAAACAAAGGGGAAATACGGATCAGCGCGCTTTGCCCAGCCTGCTGATCTCGAGGGTATAGGCCTGTGCCGACTCGCCTGCCGCCGCGCACTGCGTCCAGTCGACCGCATTCAACACGCGGGCCGCTTCGCTCGCGCCGTGTTCGGTCGTGCATTCGATCAGCAGCACGCGCGAGGGCACCGCAAATACGCCACCGCGATGTTGAGCTTCGGTGGTCTTGACGTTGCTCGCGTCGGTGTCCGCGACGAACAGATGCGCGGCAACCACATCGGGCCGCTGCAAAATGCGCGGAAACAGGTCCTCGGATACGAAGCCGATGAGCCGCGCCGCCGACTCTTCTTCCACCCGCAATTGCAGCGTGATTGCATAAGCGCCCGTGCTTTCTCCACGCGTGTGTTCGATCTGACAGATCGAACGCGCAGTATTGCGGAAGTGCTTGACGTTGGCTTGCGTTGCGGGCGTCGGATTGTTCAGACGCTCCAGATAAGCAGGACCGGTCAGCGTATCCAGACCAGCAGCCTCGTAGACCGTCAGCCATTCAGGCGCCGCGCTTGCACCGCGATAACGCCGGCCGCGCAGAAAACCGTCGAGAGAAAGGCGCTCGGGAATATGTTCCTTGTTGTGCCACTCGTAGAAATCCGTGCGCGCTGTTTCATCCACGTCATTCCAGATCAGAACGACCGCGGAACCTAGTAACGACATGATCCATGCCTCCCGTTGCGATGAACGCGGTTAGCGAATATGAAAAAACTCGAGAATCGCGTCAATCTGCCCCGAGTGCATATCGACTCCGGTGGCAACCGGGCAGCCGTATCGGCGCGCGTGCGCGATCAACGCAGTGGGACTCTGTTGCGGGCGCAACACCACGTCGCCGACGATCACCGTGCTATCGAGCGGACCGAGATCGACCGGCATGCCGTCGCCGTCCCGCATGCCGACCACCGAAGCGTTGACGATCAGCTCCTTGCCGTCCGCGCTCGCCGGCCCACAGCGAACCTCGCAATTGCGCGATTCCTGCGCAAGCAGCCGGGCCAGTGTCGACGCGCGCGCTTCGTCCTTATCGAACAGCGTGATTTCCTTCACACCGGCATCCATCAGCGCGCCCGCGATTGCGCTGCCCGCGCCACCGCATCCGATCAGCAGCGCGCGCTTTCCGCCGACGCGATGGCCATGCGCGAGCAGGCCACGCACGAAGCCTTCGCCATCGAACATATCGCCGAACCACGTGCCGTCCGCCTCGCGACGTAAAGCATTGACCGCACCGACCCGCTTCGCGCGCGGATGCACGCGACCGGCAATCGCAAGCGCGTCGGCCTTGAATGGCGCCGTCACCAGCACACCATCGAGATTGCGCAGCTTCAGCAAGGCGGGCAGCACGTCGTGGATGTCGGCGGCGGCAATGTGGACCGGCACCAGCACGGCATCGATACCCGCCTTTGCCAACTGCTCGCAATACACTTCAGGCGAGCGCACCTGCACGATCGGATCGCCGACGATCGCATACAGCCGCGTTTTGCCGCTAATCGAAGGCAGCGCGTTCATGCACGGCTCCGATACCATTCGGCGACGCGCTCGGAGCGATAGCGACGTTCCTTGCGCGATGTCTCTTCGGCGATGCCCATCAACCCAGGCGCGAAGATGCGCGCATCCATCTCACGCAGATCCGCTGCAACCGGAGTGCGGAAATCCATCTGCCCGAAGACGTCGCGCTCGATATCGATACCCGGCGCAACTTCAATCAGCTCCAGCCCGGATGCGCCCACGCGGAACACCGCGCGTTCCGTCACGAACAGCGCGGAGTTACCGCGCTTGTTGGCGAGCGCCGCGTTGTAGCAGATCTGCTCCAGCGAGCGGACGAACTTGCGATGCCGCCCTTCCTGCACGATCGTTGCACGCCCATCGTTCCACTGCACGTCGAGTCCGCCCGCGGTCAACGTGCCGCTGAAGATCACACGTTTCGCGTTCTGGCTGATATTGATAAAGCCGCCGACGCCGACGATCTTGTCGCCGAAGCGGCTGATATTGACGTTACCGTGCGCATCGACCTCGGCGAATGAAAGAAACGCCAGATCGAGGCCGCCGCCGTCATAGAAATCGAACTGCGACGGCTGTTCGATCATCGCCGCGAAGTTCTGCGCGCCGCCGGAATCGCGCCCGGTGATCGGCGCGCCGCCAATCAGCCCCTGCTCGTTGGTCAGCATCACCGAATCGAGCAGGCCCTCTTCGGCAGCAACCGTCGAAAGCCCGGTCGAAATACCCGCGCCGAGATTACAGACCGCCGACGGGTACAGTTCCATCGCCGCGCGCCGCACGATGACCTTGCGCGGCCCGAACGGCAGCGGCTTGATTTCGCTGAGCGGCACGCGCAGTTCACCGGCGTAGCTCGGGTCGTAATCGGTCGCATAGGTTTGCCGCTGCTCCGCTTCGACGACGACGAAGTCGACCAGAATGCCGGGAATCTTCACCTGCTTCGGCGGCAGCGTGCCGCTGCGTGCCATTCGCTTGACCTGCACGATCGTGATGCCGCCCGCGCGACGCGTGGCCTGCGCCATCGCGATCATCTCGCCGAGCACCGCTTCCTGCTCCATCGTGATGTTGCCGTCTTCATCGGCCGTCGTGCCGCGCAGAAATGCGACGTCGATCGGGAAAGGCTTGAAGCGCAGCCATTCCTCGCCATCCAGTTTGATCAGTTCGACCAGTTGCTCTTCGGTGCGCGGGCTTTGCCGGGCGCCCTGCTGACGCGGATCGACAAAGGTATCGAGACCTGTCTTCGTGATCAGGCCGGGGCGGCCGCCCGCCATTTCGCGCATCAGTTGCGACAGCACGCCCTGCGGCAACGTATAGGCCTCGATGCGGTCCTGCGCGGCCATCTCCAGCAGTCCCGGCGAGTCGATCAGCGCGCTGGTGATTGCGCGCTTGAGCAGACCGTCATGAGCAAGGTGACTCGCACCGAGCGCCGCGCGGTCGCCAATGCCGACCACGCTGATCGACGTCAGATCGCGTGGCTGCTGCTCCGCGAGAAAGCGTCGCTCGACCGCGGCAAGCAGCGCTTCGGGGACCGCATGACCGCCTCCCGAGCCGCTGATCACGACCGAGTCGCCGGTGCGCAGCAGGTTTGCCGCTTCGTCAGAGGTAATTCGTTGCATAGGAATGTCTGCTTCGATTGAGATTGAAGGCCCGGCGTTGCGGCCCATTGATCTCAATGTAACCGGTCTCATTTGAAGCATCAAGGACGGTTTCATCATTCCAGGGAATACACCTACCTCATTATATTTATTCGGTAGCCGCCGCAAATTGTTCAATTTCGACGTTGCTAAATTCTCAATGTAACCGGTATTATTAAATCGCCACGCAAGGCATTCAGGTACCCAGGCGTCACGCCGAGGCCGACCATCCCGCGGGTTTCGCGATCGCGCACCCATCCCAGCGGCTTTACAGGAGCAATCAAATGGCAATCACAGGTGTTGAAATCGGCGATGAATACCGGTTCGCGAAGACGGTCGGCGAAACCGACGTGACGTTGTTCGCGGGCCTGACGGGCGATTTCAGCGATACGCACATCAACGAGCAGTACATGCAGGAGAAGTCCGCGATCGGACGGCGCATCGCGCACGGCGCGCTGCTGGTCGGCTATATGTCGACGGCGTCGACCATCAGCATCGCGCACATCATCCACCGGACCGATCTGGATGAATTCCCGGTGTCGGCCGGCTACGACCGCATCCGCTTCATCAAGCCGGTGCTGCTCGGCGACACGGTGACCGTCATCTACCGGGTCGCCGAAATCGATGAAGAGAAGCGCCGCAGCACGGCCGACATGGAAGTCATCAACCAGCACGGCGAAGTCGTCGCGGCCGGGCGTCACCTGATGAAGTGGGCGAAAAAGCTGTCGAACAAAAGCTAGCGGCGCTTCAGCGCGAGCGCTATCCGGATTCCGGCGCCGTTATAATCCGGAAAAACTGCGCACACGAACCGGCCACGCATGGCGAAGACGAAAACGACAATGGAAGACACTGCCGGCGGCAGAAAGCCGCGCGCGGCGAGCGTCACCCTGCGTGACGTGGCGAAATTCGCCGGCGTGTCTTCGGCCACCGTGTCGCGGATGATGAACGCGCCGGAACTCGTCTCGGACGAACTGCGGGCGCGCATCACCGCCGCGATCAATCACCTCGGATGGGTGCCGCACGCCGCCGCGCGCGCGCTGGCCACCCAACGCACCGGCACGATCGGCGCGGTGTTTCCGACCGTCTCGAACGAGCACTTCGCGACCGCGATCCAGGAGTTGCAGGACGTGCTGGAATCGGCGGGCTATACATTGCTGCTCGGCTGCACGCAATACGACGCGAGGCGCGAACTCAATCAGGTCCGCACGATGCTGGAGCGTGGCGTCGACGCGGTGGTGCTCGTCGGCGAATCGCATCACCCGGACCTTTATCCGTTGCTTGCGCAACGCAACGTGCCGTTCGTCAATACGTTCACCTTTCATCCGCAAAGCGAGCATCTGTGCGTGGGCGTGGACAACCACAAGGCGTTCTTCGATTTCACGACTTACCTTCTTGGTCTTGGACATCGACGGTTCGCGATGCTGTCGCAGACGGCGGATTCGAACGACCGCGCCTTCGATCGCCGCGAGGGCGTGCGCGATGCGCTCGCCGAACATGGGCTCGGCATTTCGGCGGCTCATATGGTCGAGGGATTCTGGGGCGTGCGCGTGGGCCGCGAACTGTTCTCACGTGTGATGAGCACGCCGCAGCCGCCTACTGTGATCATCTGCGGCAATGGCTCGTTTGCGATCGGCGCGATGCTCGAAGCCATGCAGGCGGGCTACGAGATACCTAAGCAGTTGAGCCTCGTCGGCTTCGACGACTTCGAGGTGATGTCCGAACTGCCGATTCCGATTACCACCGTCAGCGTGCCGAGCGCGCAGATCGGCCGCAACGCCGCGCAGATGATCCTCGCGGAACTTGCCGGCAAAGAGCGCGCGCAAAGCATCGAGTGCGAAGCAGAAATCATCATTCGCGCGTCGTCCGGGCCGCCGCCGCGAGGCAAAGGTTCGCGGTAGTTCACCTGCGGTAGTTCAACGAACCGGCTGGCCGCGCGCGGCTTCGAGAATCGCGTACCAGTCCGGTCTGCTCAATTCGATCCGAAGTCCGTCCACCGCTGCCTGCACCGATTCGAGCCGCCGACTTCCCGAAACGACATACGGCGCGCCGGGCAGCCGCGCTACCCACGCATAGGCGATCGACAGCCAGTTCGCCGCTCCATACTTGGGCTGCAGAGCGGTCATCACGCGACGCACGCGCAGCGCCACGTCATCGTCATTCGCCAACAGGCGGCCGCCACCGAGCGGCGACCAGATCATCGGCGACACGTTCGCTTGCGACAAGACGGCGAACATATCGCCGTCCAGCGCCGCCAGTTCGAAAGGAGAGAACTCGATCTGATTGGTGGCGAGCGGCACCTTCGCGTGCAGCAACTCGAATTGCCGCGCGGAAAAATTCGACACACCGAACGCGCGAATCTTCCCTTGCGCAACCAGCGCGTCAGCGGTGAGCGCGATATCGTCGATGCTCGCCAATGAATCGGGCCGATGAATCAGGAACAGATCCAGATAATCGGTCTTCAGGCGCCGCAACGATTGCTCGACGGCCTCGCGCAGATAGCCTGAGTCAGTGTCGTAGTACTTGATCGGCGCACCGTCAGCCGAAGCCGTCGCGAACCTGATCCCCGCCTTACTGACGAGCTGAATCCCGGCGCGCAGCGAGGGCTTCAACGCCAATGCTTCGCCGAACGCGGCTTCGACCGCGCCACGACCATAGACCTCCGCATGATCGAACGTGGTCACGCCACGCTCGATGCAACCCTCGACAAAGCCCAACAACTCGTTGGCAGACATCCTCCAGTCGGGCAGACGCCACAAGCCGGCGACGACCCTCGACATGCCCAGTGCCGACAACGCATGCATGTTATCCGGCTCCATATATGTAATCGGTTTCACAAATAGATAAGCACCCACTCGACAGCACGAATTCTCGGATAAATCCGGCCAATCATCAATACGTTAGGTGTATTCCCTGGACTTCATGCATCCACATTGCACACCATCATGAGACCGGTTACATTGCAAACTTCAATGACCATTTATTCAGCCGGTGGAGACAGACAGCATGCAATCGGAAGCCATCTTGTCACGGACCTCAGCCAAGCCGTGGTACCGGGAAATCACAGCGTCGCAGTGGCGCGTTCTTCTGGCTGCATGGGGCGTGTGGGTCAACGATGCACTGGATTTCCTCGCAATCACCTTCGTGCTGCGCGACATCGCGCACGCGTTCGGCGTTTCGCTCGATACCGCGTCGCTACTCCTTCTCGCGACCTATGGCGTGCGCTGGATCGGCGGTCTGTTTTTCGGCGGTCTGAGCGACCGGATCGGCCGCAAGATCCCGCTGCTGATCACGCTGGCATGGTTCACCGCCGGCGCGGTCGCCACCGGCCTGTCGTGGAATTTCATGTCGCTGGCGGTGTTCCGCCTGCTGCTGGGTTTCGGCATGGCACCGGGCTTCTCGCTCGGCGCGGCGATGGTCGCGGAGTCGTGGCCTGAACGGTATCGCGCAATCGGTATTGGCATTCTCGATACGGGCTGGGGCGTCGGCGCAATCGGCGCGGCTCTCGCGTATGAGTTCGTCTACCCGTCGTTCGGATGGCGCGGCATGTTCTTCGTCGGCCTCGCACCCGCGTTGGTGCTCGCGCTTTTCATCATCTTCTTCGTGCCCGAATCGGCGGCGTGGAAAGAAAAGCGCGCGATGTCGACCACTGAAGGCAGCAAAAATCCAGTGTCCCAGCTATTCAGCCGCTACCCAGGACGCGTCGCCTATCTCGCGCTGCTGATGTTCGTGCTGTGCTTCGGTTCGTGGCCTTTCCAGGCCTTGCTGCCGACCTACCTGCGCTCGCTCGAACTTCCCGCCGCCTTCGTCAGCTCCGTTGCGATGGCGTCGGCCGTGGGCCAGATATTCGGCTTTATCGCGTCCGGCTTCATTGCCGAACGGCTCGGCAGGCGCCTCGCCATTTCGCTGATGATCGGCGTGGGCGCGATCTGCGTCGCGGGCGTGGTCGCGGCTGCACAGACGATCGCCATCGCGCTCGTGTGCGCATTCCTGAGCGGCTTCTTTCTAGTCGGCTCTTCCGGCATATGGGGCACGATATTGACGGAGAATCTGCCGCGCGACGTTCGTGCATCCGGTGTCGGCTTTCTTTATAACTTCGGCGTGATCGGCGGCGGTGTCGCGCCGTTTATCGTGCTGTCGACGATGCATCGGCTTTCGCTGTCGATGGCGATCGGCATCGTGTTGTTCACGGTTGGCGCGGCGATTCTGGGCATGGTGTTGCTTCGCTTCGCGCGCGAAACGAAGGGCGTCGATCTGGCGCAACTCGATCAGCAGGGCTAGGTACGCAACACGAGCCCGATACGAAGCCGGCACGAGCCCAACGCGGCTCGGGCACAATCATCGAACCACGGGCGCCTGCGTCGCAGGTGTGAAGGTCCGCATCACTCGCCAGCGTAGGGTCGGAAGATCGCCCGACACAGTGATGCGGACATAGCAGCCGGCGTAACGTCCGGTCGCCCGTGGCATTCCAATAGACGGCCGCTGAAATCAGCGGCCGTATTCGTTTTCAATGCGCTAAAGCTGAAGCGAAGCCCAAACGATTCGCGCAAGTACGCACTGCGCGAATTTCGTCCTTTTCTGCAGACGAAAGTCGCTTCACCACTGCGGCGCAAGCCACCCAACCTGACGCACGGAACAACGCGGAACACGACGAAACAGGTCTCACGCGCACTCATGCGCTTTGCGTATAACATCGGGTAGCCGCGGCAAACACGATCGCGAGCACAACCCGCCGCGCACGGCGTACAACGCGCCGGCGCGGCACATGAGGTGGAGAGAGACAGTTGAAGCAGGATATCAATCGATGGTGGACCGTCGTCGGCGGTGCCATGTGTCTGTCGGTCGGCGCGGGCGTGATTTCCGCGTTCATGTTCGGCACGTTTATCAAAACGATCGCGGCGGAAAACGGTTGGAGCCGCGCACAGGTGTCGCTCGGTCTGACCATCTTCGAGTTTGCGATGGGACCCGGCACCATCGTCCTCGGCTCGCTGATCGACCGTTGGGGCGTGCGGCGTCCCACTCTGTTCTTCCTCGCGATGTTCGCACTGTCGATCGCGCTCGTCGCCGTGATTCCGGTTTCGCTGCCGCTGTTCTGTCTGGTGTTCGTGATGGTCGGCCTGTTCGCGCCGGGCAGTAATGCGCTGCCGTACGCGAAGGTGGTCTGCGCGCGCTTCGATCGGCGTCGCGGTCTCGCGCTCGGATTGACCGTGGGCGGCACCGCGATCGGCGCGATGCTGATGCCGCAATACGCGGGTTTTCTGCTGCGTCATTTCGGCTGGCGCACCGGCTACCTCGGTGTCGCGGCGATGATGGCCGCGATCTCGATTCCCGCGCTCTATCTGCTGGTACGCATGCCGTCCGGCACCGACGAAGCGATCGCGCGGCGCACCCGCCAGGCCGCCGACAAACTGCCTTCGTTGTGGACCATCTTCCGCCACGACCGCACGTTCCGGCTGCTGGGCATCTCGATCTTCTGCATGTCGGGCGTGCTGCTCGCGCTGCTGTCGCAACTCGTGCCGATGATGACCGATCGCGGCGAAACCGTGCGCGCCGCCGCGAGCATGCTGTCGATCGCGGGTTTGTCGTCGGCGGTTGGGCGGCTGTTTGCCGGCTATCTGATGGACCGTATTCACGCGCCCTATGTCGCGGCGATGTCGTTCACGCTGACGCTGTGCGGCGTGCTGATTCTCGCCGCCGGCGCAACGGGGCACGCGGCGATGGTCGCGGCCGCGCTGTTTGGCGTCAGCATCGGCGCGGAGGCAGACATCATCACGTTCATCGTCAGCCGCTACTTCGACCTGCGGCTGTTCGGCCGCGTGTGCGGCGGTATGTGGGCATGCTGGGGCTGGGGCGCGGGCATCATGATCTTTCTGTCGGGCCTGTGCTACGACCTGCTGCATTCGTATCACGCGGCGTTGTGGGTGTTCGCCGCGCTCGCGCTGGTGTCGATCGTGTCGATCCGCCGGCTCGGGCCGTATGCGTATCCGGAGCAGCGCAGTCCGCGCGATTCGGCGCAGCGGGCGCAGGGTGGCAATGCGATGGCGGCTGCCAGCGAAGTCCGTTACGAAGCGGGCTGATTGTTTGCCGGCGGTGTGAAGCGCGAGTTCGCTATCATGCATGCGCCGCTGCGTGCTGAAGGTGCCCAAGATGCCTATAAGCCAGCAAGCACGCGGCGAAGCAACGCGTCCTGCCGCCACGCAACAGACCACCCAACCGACCACGCAGCAGGCCACCCAACAGTCGAAAGGATCAGCAATGAAAGTCGAAGGAAGTTGTCACTGCGGTGCGATTGCCTATGAAGCGACAGTCGATCCGCAACGCGCGGGGCTCTGCCACTGCACCGATTGCCAGACGTTCTCCAGCGCGCCGTATCGCGCCAGCGTTCCAGCCAGCGCCGACGCGTTTCACTTGTTGAGAGGCGAACCGAAGCGCTATGTGAAAACCGGCGATTCGGGCGCGAAACGCGTGCAGGCATTCTGCGCCGATTGCGGCACGCCGATCTATACGTGTGCGCCGGACCATCCCACCCAGTTCAATCTGCGGCTCGGCACGATCCGGCAGCGCGCGCTGATCCCGCCATTGCGGCAGATATGGTGCGACTCGGCGTTGCCGTGGTCGTCGAATATCGAAGGGTTACCGAAGTCCGAGCGAGGCTGATCGCAAATGCGGCTGATGTCGAATGCCGCTCACGCGCTCCGCACCTGTTCCTTTTCCTGTTGTGCACGGGCCGCCTTCACGCGCGGCTCCGCGCTCACCGCGTCGTTCCAGATACGCAAAGCCGGCTCATGCGCGGCTGCGCCCGACGCCGTCGGCCAGCAGAGCAGGATCGATAGCGGCGCGGTCAGCGACGCATCGCCGACGATCTGCAGCGTGCCCGCGCGCAGTTCACCCCCGATCATCGACTCCGGCAGCCACGCCACTCCCTCGCCGAGCAGCGCCTCGGCCTTCAACGCTTCGACGAGCGCGCATTCGTAGCGCAGCACGGCCGGTGCATAAGACTCCATCTGCGCATGCAGCATGCTCGCGATGCGGCCGAGAAACGAATTGCGCGGATAACCGAGCAACGGCGTCACCGCGCGCGTGCCGGCGACAAGATCGAATCGCACGTGCCCTTGCGCGTCGCGCGCCGACACCGGCACCAGCCTGTCGCGCCCAACCTGCACGCCGCGCACGCCGTGCGCGTCCAGCCCGTGCGGCACCGCGTCATGGCAATAGCACAGCAGAAACTGACAGGCACCGCCGAGCAGCAGCTCGACGCATTCGTCGAAATCGGCGGTCACCACCGTGGCCGTGAGTTCGCCCTGTTGCGACTGACTCTTCCACCAGTTCGGAAAGAACGACACCGCGAGCGAGTGCGGCATCGAGAAGCTCACCGCCTGGCCGTTCGTGCCGAACTCCGCGCGGGCCTCGCGGCGGCTGCGATAAAGATCGGCGACGATCTGCTCGGCGAGCGGCAGGAAATGATCGCCGGCCGGCGTCAGCACCACCGGATAGGTACTGCGATCGACGAGCGGCACGCCGTACCAGGCTTCGAGCGCTTTCACACGACGGCTCAAGGCCGGCTGCGTCGCGTGACGCTCACGCGCGGCCTGCGAAAAATTGCGCAGCTTCGCAACTGAAAGGAAGTCCTCCAGCCACTTGAACTCCATGTCCGTTCTCCATGCATGACAGGCAAGCGGCCCAAACTATTCCGCTGCCGCATAGTTTCGGCCCAAAACGGCATTGGCGCAGCAAACTCTTAAAAACTAACATGGGTCGACGTCGCGAAGACGGCCGCGGAATCGGGCCACCAAACCGGGCCGCGCAACACAAAACAGGACGGGAGACAGCAATGAGCGAACAGGCAGCAATCGCCGCCGGCGATGAACTCGTCATCGGCGTGCTGGGCGGCATGGGCCCGCAGGCGAGCGCCGATTTTCTCGCCAAGCTGGTGGCCGCCACGCCGGTGCAGCGCGAGCAGGACCATTTGCGCGTGCTGCTCGATTCCAACCCGAAAGTCCCCGACCGCAATCGCGCGATCGCCGCCGGCGCAACCGGCGACAACGGCGCCTCGGCTACTGACGGCCCCGGTCCCGTGCTTGCCGCGATGGCGCGTGGTCTCGAACAAGCCGGCGCCAATCTGCTGGTGATGGCCTGCAACACCGCGCATGCGTTCGAAGCCGACATCCGCGCGGCGATTAGCGTGCCGTTCGTCAGCATGATCGAAGAAGCCTGCGATGCATGCGCGCGCGGCTTGCCCGGCCTGCGACGCGTCGGCGTGCTGGCCGCGCAAGGCTGTCTCGATGCCGGCCTCTATCAGCGCGCGCTCGCGCGACGCGGCTACGAGGCGCTGCTGCTCGCCGCGCCGCAACAGGCGCACTTCATGCAGCTGCTTTACCGCATCAAGCTCGGCGATCTGTCGAGCGAGCTGCGCGCGGAGATGCGCACGCTCGCGATGAACCTGATCGACGCCGGCGCCGACGCATTGGTGGCCGGCTGCACCGAAGTCCCGCTGGTGCTGGACCCCGCCGACCTCCCCCAACCGCTCGTCGATGCAACCGCCAATCTCGCGCAGCGCTGCGTGCGCTACGCCCGCCGTCTCGAAGCACTGCCGGCGGATGCGCTTCGTTGAATGCACCTCTTTCTATCAACCGCTGAACCCAGGACCCATCATGCATCTCTCCCGCTTTCCCCGTATCCCGCTCGGCCACCTCGATACGCCGCTGGAACCGTTGCCGCGCCTGTCAGCGTTGCTCGGCGGCCCGACGCTCTATATCAAGCGCGATGACTGCACCGGCCTCGCTACCGGCGGCAACAAGACCCGCAAGCTCGAATTTCTGATGGCCGACGCGCAGCGCCAGGGCGCCGATACCGTGATCACGCAAGGCGCGACGCAATCGAATCACGCGCGCCAGACGGCCGCCGCCGCCGCGCGGCTCGGCATGAAGTCGATCGTGCTGCTGGAGGACCGCACCGGCAGCCGCGACAACGCCTACCTGTATTCGGGCAATGTGTTTCTCGAACGTCTGATGGGCGCGCCGACGCGCACCTATGCGGGTGGCACCGACATGAACGAAGCGATGCGCGCGGTGGCCGACGAAGTTCGCGCGGCCGGCGGCAAGCCCTACGTGATTCCCGGCGGCGGCTCCAATGCGCTCGGCGCGCTCGGCTATGTGAACTGCGCGCTGGAAATTCTCGAACAGGCGAACCGTAGACAACTAAGAGTGCATCGTGTGGTGCACGCAACCGGCAGCGCCGGCACCCAGGCCGGCCTCGTAGCCGGCTTCGAAGGCACGCACAGCGGCATCGACGTGCTCGGCATCGGCGTGCGCGCCGCGCGCGAGCAGCAGGAAGCGAACGTGTTCAAGCTCGCGAGCGAAACGGCCGAGCTTCTCGGCATGCCCGGCGTCGTGAAGCGCGAGCGCGTGATGGCCAATTGCGATTACGTCGGCGACGGCTACGGCAAGCCGACCGCCGGCATGGTCGAAGCGGTGACGCTGCTCGCGCGCACCGAGGGCATCCTGCTCGACCCGGTCTATTCGGGCAAGGGCATGGCCGGTCTGATCGATCTGATCCGCAAAGGCCAATTCTCGCGCGACGAAAACATCGTGTTCGTGCACACCGGCGGCAGCGCCGCGCTGTTCGGTTACATGGACGCGTTCGCGGCCGGGCTGCCGCCTGCTACCGATACGCGGGGCTGAGTGGAGACCTGGGACCCGCGGGTCCCAGCGGGCTCCGCGCTCAGCCAGAGCAGTCGCGCATAAGTCGCGCATAAGTCGAGCATAAGTCGGGCATCAGAGGTCATTCGGTCATACGGCCGCCGCCGCGCGGCAAAGGAGCAGCCATGAAGCAGAATCGACTTGGCCTCGCCATTCTGATCGGCATGCTGGCCGGCATCGTCACCGGCTACCTGTGCCATCAGTACGCGGCGCCCGCTACCATCAAGACGATTGCCGCGCAGTTCTCGCTGATTACCGATATCTTCCTGCGCCTGATCAAGATGGTGATCGCGCCGCTGGTGCTCACCGGTCTGATCGCCGGGCTCGCGGCGCTCGGCAATGCGCGTACCGTCGGACGCATCGGATTGAAGGCGCTCGGCTGGTTCTTCTGCGCGTCGCTGGTGTCGCTGACGATCGGCCTCGTGCTCGCCAATCTGTTCGATCTCGGCCACACGATGCAACTGCCGATGCCGCCCAATGCGGCGGATGTCAGCACGTCGGCATTCAACCTGCGCAACTTCGTCGCGCATATCGTGCCGAGCAGCGTTTTTGCATCGCTGGCTTCCAACGAGATTCTGCCGATCGTCGTCTTCGCGGTGTTTTTCGGCATCGCGGCGGGCACGCTGAAAGACCGGCTGCCGCCGGCGCTACTCGCGTCGATCGACGGGCTGTTCGCGATCATGCTGAAGGTCACGTCGTACGTGATGTGGTTCGCGCCGGTCGGCGTGTTCGGCGCGATCGCCGCGGTGATCACGGTGCAGGGGCTCGGCATGCTGGTGACCTACGGCAAGTTCATCGGCGCGGTCTACTTCGGCATGATGGTGCTATGGGGCGTGCTGTTGCTGGCCGGCTACGGCGTGCTCGGCAAGTCGATATTCGCGCTGATGCGGCTGATTCGCGAACCGATGGTGATCGCGTTCTGCACCGCCAGCAGCGAGGCCGCGTATCCGAAAACGATCGAGCAGTTGACGCGCTTCGGCGTCAAGCCGGGCATCAGCAATTTCGTGCTGCCGCTCGCGTATTCGTTCAACCTCGACGGCTCGATGATGTACCAGGCGTTCGCCGCGCTGTTCGTCGCGCAGGCGTACAACATTCATTTGTCGTTCGGTCAGCAGTTCCTGATGCTCGCGGTGATGATGTTGACCAGCAAGGGAGTGGCCGGTGTGCCGCGCGCGGCGATCGTCGTCATCGCGGCGTCGCTGCCGATGTTCGGCCTGCCGGCCGAGGGCGTGGTGCTGCTGCTCG
The DNA here is from genome assembly GCF_021390495.1 of Paraburkholderia sp. ZP32-5. Classification (NCBI taxonomy): domain Bacteria; kingdom Pseudomonadati; phylum Pseudomonadota; class Betaproteobacteria; order Burkholderiales; family Burkholderiaceae; genus Paraburkholderia; species Paraburkholderia sp. ZP32-5. The sequence continues at coordinate 479,189 of NZ_JAJEJP010000003.1, read as the reverse complement.
CTATCGATCAGTTCATCGACATGGGCCGGACCACTACCAATGTGGTCGGCAATAGCGTTGCGGCCGCGGTACTCGCGCGTTGGGAGAATGCGCTGGCGCCGTGGACTGGGCGCGCTTATCCGTTGAACGACGAGCTTGTGGTGGTCGCGCAGGCGCCTGAGCCGCTGCATCATCCGGGGTAGGCTGCGCGGGTGGCGATCGCTGATATCGCGACAATTGCCGCGATATCGAGCGGCTTGTCGCTTGGTTTGCTTCGACGTGCAGCCGCACACTTGCGGCAACGCTTCACGCTTGCCACGGAAGGGCCGACGAATCCGTCGGCCAGCCGAAACATCGATCCGGCTATCTTCCGCTTAGCGTTTCAGCGTGCCGCTTCACCATCGCTCAAACCAGCGACGTCTGCACATCCACATTGCCGCGCAACGCCTTCGAATACGGGCAGGTCTGATGCGCGCGCTCGATCAGCGCCAGCCCGACATCGCGCGGCAGACCCGGCAGATTCACGCTTAGACGTGCCTGAAGGAAATAGGCGCCATCGGTCGTGCCCAGATCGATTTCGGCATCGACACTGGTATCAGCCGGCAACGACACATGCGATGCGCGCGCGGCCAAACCCAACGCGCCGATAAAGCACGCGGACCAGCCCGCGCCGAGCAGTTGCTCGGGATTGGTCCCAGCGCCCGCGGAACCCGGCGACGACAATTTGACATCGAGGCGGCCGTCCGAGCTGCGCGCGGCGCCATCGCGGCCGCCGGTCGTGTGTGTCTTGCCGGTGTACAGCACGTTTTCGATTCGGGACATGGTGGTTCGCTCCTGTTGATTGGGTAGTGCGCGGGCGACGTGTGCTGAGTGACATACGCAGCCCGCCTTCAGATTGAAAAATCCGGGGTCGAGTCCGGCGCTGGGAATCCAGCGTGGTTGGTATCGCGGCGCGGGCTCGACTTGCGGTGAACGTATTGAAACGCCCGCGCGTATCCGGCATGTGTCTGGCGATGCCGTTTTGGTAAGCGCGCGTATCAGCGCGGCCGGCAGATACAGTGCGATACAAAGTACAAAGCGGAGATCGGCCGGACTCGGCTACACAGCTCAGCGACGCCGATCGAAGTACCGCCGCAACAGATAGTTGGCGGTCGAACCATGCAGCAGCACGGACAACACGATCGCATCCAGAACCGCGGGCAGCAGCGGCGTCATCGCGCCGCGCGCGTGCTGCAGGCCGAACATCAGGTAGTAGAACGCGCCGACGCCGCGAATGCCCATCCATCCGAGCAGATGACGCTGGCTGCTGTCGACGCGCGCGCCGAACATCGCGACCACGACGGACACCGGCCGCGCGACGAAGAACAGAAACATCGCCGGCAATACCGCGCGCACGTCGAGCATGTCGCGCCAATGCGCGGACACGACGCAGCCGATGATCAGCATCAGCGACAACTCCGCGATCCGTTCCATTTCGAGCGTAAAGCCCATCATCGATTCGGCGAGATACGCGTGCGCCTTTTCCGGATCTTTCGCCACCTCGCGACGTTCGCCGCGTTCGACATCTTCGAGGACTTCCACCGGGTTCTTGTCGCCGGTCGCGCGCAATTCCTCGCGACGCAGCGCGACGCCCGCGACGAACACCGCGACGAATGCGTACGCATGGACCAGCAACGCGGCACCATAGGAGGTCGACATCAGGCCGAGCGCGAGAAAGCCGTCGAGGCCGAGCGCTTCGCCATGACGGGTGCGCAGAAAGAAAATCGCGCGCGCGAAGACGATTGCGAATACGCCGCCGATCACGAGCGCGCTCGCGATGCCCCAGACGACCGAGCCGGCAAATTGCGCGGCGCCGCCGGAGCCCGGCATATCCGCGCCCGCCAGCGCGAGGCCGAGCAGCGCAAACGGATAGGCGGCGCCGTCGTTCATGCCGCCTTCGCCGGATAGCGCAAAGCGCAGCGGCTCGTCATCGCCCGCCTCGGTGACGCGCAGTTCGTTCGCGAGCACCGGATCGGTCGGCGCGAGCGCGGCCGCGAGAAATAGCGCGGCGCCGTCCGCGCGGCCCGTCAGCAGCGCGGTGAAGCCGAACATCAACGCGACGGTGACGAGCATCGCCGGACCGCCGAGCCGCAACGGCAATAGCCACAGCGGATTGCTCAGCCGCACGCGCAGATGCATGCCGATCGAAAACAGCGACACGACCAGCCCGGCTTCCGCGAGCGCGGCCAGCAACGCGGTATTGCCGACCAGATCGACGCCGACGAGACCGAACACGGCCGGACCGATCGCGATGCCGACGAGCAGATAAATCATCGCGCCGGTCAGCGGCAAACGGCGAATCGGCCCGCGCGCGACGGCCATGAAGGTCAGCAGCGCGCCAATCAACAGGTACCAGATCCATTCGTCGTTCATGGCGGGCATTTACGCGCGCACGGGCAGCAATGCACAAGTGAATCCGCCATCGTGAACTCGCGATAGCGTCATCGTTATCGCGAGTTCGGCGAGTTCGGCGAGTTCGGACCTCGGCTTTGTTTAGACGCCGCGGCCCTCGCAATCGCCGCATTCACCTTGACCGGCGGCTTGCCGTCGTCCGGCGGCTTCGCGATAAAGCTTTCGATCACGCCGGCTTCGAACACGAGGCAGAAGGTCGACCCACCATACTGAAAGAAGCCCAGTTCGTCGCCCTTGCGCACGTACTGCCCAGGCAGCGCATCGATCATGCACGACGACACATCGGCCATGCCGACGAACACGCAACCCACCTTCCCCACCGCAGGATCGTCGCAATCGATCACGATCACCGCCCGCGCGGCGAGCGCGGTGATGTAGCCCTGCGAATCGTTCAGCCCGCTCGGGTCCTCGCCTTCGCTATCGGCGTTCGAATAGTAGCTGCCATCCACTGCATAGGCCTGCGCAATCGTGCCGCTGATCGGCGCATGCCAGCGGTGATAGTTGAAAGCGCTCAGAAAGGCTTGATAAATGGATCCGCCCGCGAAGCACCGCGCCAGTTCGCGTTGGTGCGACGTGAACATATCTTCGAGCGAATACGGCTGCGACTTGATCCAGAATGTGTCCTGCAATTGCACGTCGTGCTGGATGTTGTACGGCGACGCCTCGCACGCGCTGACGATCAGCTTGTTGTTGTCCGGCTCGGCAACCGGCCGCGCGCCTGCGCGAAAGCGCCGCGTGAAGAAGTCGTTCCACGACCCGAAGCCCCAATACGGTTGAGACGGGTCGTAGAGGAATTGCGACAGGCCGATCCGTTTGTCGGCTTCGTCGCACAACCAGCCATCGGGCGACGACGTGTTCAGATGTTCGCGCGAATGCGGACCGCTCAGGAAGCCGCACCAGCAGTTCAGCACGTGCTTTAGTTGCGCGTTGAACGCCGGGTCGCGAAACAGTGCGTAGCCTGACGGCATGCACATCGGCCAATCGAGCACCGCATTCAGCGGGCAATGAATCAGATCGGATTCGCTGAACGGCGGCGCGTAGGTCATCAGGTAATCGATGATCGTCATCAGCTCGTCGATCGACGTATAACCGAGCACGTAGCCGGCCTGTCGCGCCTGATCGATCGCGCGCGTCATATCCATGCGCAACACCGGGTCGCCTTGCACCAGCTCCGCGAGTTCGGCGACCGCGCTGGTGCGCGGCCCCCTGCTCGCACGTTCGCGCGCTTTCGCGGCGAGCACCATCCGGTAACGCGCAAGATGCGCCTCCTCGCACGGCAGCCAGCCGCCGAGGCGATATCGGCGCGTGCGCGGCTTCGGCGTTTGATCGTTTTTCATGCATCGTCCTCGATAGGCTGATAGCAGTGCGATCGCGATTCGATCGCGGTTATTTTGCGCGCAGGGCTCGGCTCTGGATTGTCGCCGGCCGCACAGACAAGACGATCCATCTGCGGCTTCAGCACGGCCGTCGAATCGCTGGATGAGCAAGTGAAATACCAGGTCGATAGATCGCGCGGCCAGGCGACGAGTTCGGCAGCCCCATAAAAAGGGCGGCCACGAGGGGCCGCCGGGGGGGAGCTTTGCCACGAGGGCTGCTTAAAAGCCATGCCGTGAAGAGCAAAAACAGGCGATGGCGTACTGCAAAGTCAACAGCAATCACGCAATCAGGCGTGCCGGCTAGCCGATTCGGTGTCGCTCATCAGCACCGTCATCGTGCCCGTGTTCAACGCCGCCGAGATGATCTCAAGGTGATCCTCCGGACAGTCAACGAGATCCACGCTCAGCGACTCGCGCCCGCCCGCGTAGTTCACGTGCACCGACCAGCCGCATACCTGTACCCGATGCTCGATCAGACTTTTCCACACCGCGATGACGCGCAGGGACCCTGGGTTCGCATAGATCGTCAGACGTTTTACGTTCACGCTTGAACACGGCGCTACGCCGCGCCTCGATGGAGACCACGTGCATGCATCGTTGGGGACTTGCATTGAGGTTAGCTGCGCGAGCTTTCAACTCAAAGTACTCTGCGTGACAGCAATGCGACGCTTACGGACAGAGGGCGATGGCGTGCATCGCGTGTTCAGCGCGTCTGAATGCGCTGGCGCCTTTCGCGGAATGGTTGGCGCGAAACGCATCGCTCGCGTTTCGCGACGCGCGACTGTAGCGCTACGAAGTCGGTCCTACGCGGCAGGTGCGTCCGCGCGAATTCGCATCACGGTTTGGCGCGACGTGCCGAAGCGGCGCGCGACCTCGCTAACCGACTGGCCGCCGCCGAGCGACTGCAGGATTCGCTCGCGCTGTTGCTCGGACAACGACGGCGGCCTGCCGGTGTGTTTGCCCGCCGCGCGCACGGCCGCGAGACTGTCGCGGCTGCGCAGGCTGCGGCATGTAGCGTCGAGCCGTACCAGCGCGCGCAACGCTTTCATCGCGGCCGGTTCTGGCCGCCCCGCGAGGTCGGTGTGGCCGACTTCGATGCATCTGAGCAACACCTCGGCTTTGCGACATTGCATCACGGTGCCAAGGATGTCGCGCGCGTTGCAGCCGAGCGCGGCCAGCTCCAGCACCACGAGCGTATCGCGGGGCGTAAGCCTTCTTAGCAGGCATTGCAGTTCTGGCCGTTGACGCGCCTGCGTGTAGGTCGGCAAATGCTCCGTCACGAGCCGCGCGAGCGTAACCATGTAGCCGGCCTTGTCGAGCCGGATCAGCGCCTGCTCGCGCTTTGCCGCGTCGTGCGCATCAAACAGGTAAATATGAACTTTTTCCACGTCACCTTTTCCGTCATCGCAATCTGCTGATCGCGGGGTATTTCGCGTGGGTGCGGGTCTCCGCGCGAAGCTCCTTGCTGGCACTGACAGTGAGCCATGACATGCGTCGGGCAATCGTAGAGGCGACGCAATACGCGTTCCCGAGTGGTTTGTGATTCGTGTGGCCGGTTGGTCGGTTTGTATCGGCGATACGTCTGACGGATGAGTGGTCGCGTTTAGTGGCTATGTTTCAGCGGCCGCGCGAATGGCGGCCGCTCGTCACGCGCTCGATGCTTATTCAACACCTACGTGTAGCGCGCACGCTGCCTCTTCATCGAGGAATCCGATGGCCGTCCAATAGTCCAGATATCGCTGCAACAGCGCGCGATCGAAAGGTGTGTACGCGATACCGTTCGACATCGCCAATGCCCGCTCGGTATTGCTGGTGTCGTACACCGGCATCCCTTCGTAGACCTCCCATCGCGTCAGCGGACCATAGACCGGTTCGACAAGCATCGGCACGAGCGGCATCAACGGGTTGTCTTTTAGCTGTGCATCGTCGGCGAGACGCCGGACCCATTGCTGATAGCTCAACTCGTCGAGCGCGTAGCCGCAGTCGATCAGCAGTTTGAAGAATCCGCCCAGATCGACGGGCACCGCTGTACGCGGCGGCACGAGGTGATACGCGCGGGTCAGATTGGCGTTGTCGCACGCAATGCCGAGCAACGCGGCGCTGACGTAGTCGACCGGAACGAACTGCTTGCCCTGGCGCGCAAGTGCCGGATACGCGCCGATCATCGCGCAGCCCTTGACGAGGCGAGCGACGAAATCATCCGGATTACCTGCCCCCGTGCGGCTGTCGCCCATGATGAAACCCGGCCGATGAATAGCCGCCGGCACACCGCGGCGAATCGCTTCCCATACCAGTTGCTCCGCCACCCACTTGCTTTGCGAGTACCCGGTGTCGAATTTGAGGCCGCTCAGATAGTCGGTGAGATCGTCGTCTTCGTACACGCCCTCGGTGCGTTCAAGCAGTCCGGCCGGGCCGAATGAGGCGATCGTCGACACGAAGTGCAAGGGCTTGGCCTTACCCGCTGTCGCGAAACGCAGCACATTGATCGTACCGGTGACGTTGCCCGCGCGATGCGTCGAATAGGGTTGAACATAGTTCACGTGCGCGCCGAGATGAAAAACCACGTCGCTCGTTGTCGATAGCGTTTCGAAGCGCTGACGACCGAGGCCGAACCACGACTCGGAAAAATCGCCGGCAAGCGGTGTCAAGCGCGTGAAGAACGCGTCTTCCCAGATGCCATATCTGATCATGTTGTCGCGGATGCGGACCAATGCGTCGCCGTCCGACGACGCTCGCACCAGACACACGACGTCGACCACTTCCGGCATCCGCAGCAGATCGCGCAACACGAACGCGCCGAGAAAACCCGTGACGCCGGTCAGAAACACGTGGCCCTTTCCGCTTTCGCGCCAGCCATCCAGTGAGTCGAGCAATCCGGCGGGAGCCTGAATATCGGCCGGCAATTGCGCGTCGGCGCGCAACGCGGCCATTTCATCGACGGCGGTCAAACCGCCGCCGTTCAGCTTGCCGCGATCGTTCAGATAAGCAGCCAGCTTCGCCGGTGTCGGATTGTCGTAGAGGATGTGGACCGGCAACGGATAACGCAAATGCTTGCTCAATTGCAGAATCAGACTCGCTGCCTGCAATGAATCGCCACCGAGAGCGAAGAAATCGTCGTCGGGTTTGACCGCTTCGATGTTCAGCGCGCGACGCCAGATCGCACCGATGATCGCTTCCATATCGCTCGTGCCACTGGCATCTTCCGGCGTATCGGCATCCTGCTTTCGAGCCGGCGCGTCGCTGGCCTTCGCGAGCATGTCGTACTGTTGCGCGAGCGCGCGCCGATCCACTTTGCCGTTGGCATTCATCGGCAACTTGTCGACGAACGAAAGACGTGGGCGCATATAGGCCGGCAGACGGGTTGCGAGATGGCGAGCCAGTTGTTCGGCTAACGCATCCTGCTTGTGACATGCGGTGTCGCCGCTCACGCGCTGCTCGCGTGGTACGGCGAAAGCCGCCAGGTATCGGTCGCCGAGTTCCGTTTGCTGCACCAGCACGACCGCCTCTTGCAAAAGGCCACTGTCGATCAGCACCGCTTCGATTTCCTCCACCTCGATGCGGTGGCCGCGAATCTTCACCTGGTTGTCGTTTCGTCCATGAAAGTTGATGGCTCCGTCCGCTCGATGACTGCCGAGGTCGCCGGTCTTGTACAAACGCCGCATCTGGCCGTCCGAAAAGACGTCGACGTCAACGAAGCGCTCACGATTCAGTTCGGGACGGTTCCAGTACCCTCTGGCCACGCCGTCTCCACCGATATAGATATCACCCGTATCGCCGCTTTTCACCGGCCGCAGTTCGCTATCGAGAATAAAGATCTGCGTGCTGTCGATCGGCTTGCCGATCGGCACCGCTCCTGCCTCCACTTCTTCGAGGCGAATCTCGTGATACGACGAGAACGTCGTTGCTTCGGTAGGGCCGTACACATGCAGCGCATGTCGTGGCGGCGCCGCCGTCATCATCGTGCGTACCGCGTGCAGATTGATCGCCTCACCGCCAAACAGCAATTGATGAAGCCCACGGAATGTATCGGGATAGGCATGGACGGTCTGATTGAACAACGCCGTCGTAATGAACATGATCGTGATGCGCTGCACGTGCAGGCTATGACGCAACGCGCGCGGATCGATACAGGTTTGTCTCGGCAGCAATACGGTCGTTGCGCCATTGAGCAACGCGCCCCAGATCTCGAACAGCGACGCATCGAAAGCCGGGTTCGCAATCGCGGCGAAGCGATCGCTCGGCGAAATGGTCACATAGCTAGTGTTCACCGTGAGACGGATGATGCCGCGGGCCAGGACTTCAACGGCCTTCGGGCGTCCGGTGGTGCCCGATGTGAACAGGATGTGGGTGCGATGATCGGCGCGGTGTGTATCGTCTGCTGCCGGCGGCGTCGCGGGTTCCGTTGCAGAAGAAAGCGGCGGCCAGCTATCCCCATCGTCGATAAACAGCACCTCGGCAACCGGAATGCGAGGCTGCCCCGCCATCGACGCGAGCACGATACGCACGCCGAGATCGTCCAGCATGAAGCTGATCCGCTCATCGGGCGCGCCGGGATCGAGCGGCACGCAACTGCCGCCCGCGCGTATCACTGCGAGCTGGCAGACGATCTGGTCGAGGCCCGGTTCGAGCAGAATGCCAACCGGTTCTTCGGCCTGCACGCCGCGTTGCTTCAGATAAGCGGCGAGCCGGGCCGCGCGGCGATCGAGTTCGGCATAGGTGAGTTCCTGCGCGCCGTAAATCGCCGCAATTGCGTTCGGGCATCGGGCTACCTGCTGGCGAAAAATATCATCGATACCTATAAGCGCTGAATGATTCGATTCGCGACCGAAACACGCGTCGGCATGGAAATTCTCTCTCGAGTTCATGCACACCTCTTGATGGCGACTCTCAAGGATCCGGACGAATTAACGTCTGAATTTCGCCCGGCGTCGGGTTAACGTGTCGTGCAGGCGAGAACACTCGCATTTGCGTGACAGTGATGAAATAGAAAATCTGCTGCTTATAAAAAGCAGGGACAAAAAATTCGCAGGTGGACGTTCAAATTCGATCGGGCCGTTCCCGATAAAGAGGCACCGTAGCGCCATATCCAGCGTGCGCCGCAGCCATGACAGAATCAAGGCTCACGCATGACATTTCGAATATCTGATGCTTTGCGCATGAGATTATCGGGGGGTATTTGTCGCGAGATTTACTGCTATTTATGCGATCGCAGAAACATATTGCGAAATGCATTGAGCGCGCAAATTTTTATGTTGATTCTATTTTATCGTCGAACGTTCGTTCGCTAATTTTGGTGTCGATTGACAAGGTGATAAATTCAGAGTTTTCTGACTTATTCTTAATTTTTTATTCCCGATTTGAGCAAGCAAATCCTCAATTCATTGCCCAATTCCACATTTCATATCAGAATAGGCCGCCAGCGCCATCCAAAGACGACACTCGTTCACGATCTTCCGGTTCGATTTCGTCACCAATCGTTAAAACATCAAGACTTATCAAATGGATCATTTCGCCATTCGGGTCATGCTCGCCGATGATCACCCTACCGTCGTAGCCGGATTGTTCCATACGCTCAAGGAGCATCGCGCGCTGAACATTATCGACACGGCGGCCAATTCCGACGAACTGCTCGCCGCGCTCGGCCAACAGCCGTGCGATGTGCTGGTCTCCGATTACGCGATGCCGGGCGGCAATTACGGCGACGGCATCACGTTGTTTTCGTTTTTGCGGCGCCGCTATCCGGCTACGCGAATCGTCGTCTTGTCAATGATCGACAATCCCGGCGTGATTCGCGCTTTGCTCAAGCTCGGCGTTCAATGCATCCTCAGCAAAGCCGATGCCAACGATCATCTGATTGCCGCCATTCACGGCGCCTATGCACAGGAGCGCTATTTCTCTCCGACCATTGCAAAAATCGTCGAACGAGTCGACTTCGAAACGGCGGACTCCAGTCACCACACACTGACCGCGCGTGAATTCGAAGTGGTGCGGTTGTTCGTGTCCGGACTCTCGGTCAATCAGATTGCGGCGCATCTCAAGCGCAGCAAGCAGACCGTCAGTTCGCAGAAAGTCAGCGCGATGCGCAAGCTAGGGGTGGATACCGATACGCATCTGATCAAGCACACGATCGGTGCGACGCTCACGGACAAACACGGAAACACTATCGGTGGTGACGGCCCCGGTATAGCGGCTGCGAACCGGGGCTAACGTTCACGACAGCGTTATGCGATGCTTCCTCCCTCGTCGGGTTCATCGCCGAAAGCACTCTGCACGGCTTCGAATCGCGAACTCACATTCAGCTTTTCGAAGACGTTCTTCATGTGCCATTTGACCGTCTCGGGCGCCAGATTCAATTGCCGGCCAATTTCCTTATTCGACAGACCGCGCGCAACGTGGCCCAGTATTTCCAGTTCTCTCGCGCTCAATGCAGCCGACATCGTCTTCATCTGTGCATACCTCGGCAGTGCGGGGGGTGCGTTATTCAAATCATCGAAGGCCGACAGCAATGTGTCGATATAAGCGGTTTCGCCCACGGAGGTTTCCGCTGAATCACGGCGAAACCGTTGCAGTAACGCGCGCACCATCGGCCCTTCGTCGACGAAACCATTGATCATGCCGAGTGCGTTTCCGATCCGCAGCGCGCTCTTGAGCGCCGCGAACGCGTCTTCGAATTCGCGGACCTGCTCATAAGCGAGAGCAAGCAGTAGCAACACGGTGGCCTCCGAATAGCGCCAGCCCATTGCGACCATGTTGTCCAGCAAGCGCGACAGAAAATCGATCGCGTGGCCGCCGGCATTCTCGGCGAGCAGAACGCGCGCCTGCAGCACGCAGTAACTGGCCCACGTTTCCATCGCGGACCCGTGCCGCCCTTCGCACATCATCGGGACGGTCGCGCTCAGTTCGTCGGCGATCTGCCTGGCTTCGACGATATTGCCGTCGGCAAGGAGCTGTCTGACGGTTTCGGCATCACATCCCAGCTTCAGACGCAGCCATCGACGCGTGATCGCGGCCTGCCGGCTGTCTTCGAGAACCGCCAGCGCCGCGCCCTTTTCGCCGTCACGCCACAGCACGCGTGACGCGCAAAGCGTGCAGCGCATCAGCGCGGCGAGCGGCGCGGTCTCCAATACCACCGGCATGCGATCGGCGATCATCCTGCGCGCTTTGGGCAATTCATCGCACTCGTAGTAGATCGACGCAAGACAACCCGACAACGCGGCGACACCCGCGGTCGATTCGCCGAGAATGCCTTCCGCGCGCTGCAGCGTCGCTTCGAAGATCCGCTTCGCGTCGGGCAGCTCGCCATAGACGAGCGCGGCGAGACCGTACACCGCATCGCGAAGCATGTCCGAGTAGTTCGGCGTGTAGCCGCGTTCAATCTGATCGGCCGCCGCTTTCCACGTGTGGAATATCTGCTTGAACTGCCCTCGATACATCAGGCCGAAAATCTGCGCGCTTTGCGCAAAATGCCGCGCCCATTGCGGCACGAGTGCTGTCGACGCGCCAACGGCATTGCCCAGTTCAAGCGCCCGCTCGCTATCGTCACTCATGCTCGCGATCACCGCATCGATCGCATTGATCTCGGCCCATGCTACGTCGGTGACCAACGTCGGATCCTCGCGCTGCATGCGTTCGATGTCCTCGGCAATCGCGCTGGTTTCGTTCGAAGCGCGCACCGTGTCGAACGAAATCGCAAGAGCCCACGCGCTCGCGAGACGCAAGCGCCGCCGACCGAGCATGACGTCCGGCGGAAGTTTGCCGATCCATCCTTGCAGCCGCTGGTGGTCGCCGCGTTCGAGCATCTCCATCGCGCAGTTCTCAGCCCAGTGCGCCGCCTGCTCGTGGTCCCCTGCCGCCAGCGCATGGCGAACCGCCTCGCGCCACAAGCGTTCGCGCGCAAACCATCGGGATGCGCGGCGATGCAGCGACGGCAATTCCTGCGGCACCTGACGAACGAGACGCCGCCTCAGCGCATCGGACAGCAGCGCGTGATAGCGATACCAGTCTTGCGTTTCGTCGAGCGGCCGGATGAATACGTTGTGTCGTTCGAGCCAGTCCAGCTTCTCTCCGCTGCCGCCTTCCTCGCCTACCACCTCGTCGCACAGCGCGGCCGTGAGTCGCTCGAGAATCGACGTGTACAGCAGAAACGTCAGCATCGGCGGCGGCAATTGCGCAAACACCGTATCGTTCAGATAGCGATCGATTCCGAAACGCGAGCCGGAAAGATTACTGGCAAGCGTGGCCGCATCGTCGACCTGACCCAGTGCAAGCGAGGCCAGTTGCAGACCGGCGACCCATCCTTCCGTTGCCTTGTTCAGTAGCTCGACGCTATGGCGACCGAGCGGCACGATACTCGCGCGATCGAAAAACGCCTGAGCGTCGTCGGTCGAAAAGCGCAGATCGTCGGCGGTCACGCGAGTGAGCTTGTCGGGCGATCTCAGTTCGTTCAGCGTCAACGCCGGTTCGCCTCGCGCGCCGAGCAGCATGTGCAGATTTTCCGGCGCATAGCGCAGCAAACGCGCGACGACCGCAAGAACGGGCTCCGCGCTCAGACGATCGACGTCGTCGAGTACGAGGAACACGCTGCGGTTGTACGCGGCGATGCCGTTCAATAGCACCGAGATGATCGTTCTGGCCGACGTCCGCGCATCGTTATCGAGAATCTGCTGCGCGTGCCATGCAATGTCCTTCGACACACGGGAAAACGCCGCGACCAGATACGCACAGAATTGCTGCGGGTCGTCGTCCTCGCCGTCGACACTGAGCCATGCAACCGGACGCTTCTTTCTCGACTGCGCATCGCTCCATCCGGCGAGCAGCGTGGTCTTGCCGAAACCCGCGGGCGCAATCACGAGCGTCACATGATGCGGGCGTCGTTCATCGAGCAGATGCAGCAATGCAGGCCGCTGCACGCATCCCACGGGAAGACGCGGCGGCATCATCTTGGTCTGGATCAGCGACACGATCCATTCGCGCTCGAAGCTATTCAGAGGTGTGTTCATGCTTGTTCCTCTCACCGGCTATCCGCGAGAGGTATCGATGGATCACTGTGAGTGAGTTTTAAGATACGCCGAACTTCGTGACGACTCAACGTCGAACGGCGCGGCGATGCCGCCAGCACTCTGGTCAGGGCTTTGACGGCACGCGCAACGCGTCCGTGACGAAGGGATCATCGACTCATTCGCCGCGCGAGGCCGGCACAATGGATATCCGTGCCGGTTCACAGACGGGGCAGAGCGATGACCAACCCGAGGGCGGCAACCGGTAACCGGTACTCGGTCAAGGCGACGAAAGGGCTCGTTTCAGGATGGCGGGCGAGAATTGCTTCACGCGCCCTGCTCCGACTGGTCACTGCGTTCGACGTGATCGTCGGGCTCGGCAAGCACGGATATCGGCGGTTCCGCTTTACTGACCTCGACCTCGTCGAGCCGGTATCCGTGCGTATAAACCGTCGTCAAACGCACACCGTTCTCCGGACCCAGCGCGAGCTTGCGCCTGAGCCGGTAGATATGCGTATCGATCGTGCGGGACGTGCTGTCCAGCTCGCGGCCCCAGGAGAGCTTCGCTAGCAGCCGCTTGGACACGACCCGGCCAACGTTGCCGAAGAAATAGGCGGCGACGTCGAATTCCTTTTCCGTTAATACGATCGTTTCGCCGCGAAGAAATACACTGCGCTGCGTGATGTCGAACACGTATGGCCCGACCGATATCGCGCTTTCGATCTTTTCGCTGCGCCGCGTGCGACGCAATAGCGCGCTCATCCGCGCAACCAGCTCTTTGGTGCGAAACGGTTTGATCACGTAATCGTCGGCGCCGGCGTCCAATGCCTTCACGATGTCGACTTCGAGAATCCGGCTGGTCAGGAACAGCACAGCCGGTTCACGGCCCAGATTGCGGCGCATCCAGTACAGCACTTCGAATCCGCTCACACCAGGCAATTCCCAATCGAGCACCACCAGATCGACTTCATTGGCCTCGAGATAAGTAATTGCGGCCTGACCATGCGCAACCCTATGCACCGCGTGTCCGGCCTGGCGAATGGCCTTTTCGGCAACATCCGCCTGCGCGGGATCGTCTTCTACCAACAGGATATTCATTTACGACCTTTGTCTTTCGCCCCGGACCGAAAAACCCGACTCCCTCGACAAATGCGGCGAAAAGCATGCAAAGCCGATTCTCCGGCTGCACGGGGAATTAAGTTAAACGTGCCGAAAATATTCATGAAAAATCACATACGCCAAACGATTGCCTTGATCCGTCGCCGGCGGCAGGCCCCTTTTGCTTTGTGAACTTTGTGAACACACGATAGAGGTAGTCGGCTTTGAAAGCCCCCCCTGCGAGGAGGGGGTATTTCGCTTTTTGAAGGGGGGCGATTTCCGTTGACAACCCCCTCTTCGACAACGAGAACAGCCGGCGTCGATAGGTTCGATATCTGACACGCATAATCGACATGGCCGTTACGTACGTCATGGCACAGTGCGCCGCGCCATCGGAATATCGCTCTGCCGCTTGCACCACGAGAGAACGCAGGAAAATCAATGCGTTGATCTGATCTGGACCCACGACGCTCATGTATCGAAGTTGTCATGCCCCCCACCCCACCCGCCAGCGTGGCGGGCGACAAAAACTATCGAGACAGCGTGGCAAACGAAGCCGGCTCCACAACCACCGCTTGCCGCCGCATTCGTTGATTACCTGATTCGGATCCCGCGTTAAATCGGGAAAAAATTTAAACACTTATCGAATTTCGCAATTCACAATTCGTGATTCATTGTTCAAATTTTTCGCTACTCTATCCACTTCCCAAATGGAACCCAATCGCGATCGAATCATATCGATCGCCGGAATCGTTGTTGCAAATCTTTGTGAAATCAGCTGACTTGTGAGCAATCGACTTCATTGGTCACGAATGTTCACACGCCGCGTAATCCGCTCCGATACGATTTCAATCACAGTGCAATCGATCGAAAAATAGGCTCTATAAAAATGCAAAGATCGGTTTGCGAACTTCATCAACACGTGAAGCCATTCACGAAATTCACAGGAAATTGACATCGAAAAGCGTGCATTTGCCCATTCGAATTTCCGTGTATCACGGAATAGTGGTCGACAGGTCGATTCCGGATACGGGACTTGCCGCACACGCGCATCAGAGATCGCCATGAAACATTTCACCGCGCACGCTCCCACCCATTGCACGATCGACGACGCCCAACGTGGGCTCGCCAATCGCGAATTCTTCTTCGTCTACCAGCCCAAGCTGCGAATGGGAGAAGGCCGGCTGTCGGGTTTCGAATCGCTGCTGCGATGGAACCATCCGTCGTTCGGCGTGCTGGCGCCGGCGTCTTTTATCCACCTTGTAGAAGACTCTCCGCTCACCGGCAGCTTCACCGATTTCATCACCGCGGATGCAACCCGGACGCTCGCCGATTGGAGCGTGCGCGGGTACGACACGCTTTCGCTGGCGATCAATCTGCCCGCCGCCGAAATCGCCCGCCCCGGCCTCGCCAGTAAACTGTCGGCACTGTGTTGCAGCCGTTCGGTTCGAACTTCGCGGCTACAGATCGAACTCACCGAATCGAGCGATCCGGGGTCTATCGAAAAGCTCGCGTCGGCGGTGGAATCGCTGAAAAAGTCGGGCATCAGCGTTGCAATCGACGATTTCGGCGCGGGCTGCTGGTCGCTCGCAATTCTTCATCGTCTCGGCGTCGATACGTTGAAGCTGGACCGCAAATTCATGTGCGGCATTCAGGACAACGCGAATTCGAAGGTCGTCGTCGAATCGCTGATCGAGTTGGGGCAGCGGCTAGGGAAGCGGGTCGTCATTGAAGGCATCGAGACGGCCGAGCAGTTCGCATGGCTCAAAACCATCGAACAGATCGAATGCCAGGGCTATTACATCTCCGCGCCGGTCGCGGACGAACAGATCGGCGAACTGGTCGCGCGGCACGGCATGGTTCACCAGGCCCCCGTGAAGATACTTGAATCTTCACGGATGAAAATGGCTTCGGGGTCTCGTTGATCGAGTACCGGGCAGAAACGGTTCTCGAGCGTCTCTACTATCGGTTGCAAGCGAGAATGAATTAGTAGCCCTCGAACTTCGGCTTGCGTCCCTGGTTATCGGCCTGACGACCCTCTTCAAAGTCACGTGTATGAAAGAGTCGGCCGAATTGCGCGTCGATCTGGGACAGTGCAGGGGTTTCGTAGGGAACGATTGCAAGGTGAGCGGACTCGAGTGTTGCTCCCACTCCAAGTGGCGCACATGCTGCAATTTTGCTTGCGATCGCTAAACCTGTCGATAACGCATCGGCTGGAGTGCGCGCGACGGCTTGCACGAGCCCCATCCGGTACGCTTCGTCGGCACTCCAATGATCGCCTGTCAACATGTAGCGCATGGCATTCCCCCATCCAGCCTCACGTACGAATCTCACTGTCGATCCACCACCAGGAAAACGACCGTGCGTATTTTCGTCTTGCCCGAAGTTGGTGTTGGCAGCGGCGACTCGGATATCCGCGGCAAGGAATATTTCGTGCGCCATATTCCACGTATCGCCATGCACGACCGCGATAAGCGGCTTCGATAGTCGAGCTGAAGATGCCTTTTCCAACGGGTCCTGTGCTTCCCGTTCAGATTTCGCCAGAAACGGCTGACCCGATGCAATAAGCGGCGCGAATCCGGCCACGTCGATGCCTCGTGAAAAGTTGTCACCGTGACCAAAGAGAATCGCTGCGCGCAGTGAATTATCGTTGTCGAATGCAAAAAGCGCTTTAGCTAGCGCGAGATACGTCTCCGGATCTATTCGATTTTGAATCTCGGGCCGATTGATGCCAATCAGCGCGACTGTATCGCGACGTTCGATCGTTACCTTGGCGCCCGACGCCAACGAGACCTCTGTCAGCGAGGTGCTTCGTACATTCCCTGGACTTTTCAGTTCCACGGTTGCTGCGGAGACTGGAAGTACCGAGAAACCGCCGAGAAGCGCGGATGCTTTCAGAAAATCACGTCGTTGAATGTCAGGCACGGTGGTCTACTCTCTAGCTGTGGCGTCGTTAAAAACACGAACGATTTACGGGAAATTCTTAAGCGTCTCGACGAAATGAACCGTAGCGCCGCCGTCTTCGGTTTCCATCAGCAGATGGTGGCACGGCGTGCTTACCGACCAATAAGCGTGGTCGCGAGCATCCATCGTCGTCAAACGTCTACAACGAGCATGCGGCGATACCGCTACCGAACGACCACGTCGGACCGCAAATTACCTCAGTGCACGTAGCCCATGTCGAGGCGGTCATCCCGAGCAACGCCTACGCTCAGCATCGCTTCGTCGATAACGCGTTTCCAATGCCTGGCTGAAGTCGGCACCTTCACCTTCTTGCAGATCTATGCGAACGAGTGGCATGTTGGCTCTCCTGAAACGGCTGCCAGTGCGTGATGGCGGTCACAGTATCTGCATATGCTTATACTTTGTCAATTGTCAGCATATGCTGGTAGGAGAGTGACCCTGATCTGTTAGAGGAATGGATCCGTTGCGATGACAGGCGGAAAGCCGCCGCTTTGGCGGTCAGCGACAGACGCGTCGAAGTCATTCATGACGGAAGTGCGAATTTGCACTTGCATGCATATGCTAGTATCATGCATCGGGCGTCCACGCGCATCTGAATCTTTGACGTGATCCCGATGTTTTTCTTTAGACAGACGAATGACATCGATATCTGGGTATAACTATTCTCGTGAACACGCTCTATTCCTGGTGGAAACATGATCTTGAATGAGCGGAACGGGAGAGCAGTCACGATTGCCGCAGGCAGTTACCTGGCCGTGATCCTGGCGCTATATACCGCGTTTTCTTTCGACCTCACTAATCCCTGGTGGGCAATGGTGACGGTCTTTCTGACGCAACCCCTGCAACCTCTGACTGGAGCCATCTGGGCGAAGGCGTTCTATCGCGCGTTGGGTACAGTGATTGGCGGGATAGCATGTGTCGCACTTATTCCAGGAGTCGCGAGCTTCCCGGCGCTACTGCTTTTTGTCGTCGCATCGTGGCTTGCACTATGCATCTACCTTGGCGCACTCGATAGATCGCCTCGGTCGTATGTATTCTTTCTGTCTGGGTACACGTTGGCTTTTCTGGGACTGCCGTCGGCAAAAGCGCCTGAAAATCTGTTCAATACGACCGTAGTTCGCGTTGAAGAAATTCTGGTGGGTGTGTTTGCTTTCGCCATCATACAAAGTCTCTTTTTTTCCAGGAGCGTCGGTCCGGTTGTTCTTGAAAAACTGGATCAATTGATGGATGACGCCAGAAAATGGATCATCGATGGACTTCATGAACCCACTATAGGAAAGCTTCCAGACGGAACCGCCAGCCGTCTCACGGAAATTAATCTGCTAACCACCGACTGGTATTTCGAAACGGAATTTTCAAAAAATCGCAGACGCGCGTTCTGGGCTCTGGAGGAGCGGCTGGTCATGTTGTTGCCGACTGTTGCTGCTGTTCATGATCGTCTTGTCGATATCTCTGTCCAGGGAAATCAAGGCGAAGATATCAAGGAAATTCTCGCGAAGATCAGCGAGTGGATAGAAACGCGCCATGGCAAGGTAGATGCGTCATTTGCAGAATTTGAGCCGTTGCTGACATCACTGGCCCCATCACTTGCCGCGAACTCTGGATGGACGGATCTGGCGCGAGCAAGTCTGGCCGTGAGGCTCGCGGACCTGATTCGGCTCTGGAGAGAATGCGAGGCGTTGGCGGCCGTCGTCCGTTCGCCGGACACGGCGGTGGACGAAGACGCTGCAGCAATGATTGCGTCTGCACAGCCACGCGCCCTTCATGTCGATCATGGAATAGCGCTGCAGTCGGCCGGCGTCGGCGCGTTCATCGTAGTGGCGGCGGGCATTTTCAGCATTGCAATGCAGTGGGAAAGTGGCACATTCGCAGTCGCCATTGCAGCGATGGCATCTGCGCTGTTTGTAGCACTGGATGACCCGACACCGGTGATCTGGGGTGTCACACGCGGCTACTTTCTGGCTCTGCCTTTTGGTCTTTTTTACCAATGTGCCGTTTTGCCGGCGATCGATGGATTCCCGATGCTAGCGGTTGCGCTGTTGCCGATCCTCGGCGCATTGCTTCTGCTTTATGGCAATCCGAAGTACATGCTCACCGGACTCGGCATGCTGGTGGGCTTTTCGTTATTGCTGGCAATACAGCCGACATTTGATGCCGACGTTGCCGGCATGCTGAATACCTTTCTGGGTGCCGGTGTAGGTTTTCTTTTCGCGCTTGGCGGAATTGCGATTGCGCGGGTCATCCCGCTGGAGCGCGCGATCGACCGGCTGTTGCGAGCGGGATGGCGGGAGCTGTCCCTGCAGATACGGGCTCCCGTTTCATTGGGTGTCGCGCAGGCTCGAAGTAAAGCACTGGATCGGGTCGGCCTGCTCGTCACACGCGTCGCTCGTTTGCCGGCAGACGAGCGTAATGCAGTGGCTCAGATTCTACGCGACGCAAAACTGATAAGCGCTGTCGAAGAGCTCAAATCGTTGCGGTCAACGGCGAATCCATTGATCGCTCACGATATCGATATCGCGCTGACGACACTCGCGGACTACTTCGAGAAATTGAGTCGGGGCTTAACCGTCGCCGTTCCCGCAAACCTGATCGAAAAGCTGGATAAGACCATATCGAGCGTTCTGAATCTTGCGCACGAGTACGAGCGTCGAGCGGGGATCGACGCAGCGCTCAACCTCCGGCGGGTTCTCTTTCCTGATGTAACAGGACATAGCTCAATGGTAGAAAGAAGATGATCGGAGAATTCAATCTGTTTGGCGTGTATGTCGCCGCGGCGGTCGTCACGGCAGGCATCGCTGGTGCTTTATTGCTGCCCGTCACGCGGATGATGCGGCAAATGAATTTTTATCGCTTCTTTATCAATCCGCGCCTGGTTGATCTGGCGGTCTTTGTCATTTTGTGGGCGTCCGTGTCCCGACTGATTGCGCTTTTCCGATCTTTTTAAAGGATGTCATGATGCGTTGGACAATTCACGGCAGGCGTGCCGTCGCTACGATGGTCATCGTCGCAGTGGCTTTCCTGGCCGCGCTCTGGTTGTGGAACTACTACCGTATCGACCCGTGGACCAGGGATGGACGATTGCGCGCCGACGTAGCGAAGGTAGCGCCGGACGTGTCGGGTCTTGTCACTGAAGTCGATGTGAGCGACAACATGCCGGTTCGGCGTGGACAGGTACTTTTTGTGATTGACCGGGCGCGATTTGAAATTGCCTTGCAGCAGGCCGACGCGGCCCTCGAACAAAGCCAGGCTGGAGAGGAACTGGCACAGTCGAATATCGCCGAGGCTCAAGCGAAGGTTCAGGCAGCGTCCGCGACGCTCCGTGCCCAATCCATACTGCTTGCCGAAGCACAGCGCGAAGACATCAGAAACCGAAAGCTTGGTACGCTGGTGTCGACCGAGAGCGTTCAGCAAGGGGCCACGAAAGTAGCGCAGCTTGATGCAACTGTCGCGCAGGCGCGTGCGTCGTTGATAGAAACGACTGCCGGCATCTCCCAGGCCAAAGCGTCATTAAGTCAGGCAAAGGCGACTGTCGCGCAATCGACTGCGGCACGAAATACGGCGCGGTTAAATCTTCAACGCGCCTCCGTTGTTGCACCTGTCAATGGTATTGCAGCCGATGTCCAGTTGCGACCGGGCGACTATTTGACAGCGGGTCACCCGGCGTTCGGCGTGCTGGATGCAGCATCCCTTCACGTTGATGGCTATTTCGAGGAAACCAAGCTGCGCAGCATCCACATTGGAGACCAGGCCACCATTCAACTGATGGGCGAAGGGCGGGAATTACGTGGTCACGTGGAGAGCATTGCACCTGGCATTGCGGATCGCGACCGCACGGGAAGTGGGGACCTCCTCGCGAACGTGAATCCTACCTTCAATTGGGTGCGACTTGCGCAACGCGTGCCCGTGCGCATCCATATCGATCAGGCACCTTCTGAACTCCTGCTGATCGCCGGCCGGACAGCTACTGTGACTCTTGAATCCGGCTCAGCGGATCACGCTTCGCTGCAGATAAAGCGGGATCATCAAGGGCAGGAGAAACTGCAATGAAGACCGCGCGGATTTTCATCGTGCGTGGGATAGCCGTGACTTTCTTCTGCGCGATCCTCGCAGGCTGCGAAGTCGGGCCGAACTATAAGTTGCCGGCAACCGCGCAGATCAATTCGGCTGCGGCGCAAGCTTCATTCATCGGAACCCGAAACAACCCCGCAGTCGAAGAAACACAGTTGCCTGATCGCTGGTGGCACCTCTATCAGAGTGACGTTCTGGATCGCCTTGTGGAAGAGGGTTTTGCTGCCAATACGGACCTGCGAATGGCGGAAGCCAACCTGAGCCGCAGCCGGTCGATCGTTCAACTTGCCCAATCACAAGAACAACCGCAACTCAACTTTGGGGGCGCCGTAGAGCGTTCGCTGCTGTCCGCGGAATCGTACCTTTCACCGGCCGACGATCTCCCTCCGGATAACCTCTACGACATCGGGCTCTCCGCGTCATACGAAGTAGACCTTTTTGGCCGTGTAAGACGTGGAGTCGAAGCATCGCAAGCCGATTCAGAGTCAGTTGCCGCGGCACGGGACTGGGTTCGCGTTACCGTGGCAGCCAGAATCACTCGCTACTATGTGGAGGTTTGCTCGGATGGCGATGAACTCGCCGTCGCCAACCAGTCCGTCGACCTTCAGGAACGAAGCCTCGATTTGACGCGGCGGCTTCTCGATGCTGGCAGAGCTTCACGGCTTGATTTGACGCGTTCGGCAGCACTGGTGGAACAATTGCGCGCCGCGGTCCCTGTCATCGAAGCGCGCCGGCAAAATGCGCTGTTCCAGATCGCCGTCCTGACAGGCAAAGCGCCGCGCGAGTTCGATCAGAGTCTCACGAGCTGTGTCAACGTTCCGCCGATCTCTACGCCGATACCCGTTGGGAACGGAATGACGCTGCTCAGGAGACGCCCGGACGTACGGGCCGCGGAACGTCAACTCGCCGCAGCCACTGCGCGTATTGGCGTGGAGACGGCTGATCTTTATCCGAAAGTCGTGTTGCGTGCCGCCATTGGATCGACCGGCGCGACGAGCGATTTTGCGCAGCACCGCACGAACGAGTGGTCGATTGGACCGGTCATCCAATGGCAATTGAATCAAAGTGCCACTCGGGCCCGAATCGCCGGTGCGAATGCAGCTCAACGAACTCAGTTGGCAAAATTTGACGGAACGGTTCTGGGCGCGCTTCGCGATGTCGAAACTTCACTGAATAATTACAGTCACGACCTCCAACGGGAACGCTCCTTGGCGTCAGCTCGTGACGATGCCGCGACGGCCGCGAAGGATGCCCATGAACTTCAGGCTGAAGGCCGGAGTGGCGATCTTGTCACGCTTGATGCGGAGAGAACACTAGCGAACTCGCAAAGTGCACTTGCAGCCGCACGATCGAAAACAGCTGTTGATCAGGTCAATCTTTTCCTGTCTCTTGGCGGAGGATGGGAATCGGCCGGTTGACGTGCTAACGGACCTCCGCTGCGATCGACGCCCGGCCGCTGATCACGCCAAACAGCCCGTTGAGCCGCTTGAGCGCGTCGATGACCAGCAGCCGGATCGGTCGCAGCGGATGGCAGTAGCCAGCCTCACGCGATGATGGTCATGCTCACAACTGCGGATGGAGATCGCGGACCGAACTTACCGACTCGAGCAATGCGCCGAGGTGCAGAATTGTCGATTCCGCCAACCAGGGCGAAACGAGTTGCACGGCGATCGGCATCCCATCTTGACTAGTACCGAAGCGCATCGACAAGCCGGGCAGACCGGTTGCACTAAACGGTGCAGTAGCATCCATCACATGCATGGCCGAAACGGTCTGACCGTTGATGTTGAACTCGCTTGCGTCATGCCCGTGGGAGGCTACCGGCAGCACTGGGCAAAGCAAAGCATCGTAGCGCTGGAAGTACTGTGCGAAACCGTCGCGCATGGTTTCGACCTGCTGCTCGGCGGTAACGAAGTCTTCGATCGAGGTGTCGGGGGTATCCAGTACGGCTTGCACGTGCTTGTAGATCAGGTGTTCGAACCCCGCCGTTGCTGCTTTGAAGGCAGGTTTGGTTTCCATCACCTGAAGTTTCCACGCCAATTCCAAGGCGTTGAACTGTTCCAGCACAGGAATGCGCACCGGCTCGACAACGATGCCAAACTGTTTGAGGGCTTCGCCCGCAGCAAGCACCGTCGCTGCGACCTCGTTGTCGACCAGGCCAAAGCCAGGTTCGACCAGAACGCCCACGCGCACCGGGCGCACTGGCTTGGCCCCCACACCGGCGTCCAGTGTCAGTGGGCTGGTGGAGAAGCCGTCCTGCCCATCCGGGCCGGCTAGCAGTGAGTAAGCCAACGCAACATCGCGCACCGAACGGGCCATGGGACCAATGTGCCAGAGTCGACGCGGTACGCGTGGGAAAATGCCCGTCATGGGAAGACGGCCGTGAGTGGCCTTGAGTCCGACCACACCGGTCAATGCAGCGGGTCCACGAACCGAAATCGTGACATCGGTGGCCAGTCCGATGGGTGACAGGCCGGCAGCGATGGCAGCCGATTCACCGCCACTGGAGCCGCCTGGCGTGCGCTCCAGATTCCATGGATTCAAACTGCGTCCCGAGAGCAAATTATCGCTCTCGATCCAGTAGGCAAATTCCGGCAAATTTGTCTTAGCCAGCACGATGGCGCCGGCGTTCTTCATGCGAGCAACGGTGGTCGCGTCGGTATCCGGCGTGCGACCTTTAAAGATTGGCGAGCCGCGTTGCGTTAGCACCCCCGCGGTATCAATCGAGTCCTTCACGGAAAACGGGACGCCGTGGAGCGGACCGAGGTTTTCTCCTGCCATCACGGCAGCTTCCGCGTGCCTGGCGTTCTTCAAGGCATCGTCCGCTACAGAGACGACAGCATTGATCTTTGGATTAATCGCTTCGATACGATCCAGATGCGCCTGCATGACTTCGACGGGCGACACTTCTTTGGTGCGAATCAGCTCAGCGAGTTTGGTGGCGTCTTGATAAAAGAGTTCGGTTTTCATGGCTTGGTGTCCTTGAGTGAAATTACAGTTGTCCAATGGCGCGGAGGTTTGAAGCAAAAATGTTGTCGCACGACGTGTACGTCGGATCTTGCAATCTTTCGATCCATTCATCAGTCGTCATGGTCGCGGCGTACGTAGACTCCATAATCACGCTGATAATGCGGTGCATCTCTTTTGCGCTTGCCTTGCCCGCCTTGTTTTTATAAGGAAGCGAGCCGGCTGCATCCGGAAGGAATTCGACGTGGTATCCCCTGTGCATCGCCTCGCGCATCGTGGCGTCATTGCAGTTGTGGGTCATGTAACCGATAACGGTCAGGGTATCGATGTCATTCTCTTTAAGCCATTCGTCAAATCCTGCGCCTGAAAACGTACTCGGCAGAACTTTCGTGACTACCAGATCGTGTTTCCGGTTCTTGACAGTGGGGTGTAACTGAACACCGATGCTCCCTTCCGCAAAGATTGGTGCGTCTGCCGGGAGAACGTGCTGAACAAGAACTACTGGAATATCGTTCTCATTTGCCGCATCGATGGCTTTACCAATGTTCGAAAGAGAACTTTCAACGGGCGGATATTCAATTCGAAAGTTTCCATCGACATATTCATTTTGTACATCGATGACGATTAACGCGCGACGTGGTGCTTGCGTGGACATGGTTGATAAGTCTCTGGTGGGTTGTGCTTTAAGGGTTATCCGCGTGAACTTCACTAAAAGAGATATCTGACAGTGCCCTTGCCGCCTTTTTAAAACCAGCATGAATCGGAGGTGAAGCCCCGAACACGTACCCACCGAATGCAGTTCCAGGAACGTGCGACAGGTATCAATAAAGACGCGGGGGGCTTACAGAGGCGCTCTGCCCATACCGCTTTCGAGCGGCATGGTGTTTCAATCAAAGAAAATCAACTGCCGAAATAAATCTGATCGAAATGTCCTACGGAATGCGATTCTTTCGGAGTGAACGTCTTTTGAACCGGCGATTGACCCGCGCCTGCCTTGCCTGACCGACCGGCCTGCGAATTGCCTGCCGTATCAGAGCCGTAAGACGAAGTGGTTTTGCCTTCCGTGGCGACCTGTTGTTGCGCAATACGGGCTTCCGCATTCTGGATATCGTGCGGGTATTGCACGTCATTCGCACCGGGCCTGTAGCCTTCCTGTTCAAGTTGAATCAGCTCTGCACGGACTTGCGTACGAGTGATCGTCGTAGATTGGCTCTGCGCAAAAGAAGTGGAAGCTGCGGTAAGAGCAAAAGCGACGATTGCGGTTTTGATGGTGGCTTTCATGATTTTCTCCAAAATTTTTTCGGGTTAGGCTTCTCTGCGGTTGAGTGAAGCGTTGAGGTCACTTTAGCCATCTGGTCACGTGCGATAAATATCCGCGGTGTGAACGAATTGTTGCGTTTGCGGGAAACAATCGGGAAACAACGGGTATCCATGTCAACAGAACAGGGTTTGGGACCGTCGCGGTGAGCGCTGCAGCGAGCGCTGCGGATATTGAAGTACTTCTTTGTGCACTTGCCCGGGCGGGCTATCGACAGACTAATCCGCAAAGACGGCTCGGCCGGCCAGGTGGCTGGTCACGCACGTCGATCAGTTCGGCTTTTACTATCGAAAAAACTACGAACAGTCCGTCTGGACCGCGTCAACCGGCTTTATCTGCGACCATCAAATAAACATTGGGGGACAGACCAGTGCAATCTTGGTGTGCTTTTGTGGGCGTACTCCTCGCTCATTTCCTAAGCCAGCGTCTAGCGATATTTATTAGAGAACTCCTATGGAATACATCGAAAGCTTGCGTCTATTTCGAGCAATCGTCGAGCTAAAAAGTTTTACGCGTGCAGCTGACCAGCTTGGGTTGTCCCGACCGAGCGTGTCTCGTGCGATTGCCGTGCTCGAGGAGCGCATGGGTGCGCGTCTGCTGACCCGAACAACCCGGCAGCTTTCTCTCACTCGATCGGCCGAGCGGTTTTACGAAGGGTGTGTGCGAATTCTCGACGAATTAGATGCGCTCGAAGCCGATATCGCCGGCGAGCACCGCGAAGTCAGTGGGGTACTTCGACTCGTTGTGCACACGAGCTCCGCCTTGACCCGCATCGGTCCACTGATTGCACAGTTCAAGCGCGCACATCCGAAAGTGGTATTGGAAATTGCCTTAACCGAGCGAGCTATCGACCTGGTTGCTGACGGTTATGATCTCGGTTTGATCATCCCATATCAATTGGCGAGCGAGACGGCTATAGTGCGCACTCTCGAGCGTATCCCCATGGCGATTGTTGCCGCGCCCTCTTATCTTGCCAATCAGCCATTACCGACTAAGCCGTCCCAACTCGCGGATCATCAATACGTCGTTATGGCGCCTTATCTACGTCGTCCAGTCCTCGTCTTCGAGGATGAACAAGATGGAGTAACCATCCCGCTAAATTACGATATTTTCTCCAATAGCCCTATTTTCAATCATCAGATGGCCTTGGAGGGTCTGGGCATTTGTATCGTGCCCGTCCATCTGGTAGAAAATGACGTGGCTGCAGGACGCCTGGTCAGGCTGCTGGAAAATTATCGGATGGCCGAGCACGCCGTTGAAATTCAGCTGGTGTATGTCAATCGGACTCTCGTTCCGGCCAGGCTGCGCGCGTTCATCGACTTTGCTGTGAAATACTTCGAAGAGCTGCCGTCGCGTTACTCCTAGCCCATTGCTCGGCCTGACGAAGTTGCTATTAGTAAAAGAAATGGCAACAGTTTAGTTCGCCCCCAGGCATCGTCAAAGAATGTTCGGGCGACTTATCTTGGGCATATGAAGAGCAATCAAACTCCCAACGACTATCGCGGCACGCTGCAAGCGGCGACTCGGCACCTCTATAAGTTGTATGGGGGTGGTCCCCGGCTATCCGACCTGAGTGACAGCCAGTTCTGCGTTCTGTTGGTGGTTCGACACTTCCCAAACCTGGGCATCTCGGATTTAGCCGACGCCATGGTGATGGACCGAGCCACGTTAGTCAGGGCACTTCGCGCTTTGAAGCGCCGCGACTATTTGCTTGTGAATTTGGACCACCTGGATCGTCACCGATACGAACTAACCTCAACTGGCGTAAAGAAACTGGAAGAGGCCAGGAGACTGAGATTGGATGCGCAACGCTGCGACCCGGTGAACGGGCTGCCGCAACGTTGAGCGCAGCCGTCACGCCCCGCTCTGATCGATCGAGGTCCGGCCGTCGCGATACTCCGCCGGCTGGGCTGTCGACTTCGACAGCTCCACCGCCTTCAACGAACTCATCAGCGTCATCAACGTCGAGAATGCGTTTCCATCGGTGCCGCCACCTAGCTGTATCTGCGGCACGAGCGGCACCTTCGCCGCCTCGAATGCTTCCGCAAGCCGCAGCATCACGGTTTGCATCAACTGCTTGTCGGCACCTTCGCCCTGCAATGCTTCCGACTTCGCCTTGATCGCCGCGGCTTCCGCCTCGCCCACCGAGCGCACCGCCGATGCCCGGCCCGACCCCTCCATTTCCTGGCGGAATTTCTCCGCATGGGCAAGCGCTTCGATTTCCTGGCGGCGCTTTTCGGCCGCTTTCACGCTTGCCGAGCCCTGGTTTTCCTTGATGCTGATGTCCACCAGCGAACCCGTCAGTTCCTTCTGCTTCGCCGCGCGCTGTTCCGCTTCGTTCAATTCGCGCTGCTTGTCCGCGGCAATCTGCTTCTGCGCGAAAGTCTCGACCTGCTCGCGCGCAATCTGGCGATCCCGTAGTTGCGCCATGATGTTCTCGATCTGCACATCGCCCGTCTGCGCCCTCGGTGTGCCGATCAGTACCTCTTCGAATTCGAGCGAATAGGCGAGGAAGCGCTCGCGCATATCGTTCGATGCATTCATCTGCAGTTCGCTGCGCGACTGGATCAGTTCGATAAAGGTCTTCGTCTGCGATACGTTCTTGAAGTAAGACGACACCATCGGATCGAGCGTCTGTTCGACGAGCTGCGCGACGTTGCCGAAACGCTGCACGACCATCGGCGCCTTGCGATAGTCGATGTGCACGACGACCGACAGCGGCAACTGCGGCTCGAATGCATCCTTCGTAATGAGCGTGATTTCGCGCAGATTCGAATCGAAGTTCGAACCGCTTTCGCCCGACTCCCACAGCAGCACGAAGTTCGTGGTCGGCACGAGCTCGATCGTACCGGCGTAGGTATTGAATGCGTACTTGCCGGGCATCAACGGATCGCGCCATACACCACGGCAACCGGCTTCCACCAGTTCTCCGTGACTGTATTCGCTGCCGGACAGATCGTTGCCGCGACGCCCCGTATAGGACACGACAACGCCAACGAAGCCGACCGGAATCACGGTCTTGCGGATGAACTCGACGGTGGCGAACAGCCGGTTGATGTACCAGGTGCCTTCGACGAGCACACGTTCCTGCCGTCCCCGATGGCCGCCGGCAGCGAGGAACTTCTCCGGCTCCTGATACGAATTGTGGACGTCGCCGACATCCGGCGCGAGCAGTTCGTCCTTCGGCAATGCGGGGCCATCCTGGACCGTCACGATGGCCAGAAGATCGGAATCGTGCTCACCCTCGGCGCCTTTGACGATCACAGGCGAGAACCCCTTGCGCTGATCGAGCAGCTCACGCATCGTTCCGTAATAGGCCTTTTCCTGTGCGTTGAGCGACAACGCATAGGTCGCCTCCTCCGTCATCACGACAAACAGCGCAGGGTTCAGGATGTGCGTACCTTCGCGCAATACCTTGCGCTGAGGTCCTTTTTCGCCGCCTTTTTGCAGAAACGCGCCGACATCGCGGAAATCGTCGACATCCGCATTGTTCGCCAGCGTTTGCCCGGCAGGCAGATCGCGTCCGTCACGTGCGAACACATAGCCGATCTTGCCCTGCGTCACCGACACCATCGGATGAATGTGGACGCGATACTGGAACGGCGCAAAGAAATGGAACCCGCCTCGGCGCAAGTCCGGTTGAAAGCCGGCTTCTCCCTGCAACGCAAGCAATCCGTTCTTGACGGACCCATTCAGACTCCACAGCTTCTCCACAACGCCGATCTTATCGTTCGGGATATAGCGGATCACGCGCGCGGCCCAGAACAACAGTGCAATAAGCAGCACAACCGCGAGAACGATGCCCGCCGTTTCGCCGATATGTAATAAATCATTCATATGCGTTGGTCTTCCTTTTCTGGTTAGTGCACATCAACGGCTCGCCCGCGTGAAAACTTTGCGATGCGGCCGCTTTTCTTGAAAAGACGAACAATCATAAGAGCAAGTGTCGATGCCGGCCATCGCACGGCGAACTGTAAGCTACGGTCTGCCTCGCACGTAAGGCGCGCGAGCCGGTCGCAGACGTGGCCTCGCTGCTGAATCGCCGCGCTTTTTATCCATCATCATTACGTTGCGCAAAACCGACGGATTGTTAATTTCAGGCGCATTTCTATTTCTATTGAAGTCAATTGACATGCTCTTCAGTGCCTGCCGGCTATAGCACAAAAAACCAAAAAAAGATCTTTAAATACTGTTCCGCTATATCCGCATCGACCAATAGAGACTTTTTGCTTTTAAAAGCATATCGCAATCAACGGCGCGGAGGTGTCACCAATAGTGACCTGCGCAATCGGGCAATCGGTCTTTCGTGTGAACACTCTCCAGAGCAAAAAAAGCCCCACAGTTGCCTGTGGGGCTAAACACGACTCGCAGCCTGACACCGCGAGTCCACCGCTAGCACGAAACTATCGTTACTTCACATTCGGGAACACCGGCCAGGACGAAGCCTGATCGCACAACTGCATCTTCGAATTGTGCGAGACGATCGTCGCAGCGGGATTCGTATCGCCCGCGGCACCCGCATCGTCGCTGCCATTGACGCTCAGGTTCAGCGTGTTGGTCGGAGCCGTGTACTTGCCCGCGCCGCTCGACGTGTTGGTCAGGATGCCGCCCGAACCGTGTGCGAACGACTGACCGATCAGGCTCACGTTCGCGCCGAGATTCAGCGTGGCGTTGGCCGCTTTCGATTGCGTCGAGCCGTCGAGCGCGCCGATGTTCAGCACCGGCTTGCTCAGGTTCGCGATACCCATCACGACGTCGTTATCCGCAACCACGTTATCCATGTTCACCTGGATCACGCTCTGCGTATTGGCGTAGCTCGTGTCGGCATGCAGACCGCGGAAGGTCAGATTGCCGCCGCCGTTCTTGTTTGCTGCCTTGTTGGCCGGGATGTTCATCATGCGGACATTGCTGATGTTGATGTCATGGAAGCTCGGCACCTGCCAGCCCAGACCGGTGTACGAAATCGGATCGGCACTCGGACCCGTGTAGTACATGTCGTAGACCAGGAAGTCCTTCACACCACGCATACATGCGCCGTCGTAGTAGATGTTGCTGACGTCGCCGCCGCGTGCCTGACCGCTCTTGATCCGCAGACCGACGATGCCCATATCCGTCGCCGCATTGGTGCCGTCGTAGACGTTGTCGAAGTAGTTGTCGTAGAAGTGGATGTTGCGCACGCCTGCATTGGTCGGGCTGCCGATCGACAAGCCGTGGCCGTTGTAGTTGTGGTTGTGCGCAACCGTGATGCCGTAGGTGCGGTTCGACGAAACGTCGCGGTTACCGTCGATGCCCCACGTCATGTTGGCCGCTGTTCCACCACCCTGCGGACCACGTGCCGCGGTCGGCCGCGGATCCTGCAAGCCACCCTTGAACGCGACGTTGTCGTCGGACGGGCTCAGGAAGTTGTAGACGATCGCGACGTTCTTTACGTAGCCGTCGAAATACACCTGCCCCGAAGACGTCGTCTTGCTGCCGGTGCCGAGAGCCGCGTGCTCCGGTCCCGCTGCAACGCTCGGATCGACACCGTCGGTGTTCTTCACGCCGGTCGAGCTGGCGTCGATCGTCGCGCCGGTATAGAGACGCGAGTACGAACCGCTGAGCCCATCGAACGCGTCGTTGTTCATCCCCACGGCGGCCTGGTTGGCCACGTCCGGAAGCAACGGCGTGATGATCTTGATGCCCCACACGGTGAAGCCGTCCACGCCGTCGGCTTCGACGGTGAAGAACGTGCTGTTGCGGAACGTGATCTGATACAGCGACAGATTCTTCGACTGCTGCATCCACAGCATGCCCGGGTTGCCCTGGAAGCTGTACGGACCGCCGCCGATGTCCTTGTTGCCGTGGTACGAGATATCCCACCAGCTTGCCGGCACCCAGCGCGCGCAGCCCGCCGTGCCCGCGACGCAACCGCCGCCGTTGACCGTGTAGCCGCTCGGCACACTGGTGGCCTGGCGGTTCACCACATAGGCGACCGCCGGCGTGGTGAGCGTCGTCTTGCCCATCGCGGTGACCACGTCGCAAGCCGTGCCTTCAGGTGCCAACACGCCCGCGCGATAAGCGGCGATCGTGTTCGTGCAGCTGAACTTCGGCGTCGTCACGCTCGCGATGTTGTTGCCCGAATACGTGAACGCTTCGGTCACGCCGGTGGCCCAGCGGATCGTCGGATACAGCGACGACGAGCTGATCAGCGGCATATAGCCTCGCGCATCGATCGAACCCGTGCCCATGATCGCCGCGTTGACCGTGTGCGTGCCGCGGATCAGCGGATAGCAGTTCTGCATGCCGCTCGTGCCCGCGATCGTCGCCGCGCCCGCGTTGACGGTGCCGGCCGGCGCCGGAAGGCCATCCGGATTGTTGATCGCCGCGCCGCAGGTGATCTGGTTCGGCCGGTCTTGCGTGCTCTTGTCATAGACCACGACGTCACGGCTCGCGAACAGCGTGACGCCGTCGTCGACCCACAGCGTGACGCCCGACGGCAGAACCAGCGGGCCGCTCAGGAATGCATTGCCGGCGCCGCTGCTGTTCTTGACCAGACGCACCGCGAATTTGGTGGCCTTGTAGCTCGGGTTCGACAGCGTTTCGCTCGACGCACCCGCGATGTTCACGAGCGCGTTATTAGCGGACTGTTGCGTGGCCGCGGCCTGCTGATCGGCTTGCGTGATCTTCGCGCCGACTTCCGCGTCCACGGCTGCGCCGCATGCGTCGAGCGCAGCCTGGATGCGCGCCTGGTCCGGATTGTTCAGTGCCGTCGTCGCGCCGCCATAGGTGGCCGGCGTCGGGTCCGCGCTCGCCGGCAGCGAGCCGTCGGCGTTCTTGATCAGGTTGTTGCTGGCCTGCAAGGTCGTGCAGACCTGCGTATCCGCCGGCAGCGACGGCGAGTCGGGCAAGTTGGTATCGGCGGCGTAGCGGCCCGGTGTCCACACCGGATTCGTCGGCGTGGACGGGTTCGACGAGGGATTGTTCGAGCTGGAGCCTGAACCGGAAATGCCATCTCCGCTGCCGCAGCCGGCGACGGTCAGGACAAACAGGCCGAGTACGACTAACTCTCGGGCTGAGCGCATTTTCATAAGTAACCTCCTTGGGAATGGATCCGCTTTGTGCTTGATGACGGGCCGTACTTTCCGTGCGTCGACCGTAAGGAAAGCGGCGGCTCATGCCGAAAGCATCAATATTTGTTATAAGACATCGTATGAGATATGAGGCGAAAATTTGTTAGCAACTATTCGATACGTGCCCGGCTGGAGCCGGGCTTTTCGTACTTATGTCGACACGACGGTTCGGCGTATTGCCGGGATTGCAAGTGCTCTGATGCACTTTGAATCGTTTGCTGCATGGCGTTTCGTAAAAACACGTACGCGGCGACGCTGCTGTCTGCATTGCTCCGTTCGACGCCATGCCCAACCCGCACTCTTCTTCGCAGTTGTTAGGCAACGACATAATTCATCGTACAACATACGACGGATGTTGCTTCAGATAGTGAACTCCTTTCAATTACAGTAAACCCGACCTTGCGCGAATCGAATCGTGTCTGACGCTGCACCACGAAGCTAAAAGTCTGATGATTGGTGCGCGCATCAACCGGCAAATCGAACTCTCAAACGAACTCACATCGAGCTCACCACCGGAGGCCTCTGTTGCAATCCATCAATCTGCTGCTCGCACTCGCGGGCGTCCTGCTGATCAGTGTCGCGAGCCCCGGACCGAACTTTCTGATCGTCACGTCGACGGCGATCGCGTCGCGCAGCGCCGGTGTGATGACCGGCCTCGGACTGGCTGCCGCCTCCGGCACGTGGGCGTTGATCGCCATCGCGGGGCTGAGCCTGATCGTCACGCACATCACGTGGATCGGCGCGGTGCTGCGGATAGCCGGCGCGCTCTATCTGATCTGGCTCGGCATCAAGATGATCGTGAGCGCGCGGCGTCCGTTATCGGCGCCAGCCCGCGCCTCTACTTCCGGCTGGGCGGCAACGAAAAAGGGCTATTTCGTCAGCATGACGAACCCGAAATCCGTCGCGTTTTACGGCAGTGTGTTTGCGCTGATGGTGCCCGCGCATGCGCCGCTGTGGCTCAATTTCGCGGTCGTGGTGTTGTCGAGCGGCATCTCGTGCGCGTGGTACTGCGCGATGGCGCTGCTGGCCTCGCATCCGGCGATCAGTCAGATGCTGATCCGCCGCAAGGCCGCGCTCGATACGGTGGCGGGCGTGCTATTGATGGGGCTCGGTGGACGGATGCTGGCGGGTCGTTGAACGGTGTTGCGCGAGGCGCGCTCGTCACCGCGCTCGCCACTTAGCCGGCGGAGTTCGCGTCGGGTCCGCCGCGAATCACCAGTTCGAGGAAACCTGTTTGCGGATCGGACTCGCGCGCGAACGAATAGCCGGCCAACGACACGAGTATCAATTCGACGGTCGTGCGCACCGTGCAACCGCGCGTCACATGACCGCCGAACACTTTTCCTTGCGCATCCGCGATCGACATATGCAGGTGCGCGCCGTCAGGCGAAACGGAACCGGCGAGCGTCAGTATTTCGAGGTCGCCGCGAATTTCGGTTGGCGTGTCGGCGCCGGCAAATCGCAAAGCCGCGACATCGAGACTACCGATGCCCTGAATGACATAGCCCGCCTGCAGTTTGCGTTCGCGCAGCGCGTGTTCGATGGCGGTGCGCACGTCGTCGCGCGGAGAAAGTCGGAGCGGGTAGGCTTGCATGTCGGGCTCGCGTTCGTCGTTACATGTTGGGGAAGTTGATTGGCGTAGTAGTCGTGGCTCTCCCCATCATATAGATCACGAGTTGCGGATGTGTCTTGCGATTGATAGACCGCTTAAGTGGTGAAGTCGACGAGCATCTGTTGCATGTCGCTCCGGTGAATATGCATCACATGGCTAAGCTCATTCACCCCCAAGCAAACAAGACTTCTCAGAACATCGACAATCGTCACCCGTTCTGAACAGCGGCCGCCGCCTTGCGAATCACGTCGATAACAACATTCGGCTGAGACAGCATCGGCACGTGGCTGCTTGCCACCTCCGTGACGCTCGCTCCCATGCGCTTCGACACCCACCGTTGCAGGTCGGGGTGCACCGTGTGATCTTGCGTCGCCAGAACATACCAACTCGGCTTCGACTTCCACGCGACGTCATTCGCACCGAGCGTCTGTTGCTGGAACAGATCGAAGACGGGAGCGTAGTGGGTCGCCCACACGAGCTTCTGCTCCGCCGGCGGAAGATCTCCCGCAAAGAACTCCGTGCCGTTCGGAAGCATCCAGGCTCGCCCGTCCGCCACTTCGACGCGCGAGAAAATGTCCGACGGATACTTGTCGAGCTGGTTCTGCACGGTTTCGCCGGCATCCGGGGCAACCGCCGCGATATAGACCAGGCCCACCACGCGATCATCGACTCCCGCTGCCGTGATGGTGGCACCGCCATAAGAATGACCGACGAGAATGACGGGGCTGCCGACGCGGTTCAGCGTGCGCTTCACCGTCGCGACATCTTCTTCGAACGAGTCAAGGCCATACTGAGTCGCGATGACATCATGCCCGTCCGCCTGCAATGCGGGGATCACCTTGCTGAAGCACGAGCCATCGGCCCAAATGCCATGACAGAACACGATGCCTGGTTTGCGAGCGCTAGACATTGCCTTCTCCTTCGCGGATTCAACTGGTTTGACTGAGGGCTTTCGTTGGCGCACGAACGGCGCTACCAGGAAGATAGGCGGCGCTTTCTCCGATGACAAAGACTTTGTATGATTCGGCCTATGCCTTGAAGGTATATCGGAGAGCCAGTGGAACTTCGACATTTGCGTTATTTCATTGCCGTTGCCGAAGAAGGCAGTCTATTGACGGCGGCTCAACGGCGACTGCACACGTCACAGCCGTCGTTGAGCCGGCAGATCCGTGATCTGGAATCCGAAGTTGGTGTGAAGTTGCTGGAACGCCAGCCGCGTGGTGTGGCACTCACCGCTGCCGGAAAGATTTTTCTCGATCATGCGCGCCTGGCACTGTTGCAAGTTGAAGCGGCTACCGACGGCGCTCGACGGGCAGAACAGCCTGAAAAACCTGCCCTGTCCATGGGTTTCCTTGCTGGACAGGAAGTCGTGTGGCTGCCCCATGTGCTACGTATCCTGCGCGAAGAATCACCGGAGGCCGAAATCAAGCTGTGCAGTCAGTCCTCTCCGGAACTGGCTCTCGGTCTGATGCGAGGAAAGCTGGACGTTGCCTTTCTTCGTCCGGAGGTGCACACCGTTGGCCTTTCATTCAGATTCCTCGTCAAGGAGCCTCTGATCGCCGTGCTGCCGGCGGGCCATCGCCTGACATCACGCAAAACAATCCGGCCACAGGATCTTGCGCGGGAAATCTACATCAGCTCATCGAGAACATCTCCGGTATTGGAGTCCGTGATTCAGGATTACGCTTCGAAAATAGGGATCACGCTTAAGGCGGGATACGAAGGCGAGAACCTGCCGTCGGCGATGTCGCTCGTGACGTCCACGGGCGGCATCACGCTTATCCCGTTGTATGCGCAAAATATGCTGACACCGAATGTCGTTGCCCGGGCGCTCGACGGCGTGCCTCCGACAATTGATCTCGCGTTGGGATACAACAATGCGAATACCACTTCATTGCTTCATCGGCTTTTGTTGCGTGCCGACGAGTTGGTCGCAAACGTTCAGGACCAGAGCATCATCCGATACGTCGTGTAGATATGGAACCTCGACCTGTAACGATGGATATGCACACTTCGACTGCGAAGACATCGTGAAGTGCGAATCGTGTCTTATTGAATTCCAGTCGCTGTGGCATTGCAGGTCTTCATGAACACGATATGCGATGATGTTTGCGGCACTCGGCATAGCCGCCTTGTCTTGTGAAGCGCCGCGTGCCGTGCTTCCATTTAGCGCCTGCACAGGAAAATCGACTTCATGGCACAGTCCCTGCCTAGTACACGAAACTGGATGCCGTAACTGACATGCGAAACACGCCACACATCAAAACCCGATTGCTGCTCGTCGCTGCGTTCGCGTTGCCCGCGTTCGTGTTCATCAACGGCTGTAAGTCGACGGAACCGCGACCCGTGACCGCGCCGGCGCCCGCGCAGATCGCCACTGACGACGCCGCACTCGCCGCTCGGGTGAAGCAGGCGCTCGCCGCGGACCCGGGACTGAGATCGTTGCCGATGAGCGTTGCGACCTATCGAGGCATCGTGCAGTTGTCGGGCTCCGTGGATTCGGACGTACAGATTCAGAAAGCACTTGCCGTTACGCGTGGCGTGCCAGGGGTGCAGTCCGTGAACAACGATCTACACCTCAGACAGCAATGACGCGCGTTCATCGGCAAACCGATGACGAACGAATAACGTGGGAGAGCGCGCCAAAGCGGACGGCATGCGACGTAGTCCCGCACTGCGGAAAACGGTACAGCGATGTGATTGCCGTGTAAAAAGTGCCTCTTTCCGGCCGAGCATTGATTCACTCTGTCATTAGCGATACCTTTTCACCTATCCTGGTCATCAGGTTCTGGTCAACGAGGGAGAACCGTTCCGTGAAGACAGCGTGGATTTTCTCCTGCATCGTCGTCTTGAGCGCGGCCCTCGGCGGATGCGGCAAGGGTGGATCGCAAAACGCCAACGAGGCATCGGGCGCATCCGCGAGCTCTGCGCCGGTCCTGCCAGCGCAGGGCGCGAGCGATATACCCGCCGCCTCAGGCGCGCAAAAAACGGGCATGCTCGGCACCGTCACTAAAACGCAGTTGCCGGCGGAAGCAGCCGAAACACTGCGGTTGATCAAAGCGGGCGGCCCCTTCCCTTTTGGCGAGGACGGCGTGCTGTTCCGTAACAGTGCACTTTTGCTGCCGCAACATCCGCGCGGCTATTACCACACGTACACGGTTCGCACACCTGGCTCGACGGATCGCGGGCTGCGACGGGTCGTATGTGGCGGCCCGCGCAAGCAAACCGGCGACTGCTATTACACCGACGATTACTACGTGAGTTTTAAGCGTATTGCAGAATAACGACGAACCCTGATCCGGACATTCGGTTGACCGCTGTGCCCAGATAGCGGTCGTCTCGTCTAACCACCGCGCGGCGTCATAGCCGTCGGCGTACCCAACTTCCCCACCCGGTATCGTCTTCACCCATATCTGGGCGAATCCACCCGGTTCACGTACTCTCCAACCCGTTGCGATTCTGCGACTAGGGCTGGTCGCGGCACCGTGACCAAGCCCTCGGCGGACCGCCCCAACACGTCACCACCAAGCGCGTAAACCCTTATTTTTATGCAATCTATTATCAACCTATACTTTGTCTACAGTTTGTAGACACACGTGAGCCATGCCTAAACCGAAACTTCAACTTGCAGCCGCGGACACCGAATCCGGATTGTCGGCAGATCGTAAGAATGTGATGGCGGAGACGCTTCGGCGCCGCATCGTGAGCATGGAGCTCGCGCCCGGGGCCGTGGTCGACGAGCTGGCCATTAGCGAAGAGTTCGGGCTCTCCCGGCCGCCTGTGCGCGAGTTGATGCGCCAGATGGCGGCGGAGGGCTATCTGGAACTCGAACCGAACCGGCCTGCACGCGTCTCGCCGATGAGCTACCAGTCGTTACGTAGCTTCTTTCTTGCGGCCCCGCTCATCTACGTCGCGACGACACAAATGGCAGCGAGCAATGCCACGTCTGAAGACGTAGAGCGATTGAAGGAGATCCAGACACTCTTTCGCGCCTCGATCGAAAACAACGACCTTCAGTCGCGTGTGCTGCGCAACGACGAGTTTCACTTCGAAATCGGCCGGATCGCGCGTAACGCGTACCTGATGCCCAGCCTGCGTCGCGTATTGATCGACCACGCGCGCCTCGGCAAGATTTTCTATCGCTCGCCAACCACGAGCGACATGCAAAAAGACCTGGAAAAGGCCGTTGAGCAACACGACCAGATCATTGAAGCAATCGCTCTTCGCGATGCGCAGAGCGCCGGCGACCTGGTCCGCAGTCATATGGAGTTATCGCGCCGGCGCATGGCTGAGTATGTGATCCCCGAAGGGTTGAACGTACCCATCCAGTTTTAAAGGCCGCGCAGGACGGCGCACATTATTTTCGATGCGCCGCCCCGTTTGAGGGCACGGCGTTGACTCATATGCGACCAAGGAATTAGTAATGCTTAATATCACGTCACTCCCTGCGGACGACAGGATGTGCGGCTGGTATCACACGAGCCAGCGTCGCGAACCGAGACCGCATCACACCGGTGAATCAAAGGCGCGCTGGGCGGTAATCGGCGCCGGCTTCACCGGCCTTGCCGCCGCACGGCAACTGGCTCTGAATTTCCCCGACGACGAGATCATTCTCGTCGATGCTCAAGAGGTCGGCTTCGGCACCTCGGGGCGTAATGCGGGTTTTGCAATCGACCTCCCGCACGATATCGGCGCCGACGACTATATCGGCGATATTGCCACGGCCAAATCCACGCTCAGGCTGAACCTGCTCGGCCAGACGATCCTGCGCGACCTCGTGAGCGAGCACGGTATCGACTGTCATATGACCGCGTCCGGAAAGTATCAGGCTGCCGTGGAAGAGCGCGGCGTGGCCGTGCTCGATGCCTATCGGCGCGGCCTCGACAAGCTCGGTCAGGCATACGAAGTGATCGAAGGCAAAGATCTGCCGCGACACATCGGCACGTCGTTCTATCGCAAGGCGCTGTTCACGCCTGGAACGGTGCTCGTGCAACCGTCAGCGCTCGTCAAGGGATTGGCCGACTGTCTGCCGCCCAATGTGACGCTGCACGAGCACACGCCAATTACCGATGTCGAATATGGCGAAAAGATCGTGCTCGCGCATCGCAATGGCCGCATCACCGTCGACAAACTACTGCTCGCGAACAACGCGTTCGGCACGCGCTTTGGCTTCCTGCAGCGCACGATGCTGCCGGTCTTCCTGTATGCGAGCCTGACCCGGCCGCTGACCCGCGCCGAACAGGAGCAACTCGGCGGCAAGCCGTTCTGGGGCGTGATACCGGCGGACCCGTTCGGCAGCACGCTGCGCCGCACGCACGACAACCGCATTCTGGTGCGCAACAGCTTCAGCTTCAACCCGGACGGTCGGCCCAGGGAGCAGTACCTGCCGCGCTTCGCGGAACGCCACCGGCTGTCGTTCGAACGACGCTTTCCGATGCTGCCGAAAGTCGAGTTCGAATACACGTGGAGCGGCTCGCTCGCGCTCTCGCACAACCATAAGGGATTCTTCGGGCAACTCGCGCCCAATGTCTACGGCGCGCTGTGCTGCAACGGTCTCGGCATTACACGGGGAACGGTGACGGGCACGCTGCTCGCCGACTGGCTCGCGGGCAAGCGCAGCGACCAGATCGATTTTCTGCTGGCGACGTCGGGACCGAGCAGGGTTCCCCCGGAGCCGTTCCTTTCTCTCGGTGTCAACGCCACCCTCTGGTGGGGACAACGCAAGGCAGGACTCGAAAGCTGACGACGTATCGGTCGACGTCGCGAGTCCGCAATTCGGCCGAACCAACCCTATACGAGGGACGCAGATGCAACACCCCATCGCTGACGCGAGGACGGCTTGCGCCCAATTTCATGGAAGGAGACAGACGATGTCGAAGAATCACGTGACCATCGAGGACGTGCCGCTCAATGGCTTTCACCAGCTGCTGACCATTCGCTCGAGCGGCGGCTGGCTGATGGACGGCTACGTGCTCAGCATTATCGGCGTGGCGATGGTGCAGTTTTCCGCCGCTCTGAAACTCAGCAGCTTCTGGGAGGGCATG
Organism: Paraburkholderia sp. ZP32-5; assembly: GCF_021390495.1. Taxonomy (NCBI): domain Bacteria; kingdom Pseudomonadati; phylum Pseudomonadota; class Betaproteobacteria; order Burkholderiales; family Burkholderiaceae; genus Paraburkholderia; species Paraburkholderia sp. ZP32-5. The sequence goes on along the minus strand of NZ_JAJEJP010000003.1, from coordinate 439,207 downwards.
GTCGCCGCTTCGGCGCTGATCGGTATTTTCTTTGGCGGGTTCCTCGGCGGCTGGCTGTCGGATCGGCTGGGGCGTCAAAAGCCCTACTTCTTCGGGCCGGTTATTTTCTTTATCTGTTCCCTCGCGCAGTTCTGGGTCCAATCGGGTGAAGCGCTATTCGTTCTGCGATTCCTGATCGGTATCGGCGTGGGGATCGAGTATCCGGTCGCGGGTTCGCTGCTCGTCGAATTCATGCCCCGCAAGTACCGTGGACCGCGCCTCGCGATGCTGACCATCATCTGGTTCCTTGGCGCCGCACTCGCTTATATCGTCGGCAACGTGATCCTGGGCTTCGCCGGGCCCGACGCGTGGCGCTGGGTGCTGGCTAGCCCGGCGGTCATCGGTATCGCGCTGTTCGTCGTGCGGATCGGCACCCCGGAATCGCCGCGCTGGCTGCTGAGCAAAGGCCGCGCCACCGAAGCCGAAGCGGTCATCAGGAAAGTCTACGGTCCGTCGTTCTCGCTTAAGAACCTGCCGGAAGAGCAAACCGGAAAGAAGATCTCGCTGTGGGCGCTGCTGCATTCGGGCTATGGCAAACGCATGTTGTTCGTTTCGGTGTTCTGGAGTTGCTCGGTGATTCCGGTGTTCGCGGTCTACTCGTTCGCACCGCGTGTGCTGGAAGCACTCAATCTGACCGGAAAGTGGGAGTCGCTCGGCTCGGTTGCCATTACGTTGCTGTTCGTCGTCGGTTGCATCATCGCGACGCGCATCATCAATGAACTTGGCCGTCGCGCGATGGTGATCCACAGCTTCCTGTGGTCGGGCCTCGCACTGCTCGCACTCGGCGCATGCTCGAACGGCCCCGCGCTGGTGATTCTGGTTCTGTTCGGCGCTTACGCTGTGCTTATCGGCGGTGCGCAGGTGCTGCAACTCGTCTATCCGAACGAGATCTTTCCGACCGACATCCGTGCATTTGCCGTTGGCATGGGCGCGTCGCTGTCGCGAATCGGCGCGGCCATCGGCACATGGCTGGTCCCGATCGCGCTGCAAACCGTCGGTATCGGCAACACCATGTATGCAGCGGCGGCCGTCTCTTTCGTCGGTCTCGCGGCGTCACTCGCTCTCGCACCCGAAACGCGCTCGCTGAGCCTGCAGGAAGCGGCCTCGCTGAATCATTGATATCCCCGTCATCGGTGTGGCGCCGTCACGGACGGCGGCACGCTTTCCATCAAGACTTACGCTCTACCTGGAAGAACATCATGAAGTTTGAAGGCATCTATACCCCAGCCATCACGCCGTTGAATGCCGAAGGTCAAATCGACAGGGCGGCATTTGCCGATGTACTCGAATCGCTGATCGCAGCGGGGGTTCACGGCATCATCATCGGTGGCTCGACTGGCGAGTACTACGCGCAGAGCGCGCAGGAGCGTTTCGATCTGGGCGCATGGGCGAAGGAAGTGATCGGCTCGCGTACGCAGTTGGTCATCGGCACCGGCGCTGTTCGCACCGAGGATTCAATCGAATACGCGAAGGCGGCCAAGGAGATCAACGCGGATGCGATTCTAGTCGGCTCTCCCCCGTATGCGCTGCCCACGCAGCAGGAAAACGCCGCACACGCACTCGCGATCGATCGCGCCGCCAATCTGCCGATCATGCTCTACAACTACCCTGGTCGCATGAGCGTCTCGATGGGTCGCGAATTCTTCGATACGGTGCTGAAGGCGTCAAAGAACTTCGTGGCGATCAAGGAAAGCTCCGGCCAGACGGCGCAACTGCATATGCTCGCGCGCGAATTCCCGAGCCTCGACGTGTCGTGCGGCTGGGACGATCAGGCGCTGGAGTTCTTCGCGTGGGGCGCGCGCAGCTGGGTGTGCGCAGGCTCGAATTTCCTTCCCGCCGAGCACATTGCGTTGTACGAGGCTTGCGCCGTCGACAAGGACTTCGATAAGGGCCGCCGCATCATGTCCGCGATGCTGCCGCTGATGGATTTCCTCGAAGAGGGCAAATTCGTTCAGTCGATCAAGTATGGCTGCGAGATTGCAGGCCTTCGCGCAGGCGGTGTGCGCGCTCCGCTGCAAGGACTGGACGCGCAGGAGAAAGGCCGACTGCGCAGCGTCGTCGCCGAGCTTAAACGTGAAGTCGCATCGGTTACGGGGAGCGACGCCTGATGTCCCATCTGCTCAGTGCGTCAGAGTACGCGTCGATCGCCGCGGAACTGCGGCTGCCGACCCAGGCGTTCATCGACGGCGTGTTCCGGCCGTCGACTTCCGGCAATACATTTCCGGCGATCAACCCGGCCACAGGCAAAGTGCTCGCGGAAATCGCGGCGTGCAATGCCGCCGATGTGGATCTCGCCGTTGCGAACGCAAGGATCGCATTCGAGGACGGACGCTGGCGCTGCCTCACGCCTTCGCATCGAAAGTCCATTCTGTTGAAGTTCGCCGATCTGTTGGAACAGCACGCGCACGAACTCGCGACGATGGAAAGCCTCGACAGCGGCAAGCCGATTCGCGAATGCCAGAACACGGATTTGCCTGAAACCATTCATACGATTCGCTGGCACGCCGAACAGATCGACAAGATCTACGACCACACCGCTCCGGTGGGTTCGAGCGCACTTGCGATCGTTGTGCGCGAGCCGATCGGTGTCGTCGGCCTCGTGTTGCCGTGGAATTTTCCGCTGCTGATGCTCGCGTGGAAAATCGGACCGTCGCTCGCGTCCGGCTGCTCGATCGTCGTGAAGCCCGCGAAGGAAACCACGCTGACCGCCTTGCGTGTCGCGCAACTGGCCTACGAAGCCGGCGTACCGGCTGGTGTCTTCAACGTCGTGCCGGGCGGCGGAAAGGAAGTCGGCGAGCCGCTGGGCATGCATCCCGATGTCGATATGGTGAGCTTCACCGGCTCGACGGAAACCGGGCGGCGCTTCCTCCGCTATGCAGCCGATTCGAACCTGAAGCGCGTCGTGCTTGAGTGCGGTGGCAAGAACCCCGCAGTCGTGTTGCGTGACGTCGACGATCTCGATGCGGTTGCGCAGCACATCGTCAATGGCGCTTTCTGGAACATGGGCGAGAATTGCTCGGCATCCTCGCGCCTTATCGTCCATGCCGATATCAAGGACGCGCTGTTGCAGCGTATCGGCGTGCACATGCGCGAATGGAAAATGGGCAATCCACTCGATCCGGAGCATCGGCTCGGCTCGATGGTGAGCAACGCACATTTCGAAAAGGTGCGCTCGTATCTCGAGCATGCCAGCGCGGAACGCCTGCACGTTGCATTCGGCGGCGACACGAAGAGCGGCATTTTCGTCGAGCCGACCGTGGTGGACGGCGTAGATGCTGATAGCCGATTGTTCCAGGAAGAGATATTCGGTCCGGTCCTTTCGGTGACGACCTTCACCGACATCAGCGAGGCAATCGCGCTGGCAAACGACTCCGTCTACGGACTCGCGGCCTCCGTCTATACCCGCGATCTGAATCAGGCCATTCGCCTGTCGCGGGAAATTCGCGCGGGGGTCGTCACCGTCAACTGTTTCGGCGAGGGCGACGTCACGACGCCGTTCGGCGGCTACAAGCAGTCGGGCTTCGGCGGCCGCGACAAATCCATCTGGGCGCACGATCAATACACCGAGATGAAAACCATCTGGATTGATGTCCCGGCGAGTTTCACGTAGGCTCCTGGCTCGTTGCGTCATGAGCCGGTGGCGGCCATCCATTGTGGTGGTCGCAACCTGCTGCTCCTGTTGCGACGACAACGTATCGAATCATCTGAGGCTGGTGGAAGGCATGAAAAACAGGAAACAGGCAACGCTTATCGGGCTCATCGCAGTCCTGTTGTGGGCTTCGATCGTTGCGCTGATCCGCGGCGTCAGCGAAAGCCTCGGCGCGACCGGTGGCGCGGCGATGATCTATACGGTGGCTTCGGTCCTGCTCTTTTTCACGGTTGGCTTCCCGAAGCTCAGCGAATTTCCGCGCCGCTATCTCGTGTGGGGGAGCTTGCTGTTCATCGCGTACGAACTGTGCCTCGCACTGTCGATCGGTTACGCCAACAACGGCAGACAAGCGATTGAAGTCGGCATGGTCAACTACCTGTGGCCGACCTTTACGCTGATCTGCGCGATCGTATTCAACCGGCAGAAGGCGACCTTGCTGGTCGTCCCCGGTTTCGGGCTGTCGATGCTCGGAATCTGCTGGGTGCTCGGCGGAGACCGCGGATTCGATTTGCCCGGAATACTGGCGAACGTCCGTGACAATCCGCTGAGCTACGGACTGGCGTTTGTCGGCGCGGTGATCTGGGCGGCCTATTGCACGGTGACTGCGCGCATCGCGAATGGCAAAAACGGCATCACGCTGTTCTTCATTCTGGTGAGTGCCGTGCTATGGGCAAAATATCTTGCCGAAGGCGGCGGCACGATGGCATTCAGTTTCGAGGCGATTGTCTATCTCGTGCTGGCCGCTTCCGCGATGGGTTTCGGCTACACGGCATGGAATGTCGGAATCCTGCATGGCAATGTCACCGTGCTCGCTGGCGCGTCGTATTTCATTCCCGTGTTTTCCGCGGCGTTCGCCGCGGCCCTGTTGCACGCGCCACTATCTATTCAGTTCTGGCAAGGTGCATTGATGGTCTGCGGCGGATCGATCCTTTGCTGGCTCGCAACGCGTAAGCGACAAGCACGCACCTCCGTGTCCATCCGGGTCGGCGAGAGTTCCTGACGCAAGCGCTATTAGCTCAAGGAACATACATTGCGTGCGGCACGACAAGCAGCGGCGCACCTGCGCTGAACAGTTCTGAAGACAGGCGTTATCCGCCAGCACACATCCGCCACGCCGGATCGAACGATCGTGTTTAGTGACGCGCCACGCGGCCCTTCTTTTTAAGGACAATCCCTACTATTCATACAGGGAAGCGGCGCGCCATAGGGGCTGAAAATGTGGCCCTGTTTCCTCGAGCCGCACGCCATATTCCCACTTCATAAAAAATGGTAAGGTCGTCTGACCGTCTGTCCAGTAACTAACCCGCGAATAGTCATCAAGTTTGCTCGCGCGGTACCGACAGGCCAATCATCGCTTTGTGCGCCCCAACCCTGTACCCAATGTGACGCGAACAACGATGATCCAGCTCAAACGGATTGCTATCGGCCTTGTCGAAACCGACGAGCGCGCCCAATTCGCCGGCTACTTCGCGAGGCCCGCAGCCCGTTCCATTTCACTAGGTAAACGTAACGCGTGGGCAGGCCTGATTCGCTCACGTGGCATCGTCACGGCAATCTGCGCCGCTTGTGCGCTGATGTCCGGATTAGGCGCATGCAGTTCGCAAGCGCAGACATCGCCCGTTCCACCTTCTGCCCAGCCACCTGCAAGCGTCAGACTCTGGTGCGCCGAACCGCCCGGCTATTACCCGTCCGTACAAACCTGTGCGAGCGGCTGGCAGCGACGCGCGCCCGATCTGCCCGCTTCCGCGGTTTCTCCACCCGTGCTGGTCATTCCGGTCCAGCCTCCCGCAGAAGGACGATCCCGATGAAAACTATCCGACCGGTTCGTTGCACGCTCACGCGTGCCACCTATGTGACAGCAGCGCTCGCGCCGCTACTGCTGGCGGGATGCGGCGGTAGCAGTGACGATTCGACGGCGTCGAGCAGCACGAACTCCGCGAAGCTCGCGGACACCTCGTCAGGCACGAGTTCGGTGTCGTTGTCGCCGCTGTCGAGCACGGTGGCAAGCACGCTGATGAGGCCGGCGTTCTATACGGCCCCGGTGGCGTTGAACTCACCTTCCGACATCGACAGTGCGGCGCCTTCCGCGTCGGCCAATCAAGCTCCTGCCGCGCAAGCGTCGACGTCGGCAATGGCGGCCGTGTCGCTTGCACAGTTGACGCCACAAACGATTGCACGATATGCCACGAGGACGGCGCGAGCAGCGTCGAATTCAACGCAGGTGACGACGTATACGCCGGCGCAGATTCGCGCCGCCTATCAGTTGCCGGCGCTGCCGTCGTCGTGGAGCAATCCGAGCGCGAGCGAGGCCGCGCAAATGGGCGCGGGCCAGACGATCTACGTGATCGACGCGATGAGCGATCCGAACGTCGTCAACGAACTCGCGGCGTTCAACCAGAAGTTCGGTCTGCCGGGTTGCACGACGACCACCATCGCGCCGAACGCATCGCTGCCGCTCGCGGCCCCTGGCAACAACGCGTGTCAGTTCTCGGTCGTGAACTCGACGACCAGCGGCGCGATGACATCGAACGCGCCGGCGTACGACTCGGGCTGGGCCACCGAAATCGCGCTCGACGTGCAGTGGGTCCACGCCACCGTGCCGCTCGCGCGCATCGTGCTGATCCAGGCGCCGGATGCGTCGGCCAACAGCCTGATTGCGGCGGTCAACCTCGCGAACGCGATGGGGCCCGGCGTCGTGTCGATGAGCTTCGGCGCTCCCGAAGGCTCGTGGACCAGCTCGGTCGATTCGGCGTTCAAGCACGCGAATATGACCTACGTGGCCGCTACCGGCGATAACGGCACCGGCGTCGAATGGCCGTCCGTGTCGCCGAACGTGCTGGCCGTCGGCGGCACCCATCTGAACTACGACGGCACGACCAAAAGCGAAACGGTGTGGTCGAGTACCGGCGGCGGCATCAGTCAGTACACCGCGACACCGGCGTATCAGAACACGTCGGTACCTGGCCTCGGCACGCTGACGAAGCGCTCGGTTGCCGATGTGTCGTTCAACGCGGATCCGTTCAGCGGTCAGTACGTCGCGGTCATCACGCCCGACGCGACCGCGCCGAGCTGGTACAGCGTCGGCGGCACCAGTCTGTCGACGCCGCAATGGGCCGGCATCGTCGCCGTCGCCAATGCACAGCGGGCGCGCAACAGTCTCGGTGCACTCGGCCTCGCGCAGACGCAGTTGTACGGTAACGTGTCGACCGACGCGGGTCTGTACGCGACCGCGTTCTACGACGTCACGTCGGGCAACGACGGTTCCTGCACGAGCTGCTCGGCCCATACCGGCTACGATCAGCCGTCGGGCCTCGGCACACCGGTAGCCGGCAGCCTGCTGTCGACGCTCGGCGTGTCGAAGGCGCCGCCGCCGGTCGTGTCGGCCGCGACGGTCAAGGGCACGGCGGGCAGCGCACTGTCGTTCACAGTGGCGGGCAGCTCGTCGGACCCGCTCAGCTGGTCTCTCGCGAATGCGCCGCAGGGCATGAGCATCGATAGCGCCGGTCAGGTGACCTGGGCGAAGCCGGTCGCCGGCACTTACAAGGTGACCGTGACCGCGAAGGATACGGTCACCGGCTCGACGGGCAGCGCGAGTGCGAACGTGACCATCGTCGCGGCATCGAAGCCGGTTGTGCAGGCAGCGACGATCGTGGGCCAGACGAAACAGCCGCTCAGCTATCAGGTCGACGTCAGTGCGGCCGATCCGGTCAGGTTCTCGCTCAGCGGCGCGCCTTCGGGCATGTCGATCAGCAGCGCCGGTGTGATCAGCTGGAAAGCGCCGGCGAAAGGCACGTATAGCGTCAACGTCAAGGCGACCGACACCAGCAACGGCCAGTCCGGTTCGGCGACGATGAGCGTGCGGATCTCGCCCGGGGCAACGGGCCCCGCGATTTCGGCTGCGCCGATCAGCGGTGTCGACGGACGCGCGGTCAGCGGCGTGATCAGTATCGACGACCCGGGCGCGGACAATGTGAAGGTCGACATCAAGGGAGCGCCGTCGGGCATGGTGTTCGTTGAGAGCGGGCCGGGTTTCGTTGCTAAATGGAAGCACCCTGTCGCTGGAACCTACACGGTGACGCTGACGGCGGTCGATTCAGCGGGGCTCAGTTCGCAGGCGAATCTGGTGGTGACGATCGGCTCGCGCTGAGCCGGCTCGTCGTGGTGCCGCAACGTCGCTGTTGGTGACGTTGCGGCGCGTGGTTGGTTGATCGTTCATTGAGCGCGGCGTCGACGGCAACTTGCAAGGGCACAGTGGTCATGCTTGAGAACGCAACCTGTGTTTCGCGTTTCGGTGTGACCGACATCGCAGACAGAATTGCGTCGAACTTTCGCCCTTGCAACGCGGGAATGACGCCGTCGAACGCGGTTTCGACCCACATACACCGGGTGCGGAGCCGTCGGCAGATTTCGTTGCCGAGATCGATTTCAAATCCCACGAGCTTCTTCATGAAAGTTCCTATGAGAAATGATGGCCGGGCGTGGCCGTCGGTTTTTCAAGCATAGGAACTCAATAACTTGAAGAACAGAGGTCTGCCGATGTGCGTTGGTTAAGTATTTCTAAAACGTGGCGTGCACCACGATGCCGGGCGACCTCAATACGTAATCGGTTATGCCTGGCATTCAGGCTGACGTCTCAAGTCCTTCGAAAAGATACCGATAGCTCGGTACTGGTCGCACTTTCCGAGGAACCTTCGTGAACATCTGGCGAAAGCTTTCCATTCAGCACAAGCTGATTCTGAGCATGACGAGCTGCCTGCTCGTCTTTGTCGCAATCACCAGCGGATTAAGCTTCTGCCTGATCGGGAACGCCGTGCGCGAGCGCGTGGTGCAGGACGAACTGCCCACCGCCCTGAACGGCATCCGCGCCGACGTGCAGCGCCAGCTCGCCGGGCCGATTACGGCGTCGCGATCCATGGCGGTCAACGCCTTTCTTCAGCAATGGGAAGCCGATGGAGAGCCCGAGGCCGGCACCGCCATCTGGAAGCGGTTGGCAGCCAACATGAAGGCGGACCAGAAGGCCGCGGGCGTGCAATGGGTGTCCGCGGTTACCGGCAACTACCTCACCGAAGCGGGCCTGCAGCGAAAGATTACCGGCCAGGATGGGTGGCTGCCGGCCTTTCTCGCCTCCGGCAAACCCTACGAAGTCAACATGGACCGCGATGTCAGCGTCGGCGGTTACATGATGTTCATCAACGCCCGTGTGGACGGGGCAAATGGTCCGATGGGCGTAACGGGCATGGCGCTGTCAGTGGACTCGCTGGCCCGGGGAATCGCGGGCTACAAGATCGGCGACACAGGATTCGCCTATCTGGTGCATCCCGACGGCGCGATCATGATGCACCGCGACTCCGCGCTGGTCGACGGCAAGCATTTCCTGAAAGACATGCCCGGGCTGCCGGGCGACGCCACGGCCGCGTTGCTTGCCGGCAAGCCCTACGCTTATCTGAGCTACGCGGCGCCGTCCGGACAGCGCTTCATCGCCACGTCGTTCATCCCGGAGCTGAATGCCTATGTCGTCGTCGAAGTGCCGCAGGCGCAACTGCTTGGTCCGGTGCAGAGCGCAGTCCGCACTGCCTCCCTGATTGCAGCCGTGGTGGGGTTGGGGGTGGCGCTGACGGTGATTCTGCTGGTCGGTCGCACCATTGCCGCACCGGTGCGGCGCGCGGCAAGCCTGTTGTCCGAGATTGCCAGCGGACGCGGCGATCTGACCCGCCGCATGACGCTCGAAAGCGAGGATGAGGTCGGCCAACTGGCCGACGCGTTCAACCGTTTCGTGGCGTCCATGGCCGCCCTCGTACTTCAGGTTCGGGCAGCCTCCAGCTCGATCGCCACGGGATCGACGCAAATTGCAATGGGCAACGCGGACCTCAGTCAGCGCACCGAGGAACAGGCCGCCAACCTGGAGCGGACCGCGGCATCAATGGAGGAAATCACCGCCGCGGTGAAGAACAACACCGACACCGCTCGCACCGCGGCCGGGATGGCGAGCAACGCATCCAGGGCCGCCGCGCGAGGCGGCCAGGTAGTCGGCGAAGTGGTTAGCACGATGGAACAGATCAGCGCCGCGTCACGAAAGATCTCCGAAATCATCGTGGTCATCGATAGCATCGCCTTTCAGACCAACATTCTCGCGCTCAATGCGGCGGTCGAGGCGGCGCGCGCCGGCGAGCAGGGGCGCGGGTTCGCGGTGGTGGCCTCGGAGGTTCGTAACCTCGCGCAGCGCAGCGCGCAGGCCGCCAAGGAGATCAAGGCGCTGATCGAAGATAGCGCGGGAACGGTGAACGTTGGCTCGCGCCTCGTCGTCGATGCCGGCAAGGTCATGGACGACGTCGTGTCGCAGGTTCAAAGCGTCAGCACGATGATGAGCGAGATCACGTCGGCCAGCATCGAGCAAAGCTCCGGCATTGGTCAGATTGGCGACGCCGTGCAGCAACTCGACGAGGTGACGCAGCAGAACGCGGCACTGGTCGAAGAGAGTGCCGCGGCCGCTGCGAGCCTGAAGCAGCAGGCGGCGGAACTGGACCGGTTGGTGGCTGTATTCAAAGTCGAGGGGTGATCTATTGCGCTCGGACGCAGCCTCATTTTTTCGGCGCGATGTCGATGTGAAACCACTTCATCGACAGCCGGCTCAACGTGCCGTCGTCGCGCGCCGCGGCAATCGCGGCGCTGAGCTTGTCGCGCAGATCAGTGTCCCCTTTGCGCACTGTGATCGCCGAGCCTTCGCCGAACAGGCCGCCGTTGAAGCGTGGTCCGATGAAGGTCAGCGCGCGCCCTTCGGGCGTGTCGAGCGCACCGCCGATAAACGCAATGCCGTCGAATGCCGCGTCGATGCGCCCCGAACTGAGGTCGAGCATCATGTCCTGCGAAGTCTTGTATTCGCGCACCTGCACGACACCCTTGAAGAACTGATCGAGAAACTGCGCATGCGTCGTCGCTGTCTGCACGCCGACGATCATCCCCTTCAACGCCGGCTTCAACGCATCGACCGCTTTCTGCACGCCTTGCGGATCCTTGTCGAGCAGCAGCACTTGCTGCGACTCGCCGACTTTCGCGAGCGGTCCGCTTTTCTGAACGACGAAGCTGCGAGCGCCGACCGCATACGGAATCGTGAAATCGACTACCGCCTTACGGGCAGGCGTAATCACCATCGCGGCGGTAATCGCATCATATTTGCCGGCGTTCAGCGCGGGGATGATGCCGTCCCACGATTGCGCGACGATCTGGCAATCGGCCTTCATGCGGCGGCAGAGATCGTGCGTCACGTCTATGTCGAAGCCGGCCAGCTGGCCGTTCGGCTCGACGAAATTCCATGGTGCGTACGCGCCTTCGGTCGCGAAACGGATCGTGTGCCAGTCATTGGCAAACGCGGAGATGCTTGTCGATAGCGCGACGAGCGCGGCCAGCAAAGTTCGGATCATCGGCTTCATGCACGCTCCCGATTGACGACCAACGGTTGACGAAGACAGTTCACATCGATTCGTTCAGTATCGCGACGTAATCTTCACGGCTGGGCGTGCGCGGATTGTTCGCATGACCACGATCTTGGAACGCATAATCGATCAGTGCATCGAACACCGCGTCGGTCACGCCGAGCGCGCGCAGGCCATCCGGTAAGCCAAGGCGTGCGTTCAACTGGCGGAACGCGGGCACGATTGCGTCGACGCGCGCCACGCCGATCGCCTCGGCAATACGCTCCATCTTGTGCGCGTCGACCACCGATTGCGCAGTGCGGTTGAACGACAGCACCGCCGGCAATAGCAGCGCATTCAGCGTGCCGTGATGCAATCGCGGATCGATCGCGCCGAGCGCATGGCTGATGCTGTGCACGCAACCGAGCCCTTTCTGGAACGCAAGCGCACCCTGCATCGACGCGCTCATCATCTGCTCGCGCGCGATGCGGTTATGCGGCTCGAAAGTCGCGGTCTCGATGTGGCGCCACGCGCGGCGCAGACCGTCGATAGCGATCGCCTCGGCCGGATAGTTGATCGCGGGCGCGAGGAAGGTTTCGACGCAATGCGCGATCGCGTCCATGCCGGTCGCGGCGGTCAGTGCTGCGGGTAACGTGAGCGTCAGTTCGGGGTCGCAGATCGCGGCTTTCGGTAGCAGATGCGGCGAGATCACGCCGAGCTTGCGGCCATCCGCGAGGATCAGGATCGCGCCGCTGCCGACCTCGCTGCCGGTGCCGGCAGTCGTCGGAATTGCGATGATCGGCGCCGCGTTCGACGTGATACGCGCGGCGCCGCCTTCGATCGCCGCGTATCGCTTCAGCTCGCCGTCGTGACGCGCGCACACCGCGACGCCTTTGGCGAGATCGATCGACGATCCGCCGCCAAGCGCGACGATGCCGTCGCAATCCGCTTCACGAAAGCAGCGCGCCGCGTCCTGCACCGCGGCCTCGTGCGGATTCGCCGGCGTCGCGTCGAACAGCGTCGCGGCTTTGCGGTCCGCCAGCCGCGCCAGCACGCGCTCCAGCAGCCCCGCCGCGACGACGCCCTTGTCCGTGACCACGAGTGGACGCGCGATGCCCGCGCTCGCGGCCTCTTCGCTCAGTGCTTCGAGACTGCCGTAGCCGAAGCGGACGCGAGTCATGTAGTTGATCAGCGAAATCATGGCGTCGGAACCTTCGCGACATGCTGCTGCGCGCGTTCGATCGCCTCGCTCTGATGCGCGAACAGTTGTTGCGACGACTGCTTCGCGACGTTGGCAAGAAACGGATCGACGACCTCGGTACGCACGCCAGCCAGTGTCTCGATGATCGCGAGTCCGATGAACGGCACCAGCGTTGCGCTGTAGCCGCCTTCGTGACACAACACGAGACGGCCGTCGCAATGGCGTTGGGCCGCGTCCATCAACCGCGTCGTCATCGCGCGATAGCTGTCGGAATGCAGGTTCATGCGGCCGAGCGCGTCGTGGGACGACGCATCGAGGCCCGACGCAACCAGAATCAGCTGCGGAGCGAACCGGTCGAGCGCGGGCAGCACGACCCGATCGAACGCGCTCAGATACGCGTCGTGACCCGAGCCCGCCGGTAGCGGCACGTTCAGATTGGTCGTGCGCCGCGGATCGGGGCCGGTTTCGTCGCTCTGTCCGCCGGGCAGCGCGAACAGTCCGTCCTGATGCAGCGAGATCGTCAGCACGCGCGGATCGTTCCAGAAGATCGACTGCGTACCGTTGCCGTGATGCACGTCCCAGTCGACCACCGCGATGCGCGCGACGTCACGCGTATCGAGCGCGTGACAGGCGGCGATCGCGAGATTGTTGACGATGCAGAAGCCCATGCTGGCGTCGCGCGTCGCGTGATGGCCGCATGGACGCAATAGCGCGTATGCGTTGCGCACCTGACCCGACAGGACCGCGTCCACCGCCTCGATCGCCGCTCCCGCGGCAAGCCGCACGATGCGCTCGCCGCCCGCGCCGATATGCGCGTACCGGCCGATCGACCCACCGCCTGCCCGGCTCGTCGCAACGATCTTTTCGAGCAGTTCGGGCGCATGCGCGCGGAGGATTTCAGCGTCGCTCGCCTCGCGCACCACCAGGGGCTGCAGTTGCGCCAGCAAGCCGCTGACGTCGAGCAGATTGCGGAACCTGCGCTTCGCATCCGCGCTGTCGGCGACAGCGGCCGGCTCGACGTACGGCAGCGGATACGTGCCGGCGTCGTGCCAGGCGAACAGTTCGTGCCACGAGAAACCGGTTTTCACATTGCGCCTCTCGAAGTGGGGAGCGGGGTCAAAGCGAGATGACAACTTGACCTTGACCGGTCACGCCTCTCTCGCCTCATCTTATGTGGATAAAAATTTTATATCAACAAAATCATCGTTGAGTTTGGTTGACATGTATAGCTTGAATTACGCTTTCAAAACGCAACTCCCGTTTACACATAACTTTTATTCAAATAAACTTTTTGCACTGGTCGGGTGCCAGACGTCCCGCCATTCCGTACCCCTTCGCCGCAGGAGAACCGACGATGAATCTTTCCACGCCCGACCAACTCGCCCGCCTCCGTGAGGCTGATCGCAACTTCCATATGCATCCGCAGGCGAACGCGCAGGCGCAGGAGCGCGACGGGTCTGTCGTCATCACGCATGGCGAGGGCTGCTATTTTTTCGACGACCAAGGCAAGCGCTATCTCGACATGCACGCCGGTCTGTGGTGCACGGCGCTCGGTCTCGGCGACGGCCGGCTGCGCGACGCCGCGGTGCGCCAGTTCGACAAGATCGCGTATGCGGCCGTGTTCGGTCAACGCACCACCGAGCCGGTCGCGGAACTGGCCGAACAGTTGATCGCGATTGCGCCGAAGGGCATGGTGAAGGCGACGTTCCAGGGATCGGGCTCGGAGGCGAATGACACCGCCGTGAAGATTGTCTGGTCGTACTGGCGGGCGCACGGACAACCGGCGCGCCGCAAGGTGATCGCGCGCACGAGGGCCTATCACGGCTCGACGATCGTCGCCGCGAGCCTCACCGATCTCGCCCACATGCACGACAGCTTCGGTCTTCCGCTACCCGGCTTTCTGCACGTGCCGCATCCGGATCCGTATCGCGGCAAACACGACGACGAAACCGACGACGCCTACGTGCAGCGTCTCGCACGCGAACTCGACGAGCGCATCGTCGCCGAAGGGCCGGAGACGGTTGGCGCGTTCATCGCCGAGCCCGTGATGGGCGCGGGCGGCCTCTATGTGCCGCCGAAAGGCTACTTCCCGGCGATCAAACGCGTGCTGGACCGGCACGGCGTCCTGCTGATCGCCGACGAGGTGATCTGCGGGTTCGGGCGCACCGGTAACTGGTGGGGCTCGCAATCGTTCGACATCGAGCCGGACATCATCACGTGCGCGAAGGCGCTGTCCTCCGCGTATCTGCCGATCTCCGGCGTGCTCGTGAACGGCCGCGTCTACGATGCGCTGCGTCAGGAAAGCGACCGGGTCGGGCTGTTCGGACATGGCCACACGTATGGCGGCCATCCGGTGTGCGCGGCGGTCGCGTGCGAGGCGCTGCGCATCTATCAAGCCGAAGGGCTCGTCGAGCAGGCCGCGGAAAAAGGCCGAGCGCTGGAAAAAGGGCTGCGTTCGCTCGAAGGCCATCCGTACGTCGGCGACGTGCGTGGCATCGGCCTGATGTGGGGCGTCGAAATCGTCAAGGACAAGGCAACGAAGACGCCGTTCGATGCATCGCTGAAAGCCGGTCAGAACCTGTCGGCGCGATGCTTCGACAAAGGGCTCAATACGCGTGCGCTCGGCGGGCACACGATGGCGTTCACGCCACCGCTGATCGTTACCGGCGAGCAGCTCGACACGGCCGTGAACATCCTCGGCGAAGCGCTGCGCGAGATGGAACAGTGAACGCGTTCAGGGAGGAAAACGTGTATCCGGACACACAACTGTTCATCGATGGCGCATGGTGCGCGGGCGGCGGAGGGAAGTCGTCGGCGGTTCTGAATCCGGCAACGGAAGAAGCGATCGGCTGTGTCGCGCACGCATCGCGCGACGATCTCGACCGCGCGCTCGCCGCCGCCGATCGCGCGTTCCGCGCATGGCGCCGCACCCCCGTATTCGAGCGCTACAAGCTGATGCGGCGAGCGGCCGCGCTGTTGCGCGAGCGTGCCGCCGAAATCGGCCGCGTGATGACGCTCGAGCAGGGCAAGCCGCTTGCCGAGGCGATCGCCGAAGCCGAACGCGGCGCGGACGCGATCGAATGGTTCGCCGAGGAAGCGCGTCATGCTTTCGGGCGGCTGGTGCCATCGAAAGCACCGGAGATCTACCAGATGGTGACGCCCGAACCTGTCGGGCCGGTCGCCGCGTTCACGCCATGGAATTTTCCGATCAACCAGGCGGTGCGCAAGATTTCGGTCGCACTCGCGGTCGGCTGCACGGTGATCCTCAAGGGCCCGGAAGAAACGCCCGCGAGCTGCGCGGCGCTGGTGCAGGTATTCGCCGATGCCGGCCTGCCCGACGGCGCGCTCAATCTCGTGTTCGGTGTGCCGGCCGACATCTCGTCGTATCTGATTGCGCATCCGGTGATCCGCAAGATCTCGTTCACCGGGTCGACTGCGGTCGGCAAGCATCTGGCGATGCTGGCCGGTCAGCATATGAAGCGCGTGACGATGGAGCTCGGCGGTCACTCGCCGGTGCTGATCTTCGATGACGCCGATCTCGACGCCGCCATCAACGTGCTCGCGCAGAGCAAGTTCCGCAACGCCGGCCAGGTGTGCACGTCGCCCACGCGCTTTCTGGTGCAGAGCGGCATCTACGACGCGTTCGTCGAAGGCTTCGTCGCGCAGGCGCGACGCGTGAAAGTCGGCTCCGGGCTGCAGCCGGACACGCAGATGGGGCCGCTTGCGAACGTACGGCGCAAGGACGCGATGCGCGCGCTGGTCGCCGATGCGGTCGCGAAGAAAGCGCGTGTGCTGACCGGTGGCGACAGCCCCAACGGCGCCGACGCGCCCGGCTATTTCTTCGCGCCGACCGTGCTCGCCGACGTGCCGCTCGACGCATCGATCATGAACGACGAACCGTTCGGCCCGGTCGTGCCGATCCGCCGTTTCGACACGCGCGACGAAGCGCTGAGCGAAGCGAACCGGCTCGCGTACGGACTCGCGGGCTACGTCTATACGCGCTCGGCGGCAAACGCGGCGCGCGTCGCCGCGGATCTGGAAACCGGCATGATCTGCGTCAATCATCACGGCCTGGGTCTGGTCGAACTGCCGTTCGGCGGCATCAAGGATTCCGGCTACGGCTCCGAAGGCGGCATCGAGGCGATGGAGAACTACGTCAATCACAAGATGGTATCGATGCTGAATCTGTAGCGTCCGCTTGCATCGCCTAAAATTCGCGGACTCCATGGAAGGCCGTCTATACGGCCATTTAGCGAAGATCGCTTTCTTGAGCTTAAAACTGTCGTCGGCTACACTGCGAAGTCGCCGGCCATCCTGGCCGGACGGCTTCGATCAAGAAAACGAGCATGGTGACAGTCAAGCGGCAAACCGGTCTGCGGGTCAGGCAGCGGGAAAAGCGCAAGGAAAACATCCTGTACGCGGCGGGTGAGCTGTTCGCGTCGGCGGGCTATGACGCGACGAGTCTCGAACAGATCGGAGCGGCCGCGGACGTGTCCGTGCCGACCATCTACACGTTCTTCGCGTCGAAGGAAGATCTGCTGCTCGGCCTGCTCGAAACCGATCGGCGGCTGCTCGTGCCGCATCTCGAAGACATCCTCGCGTCGCCCCCCGACGATCCGATCGAAGCGGTGCTCGCTGTCTCGCTGACCGTGCTCACCGGCGGCTACGACATCGACAAGAAAAGCGTGTGGCGCGAAATCCTCGCCGCATCGTTTCGCGGCAGTCCCGAACGCCGTCATCAGTACACCAAGCTCCAGGTGCTGCAAACCGACTATCTCGAACGCATCGTCAACCTGATGCGCGATCGCGGCAGTTTGATCCGCGGTATCAACGCGCGGCGCACCGCGCGCGTGGTACATGCGATCGGCCGCTACTGCTTCCGCGAATTCCTGATGGAAGACGATCTGAAGCGCGACGATCTGCGCACGCTGGTCGAAGCGGATGTGCGCGAATATCTCGCGCATGCGGTCACCGGCGCGGCCAAAGCCTGAGCGCCGTCACGCACCGCGCTTGATGCCCGCAATCCATCCGAGCGCGCGTCCATACGTGATGCGCGCGGCCGCGCCGATCGGCCAGCACGCGTGAAACGGAATCGGTTTGATCGGTAGCACCGGAACGTCAAGTTCGTGTGCCGGCGCGCCGCCGATGCGCCGCGCGATCTCGCCACCCATTGCCGTCGCCATTGCAACGCCACGGCCGTTGTAGCCAAGCGCGGCGATCAAACCCGGTGCCGGCTCGTGAAAATGCGGATAGTGATCCAGCGTGACCGCGATCTGGCCATTCCACCCGTGGGTCCACGTGACATCACCGAGAAACGGCCATAGCCGCAGCGCGTATCGCGTGAGCATCGTCAGCGCATCGGGACCTTCGATTGGCCGCAACTGGCTGCGTCCGCCGATCAACAGTCGCCCCGCTTCATCGATCCGGTAATACACGGTGATCGATTCGTGTTCGTACAGCACGTAGCGGCCAGGCAGAATGCGGTTGGCGATCGACGGTGGCAGCGGCGCGGTCGCGGCAATACCGCTGAATACCGGCACGATGCTGCGGCGCAGGCCGGGCCATAGATCATCGGTGTAACCATTGGTCGCGAGTACGACCCACTGTGCTGTGATCGTCGCGCGCGGCGTGCGCACCGACCAGCCGTCGTTCGATCGCGTCAGCGACAGCGCCGGCGTGTCGCCACATACGCGTGCGCCTGCGCGCTGCGCGACTTCGGCAAGGCCGCGCGCGTAGCCGAGCGGATTGACCGAGCCGCCGCGCCGGTCGAGCGCGGCAAACACATAGCGATGACAGCCGCTTTCATGCGCGATCGCGTCGCGCTCCAGCGCTTCGACGGGCGCGCCGCGCGCCTGCCACGCCGCGGTCGCCTCACGCAACACGGTCGCGGACTCGTTCGAAAATGCCGCGCGGATCGTGCCGGTGCGCTGCGCGTTGCAATCGATGCGGTGTCGATCGATCAAGCCGAATACCTTCGACGGCGCGTCGCCCGACAAGCGCACCATGCGCGCGCCGAGGTCCGCGCCGAAATCCCGTTCGATCTGCGCCGGTTCGAACTTCAGCCCCGGATTGACCTGCCCGCCGTTGCGCCCCGACGCGCCCCAGCCGGGCTCGTTCGCATCGACGACGATCGCCGCGATGCCCTGCTGTGCGAGATGCAACGCGGCCGACAGCCCAGTGAAGCCCGCACCGATCACCACAACCTGGGTCTGCGCGTTCGCGTCTAACGCAGGCGCATCGACAGGGGCACGTGCGGTTTCGGCGTAGAGACTGCGCGGCAGACGGGACGGCGCGACGCGGGTTTCGGCAAGCATGAAAGGCTCTCTCCTCTATGACGTTCGATCGTCGGGCGATCACATCGCAGGCAACGTAAGCTCAGCGCGCGATCGCATACGCTGGCTGGCGCGGATCGGCGCCCGCGCGCAGGAAACCGCCGCCGGGCTCCGCGAGGATCGCCTCGACGCTCGCAGTCTTGCGCGTGTAGTCGGGATAGACCTCGACCGTATGGCCGCGCTTTTCCAACTCGGCAATCACGTCGGTGGGGATGCGCCCTTCGATGCCGAGCAGCCCCGGGTAGTGCTCGTACGGCGCAAACGACGACGGGAAACTCCACGACCGCACGCGCGGCGCATCGATAGCTTCCTGCACATCCATCCCGAAGTGAAAGATGTTGAGGAACACCTGCGCCATCGACTGCACCTGCGAGTCGCCGCCAGGCGCGCCGAACGGCATCACGGCGCCGTCCTTGCGCACGACGATCGCCGGGTTCGGCGTGAGACGCGGCCGCTTGCCCGGCGCAAGTCCCGACGGATGACGCGGGTCGGGACGCGATTGCGTGCCGCGTCCGGACGGCACGATGCCGAGCCCGGGAATGACCGGCGAGCGCCACGACGCATCGGACGGCGTCGCGGAAAACGCATTGCCCCAACGATCGACCGCGCACAGATACGACGTATCGGGATCGCGCTCCGGAGAGCCCTTGCCGATCCGGTAGCGCTCGGCATCGCGCCCGATCGGCGGCGGCATGTCGGGCATTGCGCGCGCGCGATCGATCAGCGCAGCGCAATCGGCGAGGTGGGCATCGCTAAACAGATGATCGAGCGGCACGTCGAGAAAACTCGGATCGCCATAGAAATACTCGCGATCCGAAAACACGCATTTGATGACTTCAGCGTACAGATGCAGATAGTCGGCGCTGTTGTGCTTCAGCCCTTCGAGGCCGCATTTTTCGAGCAGCAGCAGTGTCTGGATCAGCGTCGGTCCCTGACACCATGGACCGCACGTGATCAGTTCGACCTCGCGCCACGGCGCGCGCACCGCCGGTTCGTAACGGCTGCGGAAGGTCGCGAGATCATCGCGGGTCAGATAGCCGCCATGCGTTTCGTGATACGCGACGATCTTCTGCGCGATATCGCCGACATAGAATGCCGCGCGCGCCGCTTCGAGACCCGCGACGCGACCGCGCCTGGCCGCCGCGCGCTCCTCGTCGGCCATGTACTGGATTGTCGCGGCGAGATCGCGCTGCACGAAACGTTCGCCGACTTTCGGCACACGACCGTTCGGCAAAAAGATCGCCTTGTTCGAGTCCCAGCGCGAATAATCCGCTTCGTGCTTGCGGATCTCGGCTTCGAGAAACGGAAACACCGAAAAGCCGTCGCGAGCGAACTCGATCGCCGCGCTCGCGACATCAGCGAAGGACATCGTGCCGAAATCACGTAACGCGGTGATCCACGCGTCGGGCGCGGCCGGTACGACAGTGCGCAGGATGCCATCGGGCATCTCGCCGCCGTGTTCGCGCATGAAAATGTCCGGTGGAATTGACGCGGGCCAATGGCCGAGTCCCGCGATCGTCACGACCTTGCCCACACCGGTACGGATCATGATCGGCGCGACGCCGGCAAAGTTGACTTCGTCCGGATGCAATACGCCGAGCGCGATGCCCGCGCAACAGCCCGCGTCGATCGCGTTGCCACCTGCTTCGAGGATCGAAAAACCGGCTGCGGCGGCCAGATAGTGGCCGGCCGAAACCGCATGACGATTGCCGTACAGCGTGGGTCTCACGGGCTTACCTCTTCGGATCGGATGAAAAATGTCATTCGCCGGCGCGCTTGATGAAACGCCGGAAGCGCTCGCTCTGCGGCGACGCGAACATCGCCTGAGAATCGCCTTCGGCTTCGATCAGCCCGTCGTACAGAAACACGGTGCGCGTCGACACATCGCGCGCAAACGCCATCTCGTGCGTGACGACCAGCATCGTGCGGCCTTCCTCGGCGAGCTTGCGCATCACTTGCAACACCTCGCCGACCAGTTCGGGATCGAGCGCGGAAGTCGGCTCGTCGAACAGCAGCACGTCGGGGCGCGTCGCGAGCGCACGCGCAATCGCGACACGCTGCTGCTGGCCGCCCGACAGATTGGCCGGGTATTGGTGGCGCTTGTCGGCGAGACCGACCTTCTCGAGCAACGCCTCGGCTTCGTCGATGCATTCGCTGCGGGCGCGCTTCTGCACGAACAGCGGCGCTTCGATCACGTTCTGCAGCACCGTGCGATGCGACCACAGATGGAAGTTCTGGAACACCATCGCGACGCGCGTGCGGATACGCGTCAATTGCCGCTGATCGAGTCGGGCCGCGCGCTGTTTGCCGCCGGAGTTGCGCACGACGACGCGTTCGCCGCATAGATGCAGCTCGCCGCTATCGGGCGTCTCAAGCAGGTTCACACATCGCAACAAGGTTGACTTGCCGGACCCCGACGGACCGAGGATCGCGATCACGTCGCCGGCGTCGGCGCGCAACGACACGCCTTTGAGAACGGCCGAGTCGCCGAACGATTTCCTGACATCGACGACACGGATTTTCTCGCGCGATGCCGGGTTATCTGGCGTGACGACTTGACGCTGCGGGTCGAGAGCTCGGGCGGCGATGGCGTTCATGAGACGGCTCCAGCACTACGCGCGCGCTGCGTCGTGATGCGTGCGATTCGCGCGGCCTGCCGGCGATCGGGCCACAGCCATGCCTCGATGCCATACACGATTCTCGACAGCACGAAATTCAGCGCAAGATAGATGACCCCCGCGCACACGAAGACTTCCACCGATCGATACGTTTCGGAGATCAGCTTCTGCGCGAGGCCGGTGACTTCCATGATCGTGATGATCGACGCGAGCGATGTGCCTTTGACCATCAGGATCAGTTCGTTGCCGTAAGCGGGTAACGCCTGGCGAAACGCGAGCGGCAGGGTCACGCGACGCCATCGCATCGCGCGGCTCATTCCGCAGGCCGCTGCCGCTTCGAGCGCACCAGGAGGCATGGCGCGCAGGCCGCCACGGATGATCTCGCTGCCGTACGCGGCAGTGTTCATCGATAGCGCGAGAATCGCGCACCAGTACGGCTCGCGAAAGAACGGCCAAAGCCCCGCGTCTTGCAGCAGCGGGCGAAACTGGCCGAGCCCGTAGTAGATGAGAAAGATCTGGATCAGCAGTGGTGTGCCGCGAAACACGAATACGTACGCGCGCACCGGCCAACCTAGCGTGCGCGGCGCCGATAGTCGCGCGAGCGTCAACAGTAACGCGCCGGCGAAGCCGATCGACACCGAGACGAAGGTCAGATTGAGCGTCAACGGCACGCCACCAAGCAACGTGCGGAACGTTTCAATCATGAAGGCGGGGCTCATCCGGATTTCCTTGCATGTGGCACGCGCTCGAGCCAGCGGAAAAGCGAACCGGAGACAGTCGTGATCGCGAGATAAAGCAGGATCGCGGCGAAGTAGAACGTGAACGGCTGGCTCGTCGAGCCCGCGCCCACCTGCGAAGCGCGCAGCAGTTCGACGAGGCCCACGACGGAGATCAGCGCAGAGTCCTTGAGCGCCAGTTGCCACACGTTGCCGAGGCCCGGCAGTGCAAGCCGCAGTACATGCGGCCCGGTCACGCGTCGCAACACCAGCCATGCGTTCATGCCGACCGCGCGCGCCGCTTCGACTTCCCCCTTGGGCAGGACCAGCACCGCACCGCGAAACACCTCGGCCTGATACGCCGCCGATACGACGCCGACTGCGACAGCGCCAGCCGTGAACGCCGGCACGCCTATGAAATCCCGATGGCCAAGCCAACGGCCGATTTCAGTGAGCGCCGTGCTGCCGCCGAAATACAGTAGATAGATCACGAGCAGTTCCGGCACGCCGCGAAACACCGTGATGTACGCATCGGCGAGCGTGCGTGGCAGCGCGTGCAGGCGCAGCTTTAAAAACGCGAGCCACGCGCCCAGCAGCGCACCGATCAGCATCGACGCGACGGAGACCAGCACCGTCATCGCCGCGGCTTCGAGCAGCGTTTTCCCCCAGCCGGTCGGTCCGAAACCGACAAGAACGATCCCATCAGGCATGGTTCAGAGCGACATCCTCGAAAGACGACGGTCATGATCGGTGAACCGGCGACATGCCGATTCGCGTTCGTATAGTACGAGTATAAATTTTTTAAGTAAATAAAGTTTGTGGCGTACACGAGTGGAACTGCGGTCGCGATATGGCCCAGCTATTCGTAAGCTACAAGTAAGTCCGGCGAGTCACCGGCAATGAATCCTGGCGACGTAGAGGCGACTTGCGGTCCAGCGGATGACGCTCCCACCTGAGCCAGCGACCCGCCTTCGGTTCTTGTTGACACACATTTTTTACGCGAATAATCTTTTTTTAGTCGATTAAAGTTTGACGTCGGCAGCCGGGCTGGCGACGACAGTCGCGCCTCCCGTCGCGCGGCATCACTGGGAAACGATCCGATGAACGATATCGCTGCTGGTTCCGCGCGCCGCTGGGTCATCGTCGCTGCGCTGTTCGTGCTGTACATCATCAATTTTGCGGACAAGACCGTGATCGGCCTGGCCGCCGAGCCGATCATGCGCGAGATGCACCTCACACATGCCGAGTTCGGGCGAATCGCGTCGAGTTTCTTCCTGCTGTTCGCGGCATCGACCGTGGTGGTCGGGATCATCGCGAATCATGTGAAAACGCGCTGGATCCTCGTCGTGATGGTGATCTTCTGGTCGATATCGCAGTTACCGCTACTGTTCGTGACAGTGCCGGCCACGCTGCTCGTCTCGCGCATACTGCTCGGCGCAGCAGAGGGGCCGGCGTACACGATCTGCGTACATTCGCTCTACAAGTGGTTTCGTCCCAACGAGCGCACGCTGCCGACCGCGATATTCTCCGTGGGCGGCTCGGTCGGGATCGGCATCATCGCGCCGCTTGTCACGTGGGTGATCGTGCATTCCGGTTGGCGCGCCGCATTTATGACGCTCGCGGGCAGCGGCCTCGTGTGGGTCGCGGTCTGGCTCGTGGTCGGCCGCGAAGGGCCGCTCGCCGACAAGCCGGACGCACGTACACGTGCGTCATCGTTGACGCTGACGCGCGCCGACCAGTTCGGCATCTACATGCGCATGCTGTTTTCGCGCACCTGTCTCGGATCGATCCTGCCGGGTTTCGTCGTCTATGTGTCGCTGACGATCGCGACGATCTGGCTGCCAAGCTATCTCGAACGCGTCGACAACTACTCGATGCGCGAGGTCGGCTTCATCATGATTCTGCCGTCGTTCCTCAATATCGTGATTTCGCCGTTGCTCGGCTGGTGGGCGCAGCACATGCAGGCGCGAGGCGTGAGCATGCGTCACGCGGTTGGCACGCTGAACGGCGGCATCGTCGCGATCTCCGGCGTCGCGCTACTGCTGATCCCGGTGCTGACGACGCGCTGGATGGAACTCGTCGCCGTCACCGTCGCATTCTCGATCACGTCTTTTGCCTTCTCCGCGGGCGTCGCGCTCGTCAGCACGATCGTGCCGAGTTACAGGCGCGGCGCATTGCTCGGCATCAGTGGCGCGATGCA
The DNA here is from genome assembly GCF_021390495.1 of Paraburkholderia sp. ZP32-5. Classification (NCBI taxonomy): domain Bacteria; kingdom Pseudomonadati; phylum Pseudomonadota; class Betaproteobacteria; order Burkholderiales; family Burkholderiaceae; genus Paraburkholderia; species Paraburkholderia sp. ZP32-5. Next base: position 415,043 of record NZ_JAJEJP010000003.1, on the reverse strand, counting down.
GACGATCGCCGGGCTGATCACGCCTATCGCGATGGGCTATGCGATCGACATGTCGTCGTCGGTCGTCGACGGCTATCGGAACGGCATGATGATCGCGGGCGGACTGGTGATCGTCGGCGGTCTGCTCGGCGCTCTGCTGATCGATCCGGCCGGCGACCGCCGCCGCTTCGTCGATGCGGCCGGCACGGAGGATTCAGGCGTGCTGGAACGAAGTGCGATCGAGTCGTCGATATGAATAATTGGTTGGTATGTGCGGATTATTGCTGCTTGGGATATGCGCGGCACTAGCGATAGCAATTGACCGGCGCTGTGTGTGCGCCGGATATCGGGGTGATTTGAAGCGTCAGTTCTTGGGTCCAAATCGGTCGTTCGACGGAAGATTGCGACGGACTCTTCCTGAGCGAGTCCTGCCTGACAGTCAGATCGAGCACTTCGGCCAAAGGAGACGTTGAGCTGTCGACGTTTGGGAGGCAGCTCGACGTCTCCTTTCCGACATCCGTATGTCTGCCACGGTGAATGTCACACGCGTGTTGGGCGAATGCGTACTGTCGTTAAGGGTTATTCGATGCCTGCCCATGCGCACAGGACCGTGCGGCGCTTGCGGGCAGGCGTCGAATAAGCCTTAACGCACGCAGCCGTCCGCGCCTGCGCGACGGGGTCGCTCTGCCGTCCCGGCAAATACGCGGCAGGCACACTAGTGTGCTATCGAGGCGCCACCGAGATGCTGGTCTACACCAGCCAAAATCAACGTAATGCTCGACCCGAAGCGGGCTTCACAAGTCCCGTGGACCCATCCGATGGCTCAGCAGGCATCGACTGGTCGTAGCAGCAGGCATCGGTTGAAACGTCCACGCTGGACCCGCTCGCCGACAACGCATCCCTCACCACCTCCACCGTTAGGCGGCGCAGCCATACCGAACGGCTATCGACCTGGTCGACACGCCGATAAAGCATGGTCACCGGCTCTGCCGGCAGTTCGAACGGCGGTTCCGAAATCGTCAGATCGTATTGCTGCGCCATGCACCGGGCCATGTATTCCGGGATGGTCGCGATCGCTGGAAGTGCCAGCAACGTCGTCGGCAGAGCGGAGAAACGCGGAACCGTCGCTACCACCTGGCGACGCTGGCCGAGCCGCGCAAGCGCTGCATCGACATTGGCTGCACTGGTACTCCCCTCAATCGAGACGCTGACATGCGGCGCGGCAGTGAAATGCTTCAGGCTAAGCGGTGCGGGGTACTTCAGATGACGCCCGTCGTAAATGCAGAGCGATCTTTGTTCGAATAGCGGTGCACGCACATGCCACGACGACGGCTCGTCATGCGCAGAGATGCTGAAATCGTAAGCACCTTCGTCCAGCAAGCGGGCGACATTCTTCCCGTCGAAGGCCACGCTGATCAGCTTTGCATGCGGTGCCTCCTGACGCAGTCGGGCCAGCAGCGGCCCGAAAAATGACGATTCAAGGTTGTCGCATGTGGCGATGCGCAATTCGCCCTGCCAGCTGGCCGGATCGAAGGCGTCCAGCGGCCGGAGGGCCCGCTCGATGTCGGAAAGAGCATCCTCGATCGCAGGCGCGATAGACAGCGCCCTGGGCGTCGGTTGCAACGTGCGACCGACGCGCACGAACAATTCGTCACCCAGCGTCTCGCGGAGCCGCCGAAGTGCAGCGGAAAGACCCGGCTGCCCCACAAACAGTCGCTCGGCCGCACGGCTCACGTTGCGCTCCTGCATCAGCACAGAGAACGTCAACAGCAGATTGAGATCGATTTTTCGCAGCACCGCATCATTCATTGCTGGCAGTAATACCTCGTATGGTTACGATCAATTTCAAATATGGTTTGAGCATATCTAAGATTGGGTCCTGTCGCAACGAACCTCGTTAGATACGGCAACGATTAGCTCTGAAAGGAAACGATCCCGATGACTTCTTTATTCGATCCCCTTGATCGAGGTGGCCTTCACCTCAAGAACCGTGTCGTCATGCCTCCGATGACCCGCACCCGCACGACCGAGGGCGCGCTCCCGACTGATGGCGATCTCCCCAATGCGTTGATGGCCAAGTATTACGGCCAGCGGGCAAGCGCCGGTCTTATCATCACGGAGCCAGGCGACATCGACCAGTCCAGCCATGGCTACGCGCGCACACCGGGCCATCACTCGAAAGCCCAAATGCAAGGCTGGCGCCTCGTGACCGATGAGGTTCACCGTCATGGCGGCACGATTTTCACGCAAATCTGGCATGTCGGCAGGCTCGCCCACTCCTCGATTCTGCCAAATGGCCAGACCCCGGTCGGGGCGACCACGGAACGGGCAGAGACTTCGCAGGTGTTCGCCCACGGTCCAGACGGAAAGCTGCAGTTCATGACCCCCGACACGCCAAGGGCGCTCAGCACGGACGAGGTGGCGGCCATGGCCGGCACTTTCGCCAAAGCTGCCGCCAACGCACGAGCTGCCGGTGCAGACGGTGTCGAGATCCATGGAGCCAACGGCTATATTTTCGAGCAGTTCATGAACTCGGTGCTTAACACACGCACCGACCGCTACGGTGGTGACGTGGAAGGCCGCACGCGTTTCCTGATGGAAGTCGTCGATGCGGTCGTGGCTGAGCTCGGGCCGGGTCGCGTGGGTGTTCGCCTGTCTCCGTTCGGCAGTTACGGCGACATCCCGAAAGATCCACTTGTTGAAGAGACGTTCCTCTATGTCGTCGAGCAACTAGGGCGTCGCGGCGTGGCCTATGTCCATCTGGTCTATGAACTGCTGCCCACTGGAAATATGGAGACGGGGGAAGTCAGGCCTCCGGAATATCTCGACCACGCTCTGCTGACCAAGGCCCGGGCGGTATTCCCTGGCGCGTTCATCTGGTGCGGCGGCTTTACGAACAGGGAGCGTGCTCAGGCCGCGCTCGACACCGGGCTCGTGGACCTGATCGCGTTCGGCAGGACATATATCGCCAACCCGGACCTCGTTGAGCGCCTCCGTCATGGCTGGCCATTGGCGGAACTGGATCGGGCAGGCTTCTATACCCGCAATGGCGAGGTTGGTTACACCGACTACCCCAACTATTCGGACGAGACTGTCGCAGACAGCGCCGCCTGACTGAACAACGGGCTGACGCAAGTCTCACTGGGTCGGCCCTGCAAAATTCACCCGCCGGACCCAGCCAGCCGGCCGACGCCATCGAACGCTTCGAGTGGTTCCTCCCATAGCCGGCATCGCCTTGCAGCTCGCAATGTCGTCGAGCACGCCGACGAAAGTGAGCGCCTTCACGGCATCGAATACGGGTAGAGAGGTCGAGCTGGCTTCGTGCCCGGACATCGGCTCGGGGCGGAAAGAGCAGGTTGAAAAGATCAATGGCCATACGCGCTAAGGGCCCGGCCGGGGTCGGTTATTCGACCGATACCGTCTTGCCGACCGTCTTGCGAAACTGACGCCAGTTTCCAACCATCCCGAGGAGCGCAATCATGAGTCAACTGCTGAAAAAAGTCCTGGCATCCGCCATGGTGGCCGGTAGCCTGTTCGCCGTGGGCGCCACGCAAACCACTCAGGCCGCAACGCCGCAAGATCTCGCGGGCCGCAACATCGTGCTCGTGCACGGGGCGTTCGCCGACGGTTCGAGCTGGAGCAAAGTGATTCCGTTGCTGGAGGCGCACGGCGCGCATGTGGTCGCCGTGCAAAACCCGCTGAGTTCGCTCGCGGACGACGTCGCCGCAACCCAGCGCGTGATCGACGCGCAGACCGGCCCCGTCGTGCTGGTCGGCCATTCATGGGCAGGCGCGGTCATCACACAGGCCGGCAATGACGACAAGGTGAAGTCGCTGGTATATGTCGCTGCGTTTGCTCCGGACAATGGCCAGTCGATCAGCGACGTGCTGAAAGGTCTGCCTGCGCCTGCCTGGACAAATCAATTGCGCAAGGATTCGGCAGGCAATCTGACCTTGACGACCGACGCCGTTATTCATCAGTTCGCGCAGGACCTGCCGCCCGCGCAGGCGCGCATAATCGCAGCGACGCAAGGTCCGTGGGCGTCCACCGCTATCGACGACAAGGTAACCACAGCCGCATGGCACGCGAAGCCATCGGCGTTCGTCATCGCCGATCACGACCACATGATCGATCCGCATCTGCAAGCGAAGATGGCAGCGGAGATCGGCGCGACGGTCACCCACGTGAATGCGAGCCACGTCGAAATGGTGAGCCAGCCGGCGGCGGTCGCCGCGGCAATCATCGCGGCGGCGAAGAAAGTGAACTGAACGCCGCCGCGCCACGCAGCATCGATCGCATCGGCCAGCACTCGCTTGAGCCCGTCCCTGTCGCACTCGCCATCGGTCTCCATGGGACCGATGGCGAGTCCGCGGGGAATTTCCTGCTTCGATCCATGCCTCTCACCACCACACCGCACGGCAGTATGTCCGCCCCTGGCGTGCAACTCACCCGTTATTCCACCCACCATCTCGAGTATTCAACCGCCGCATTCTCGGCTTACCGCCCGCTTCCGCGGCAGGGCTATCCCCCCTGCTGATATCCACGCTGAGCGCCAGACTCGCGCGCGAACCCGCCACGTGTTGCCGCATCAGGCGCTCCGCCAGCTCGCCGTCGCGCGCGCGCATGGCTCGCAGAATCTCGCGGTGCTCGTCGTCGGCGTCCGCGCGCATCGGCGTGACGCCGGTACGCGCGCGGTACAGACGCAGCAGGTAATACATATCGCCGCACAGGTACTGGATCAACTGCGCATTGCGGCTACCCTGCGCGACGCGCGAATGGAAATCCCACTTGTGCGGCTTGCGATGCAGCGGGCTCGTCGCCGGCGGCTCGGCCGACACATGGCGAAACTCCACGCACGCCTCCAGTTCGTCGAGCTCCGCGTCGCTCATATGCAGCGTGGCCAGCCGGCACGCGAGGCCTTCCATCACCTCGCGGATCGCGAAGATTTCGCTGATGTCCCAGTCGGACAACGCCACGACCCGCACGCCGATATGCGGCACGCGCTCGACGAGCCGCCGGCCTTCGAGTCGGCTGATCGCCTCGCGCAGCGGCCCGCGGCTGATGCCCAGCCGCAGCGCGAGTTCGGCCTCGCTGAACTGCGTGCCCGGCGGCAGCTCGCCGTTGAGAATGGCCTGATCGAGCATGTCGCACGCACGATCCGCGAGCGTCTGCGCGGCGAGGCGCTTGACCGTCTTCTGATCGGAATCGTCCGCATCCGGCAGTGAGATGTCAGAAATCTGCATGGTCGTCGTCATCGATTCGTTTAAATTCGACTGTTGACAGTCTAACTTTTGCAAAGCTAATCTTCCAGCACAAATTGAAGGCGCACTCCGCCGGCGGCATTCGTTGCCATCCATCGGACGCGGCGCCTCGGTGCAAGCTCGCGGCAGCAGGCGGTCCTCGCTCGCGGCTGCCGGCGTGACGCGACATGCTGCGTCAGGAGACACAGGAGACAGTGTTGAAAACGCTTTTCGACGTGATCTGGGACGGCCATTTCGTGGCCACGCGCAGCGACGGCCTGTCGCTGATTCATATCGACCGCCACGTGCTGCACGATCTGCACGCGCCGCCCGCCTTCGCGCGGCTCAACAAAAGCGGCTATGCGGTGCGGCGGCCCGACCTCACTGTCGCGGTCACCGATCACACCGTATCGACGCTGCCGGCGCGCAACGCGAACAGCAGCCCGCAAAGCGCCGAATTCATCGCCGCGACGCGTGCCGGCGCGACGCGCCACGGCATCACGCTGCTCGACCTCGATCATCCCGCCCAGGGCATCGTGCACGTCGTCACGCCGGAACTCGGCATCGCGCTGCCCGGCGGTACGCTCGCCTGCCCGGACAGCCATGCGTGCACGGTCGGCGGCCTCGGCACGCTCGCCTTCGCCACCGGCACCACGGAACTGGTGCACGTACTGGCCACGCAGATGCTCGCGCTGCGCCGCCCGCGCCAGATGCGCATCCGTCTCGATGGCGTGCTGCCGCCGCACGTGAGCGCGAAGGATCTGATCCTCTATCTGATCGGCCATTTCGGTTCGAGTCTCGCGCGCGGGCACGCGGTGGAATTCAGCGGCGCGGTCGCGCGCGCGTTGCCGGTCGAAGCGCGCCTCACGCTGTGCAACATGGTGACCGAGCTGGGCGGCCGCACCGGCATCATCGCGCCCGACGACACCGTGTTCTCCTGGCTCGCCGGCCGTCCGTGCACGCCGCAGGGCGCGCAATGGGACGCCGCACTCACGCATTGGCGAACACTCAAGACCGACGACGACGCCCAGTTCGATCACGATCTTTCGGTCGACTGCAGCAAGCTCGAGCCGCAGATCACCTGGGGCGTCGACCCGACCCACGTGCTGCCGGTGTCGGGCCATGTGCCGGACCCCGCCGCGCTCGACGCGAACGCACGCGCACCACTCGAACAGGCGCTCGACTACATGGGCCTCGCGCCCGGCACGCCGCTCGAAGGCGTGCCGATCGATCGCGTGTTCATCGGCTCGTGCACGAACGCGCGTCTGTCGGACCTCGAAGCCGCCGCGCAAATCGTGCGCGGACGCAAGATCGCCGCCGGCATTCAAGCCGCGGTGGTGCCCGGTTCGAGCGGCGTGAAGGCGGAAGCGGAACGACTCGGGCTCGATCGCGTGTTCGTCGAGGCGGGCTTCGAGTGGCGCTCGTCGGGCTGCTCGATGTGCGCGGGGCTCAACGGCGACGAAGGCCGCGCGGGCGAGCGAATCGTCTCGACGACAAACCGCAATTTCGCCGGCCGCCAGGGCGCGGGCGTGCGCACGCACCTCGCGAGTCCCGCGATGGCCGCGGCCGCCGCGCTCGCCGGACATATCACTGACGTGCGCCGCTACAGCGGCCATAGCCACTAGAACCACTAGCGCCACCCAGCCGCGAGGCAAACGCACACCGCCAAACGCGCGCGCGACCAACACGCGCATGCAGCCCGGCGTCGACGCGGTTTCAACATTCACGCACCAGGGCGCGCCAGCGCAGCCCTCGCAGGAGACGGACCATGCAACGTTTCGAACGTGTGACCGGCGCGGCGGTGCCGCTGCTCAGAGAAAACATCGACACCGACCAGGTGCTGCCCTCGGCCTATATGCGCGGACTCAACCCCGACTACGCGGCCGGCCTGTTCGGCACGGCGCGCAAGGATCCGGCCTTCGTGCTGAACCAGCCGGCCTATCGCGCTGCGCGCATCCTCGTGGCCGGCGACAACTTCGGCTGCGGCAGCACGCGCGAACATGCAGTCTGGGCGCTGGAAGCATTCGGTCTGCGCGTCGTCGTGTCGACGAGTCTGCCCGACGTGTTTCGCGATAACTGCCTGAAGAACGGCATCCTGCCGCTCGTGTTGAACGCGGCCGACCACGCCCGTCTCGCCGAGGCGGTGCTCACTACAGCCGGCAACGAACACTTCACCGTCGATCTCGTCGCGCAGCGGATCACAGGTCCCAACGATTTCGCGCTCGGCTTCGACATTCCGCCCGCCCAGCGCAAGGTGCTGCTCGAAGGGCTCGACGAAATCGGCCTGTCGCTGCTCGAAGAAGCCGCGCTCGCGGCCTACGAAGCGCGCGAGCGCGAGCTTCATCCGTGGCAGCAGGCTTTCCATCATCCGGTCTGAGCCGCCCACCTCTTCACGATAAAAAAGGAGACAACATGGCACGTCCTGTTACCCCGGCGCGCGCGTCGCTCGCGGCATGGTTCTCGGCGAGCATCATCGGCTGCGCCGCGCTGCTTGGCTCGACCGTCAGCATGCCCGCGCACGCGGGTCAGGTGGTGGTGTCCCACTACGCCGAACTGATGTACGGCGCGCCGTGGGCCATCGCGCTCGATCAGGGCTACTTCAAGAAGCGCGGCGTCGACGTGACCGCGCTGCTGTCGTCGGACGGCGGCGGCACGACGATTCGCAACATGATGGCCAGCGACATGCCGTACACCGAAACCGCGTTGAGCGCCGCGCTCGCTGCGATTCACGACGGCCTCGATCTGAAGATCGTCGACGGCGCGGTCAACACCGCCGCGGACCTGGTATGGGTCGTGAAGCCGAACTCGCCGCTGAAGAACATCCACGATCTCGCCGGCAAGAAAATCGCCTACACGCGGGCCAGCTCGACCACGCAGATTCTCGGCCTCGCGGCGCTGCAGTCGGCCAAGGTCGATCCGTCGAAGGTCACGATGCTGTCGCTCGGCACGATCGGCGGCGGGCTGACCGCGCTCGACCAGGGCGCCGTCGATGCCGCGCCGGAACTCGAACCGACCTACTCGCGCAACGCCGCGAAGTACCGCGTGCTGTTCGCGGTCTCCGACGTGATGCCGCCGGTCACGCAGCACGTCGGCGTGGTCAGCGAAAAATTCCTCAAGGAACATCCGGATCAGGTCAAGGCGCTGATTCTCGCGCGCCGCGATGGTGTCGACTTCATGAAGGCGCATCCGGATCAGGCGATCGCGATCGTCGCGAAGGCCTACGACATGCCGCCGGGTCCGGTCGCGCTCGCGTTCAAACGGCTGATGGCCGCCAACTACTGGAGCGAAGGCAAGCTCGACTACAGCGCGATGGATCGCGCGGTGGTTGGTCTGCACGTGGCGGGCGTCTATCCCGATGCGAAGGTCGACTGGAGCAAGGTGGTCGACGAATCGGCGCTGCCGGCCGATCTGAGGACCACCAAATGAGCGCGCCGGCCATGACGACATCCATCACGCCGGCCGCTGCTACTTCGGCCACGGCTTCCACCACCGGCAGCCGCGGTCTGCGCATCGACGCGAAAAATCTCGTGCGCCGCTACACCCGCGCGGACGGCACGGTGCTGCAGGCGCTCGGCCCGCTCGACCTGTCGCTCGAACCGGGCGAATTCTTCTCGATCGTCGGACCGTCCGGCTGCGGCAAGTCGACGATGATCGACATTCTGTCGGGCCTGGCTCCCCCCGATGAAGGCAGCGTCAGCGCCGATGGCGTGCCGTATCGCGGCGTGCCCGACGGCGTCGGCCTGGTGTTGCAGGAAGACGCGAGCTTTCCGTGGCTATCGGTGCGCGACAACGTCGCGTTCGGCCTCAAACGGCTCGCGCGCCGCCCCGACGATCTGGCCGAGCGCGTCGATCATGCGATCGACTTCATGGGCCTCGCCGATTTCGCGCACGCCCGCCCGTCGCAACTGTCGGGCGGCATGCGTCAGCGCATGTGCATCGCGCGCACGCTGGTGCTCAGGCCGCGTTTCCTGCTGCTCGACGAGCCGTTCGGCGCACTCGATCAGCAGACCCGTCTGTTGATGGGCGACGAGCTGCTGCGCATCTGGCGCGAGACCGGCGCGACCGTGCTGCTGATCACCCACTCGCTCGACGAAGCCGCGATGCTGTCCGATCGCGTGGGCATCATGTCGGCGCGCCCGGGACGACTGCTCGAAGTGCTGCCGACCGGCTGGCAGCGCGAGCGCGACAGCACCGTCGCCAGCAGCGCCGCGTTCGGTGCACTGACCGCCCACCTGTGGGAGCAACTGCGCGGCGAATCGATGAAGTCGATGCGAGGTAACGTATGAGCCCCTCCGCTCCGGTCGCGGCACGCGCTCCGGCGCGCCGTTGGCTGCGGCCCGCCACTGTCAGATGGGCGCTCGTGATCGGCGTGCTCGCGCTGCTCGAAATCGCCTGCCGCGCCGGCTTCATCGCGCGTATCACGATGGTGCCGCCCAGCACGATGCTCGACGCCGCCTGGCAGGTGCTCGCCGATCCGGCCTTACGCGCGTCGGTACTGACGACGCTCGAAGAGGTGCTGATCGCCGCGGCGCTGTCGATCGTGGTCGGCATTCTGCTCGGCCTGTGCCTGTTCGCGCTGCCCTGGCTCAAGCGCCTCGCCGACCCGGTGCTGTCCGCGTGGTACGCGGTGCCGGTGTTCATCTTTTATCCGGTGATGATCGTGCTTTTCGGCATCGGCGAGCGGCCCATCATCGCGATCTCGTTCGTGTTCGCGCTCGCGTCGATGGTGCTATGCACCGTCACCGCGCTCGAACGCATTCCGCGCGCGCTGCTGAAGACCGCGCGCGTGATGCGGCTCAGTCCCGCGCATCGCTTCATCCATATCTGGCTGCCGGCCGCGCTGCCGCATCTGGTCGTGGGCTTGCGTCTGGTGCTCGCGTATTCGCTGATCGGCACGATTGCGGGCGAGTTCATTCTGTCGAGCATCGGCATCGGCCACGACATCGCGTTCAGCTACGACAACTTCATGACGGCGCGCATGTATGGGCTGATCGTCATCGTGATCGCGGCGTCGGTCGTGCTCAACTATCTGCTGTCGCTTCTGACCGGCTGGCTCGGCGGACCGGGGCGCGTGTTGAAGGGGGTGTCCAGTGGCTGAAGCCTGGCAAATCAAACTGTCCGCCGGTGCGCGGCGCCGCCCGCGCTGGCGTCCGGGCGGCGGCACCGCGGCCGTGCTGTGCGTCGTGCTATGGCAGGCGGCGGCGCTCGCACTCGGACACGACGCGCTGGCGGGCCCGGTGCCCGCGACCCAACGGCTGCTCGCGATTCTGGGCGGCGCGCGTTATCGCCCCGACCTGTTCGCGACGCTCGGCTCGTTCGTGCTCGCGCTGGCGATCTCGTGGTGCGGCGGCCTGCTGCTCGCCGCATGGCTCGGCACGCGACACTTCGCCGGCGAAGTCGCCGAACCGCTGCTGGTGTCGTTCTATGCGATCCCGAAGGTCACGCTGTATCCGATCGTGCTGCTGATCTGCGGGCTCGGCACATGGTCGAAGGTGACCTTCGGCGTGCTGCATGGGATCGTGCCGGTCGTGCTGATCGGCATGGCGGCGATCCGCAACCTGAAGCCCGTGTATGCGCGCACCGCACGCGCGCTGTCGCTGTCGCCGCGCGCGACGTTCGTGCACGTACTGCTGCCGGCGATCGCTCCGCAATTGCTGACCGGCATGCGCATCGGCCTGTCGCTGACGCTGCTCGGCACGCTGATCGGCGAAATGTTCGGCGGCGAGCACGGCATCGGCTACATGCTGGTGCGCGCGATCAACCTCGCGGACAACGACACGATCATGGCGCTCGCGTTGCTGCTGATGGTCTTCGCGATCGTCGCGAACTGGCTGCTCGGCGTCGCGGCGCGGCGCTTCGCCGGCGACTGACGGACCCATCGCAGCGAGCACAAACAAACTCAAGAACACGACAAGGACACTCTCAGATGCATCCTGGAATCCGTTTGCGCGCGCTGCTCGCGCGCCCCGAGATCGTCGTACTGCCCGGCGTGTACGACGCGCTGTCCGCGAGACTCGCGCAATCGCATGGCTTCGAAGCGCTGGTGGCGGGCGGCAATGCCGCAACCGGCGTGCTGCTCGGCGAGCCCGATCTGGGTCAGCTCAGCATGCGCGACTATGTCGATCACTATGCGCGCATCGCCGCGGCGACCACGCTGCCGCTGCTCGTCGATGCCGACACCGGCTTCGGCGGCGTGCACAACGTGCAGCAAATGGTGCGCTTCTTCGAACGCGCGGGCGTGGCAGGTCTTTTCATGGAAGATCAGGCGACCCCGAAGCGTTGCGGTTATCTCGCGGGCAAAGCGGTGATTCCGGTCGGCGAGATGATCGGCAAGATCCATGCGGCGCTCGACGCGCGCCGCGACCCGGCGCTCATCATTTGCGCGCGGACCGACGCGCTCGGCATTCATGGCCGCGATGAAGCGATCGAGCGCGCGCAGCGTTATCGCGAAGCGGGCGCCGACATGACCTTCGTGCAGGGTGCCGACCGGATGGAAGATCTGCGCGCGATTTGCGAGGCGGTGCCCGGCCCGCAGTTGGCGAACGTATCGCAGGCCGCGCAGATCGGCGCGCAGCCGGTGGCGGAAATCGAGCGCGCCGGCGCGGCCGCGCTGATGTATTCGATCACGACGATGCTGGCCGCCGCGCGTGCCGTCGACGGCGTATTGGGCGCATTGCGCCGCGATGGGCACCTTGGCGCGGTCGGATCGCAACTGATGCCGATCCAGCAATACAACGAGATCGTTGGCCTCGCCGCGAAGGAAGAGGCGGAAGCGCGCTACGCGGCGCATTCGTCTTGAGGCTGATGACGGCGACGGCTGAAGTGGAAGTGCGCCGCCATCGGAGCGATCGAACAATAAGCGCAATCGCTCCGTGACGGCTCGCGCTTAGAACTTATGCCGCATCCCCACCCGTAAGATCGCCTGATGATTGTTCGACGACGCGGTCGCCGTGTTCAGGTTGGCGACCGCGCGAGCGCCGGTGGAATCCGTGCCGCTCGCGGTCTGAAAAATACCAGCCACGTACACGTCTGTTCGCTTCGACAGCGCATAGTCGGTCGCCAACGCGAACTGATCGTATCGCGCGCCGCCGAAAGCCTTGCCGTTCGCTCCCGTCACCGAACTGCCCGCGGTATGCGAATAGGCCCCGCCAATTTGCAACGCAGGCGTTACGCGCCAGATCGTATTGACCTCGACCGCATTGAAAATCGCGGTGCCGCGGCCGCCGCCGGCCGGTACGGCATTCGTCCCGATCGCCGACAGGCTGCTGCCGAGATGCTGGAACTGAACGTTCGAATAGATCATGCCAAGGCTCACCGGACCCAATGCATACGAGCCGCCAGCCGACGCCACCTGATACGAATTCGCGCTCATATAGCCGCTATACACCGGTGTCGTTACGCTGGTAGTGGCGGTTCCGATGGTCCCGGCGCTCGTCGCGCTATTGCTGAACACCGACACGTTCGGCTGATTCGCTCTCAGATAAGCCGCCGCCAGATTCAACGGCCCATGCGCATACCCGATGCCCGCCGAGTACACCTGATTGCGCGCGCCCGCGCCTGCCACGCCGCCCAGGCTATACATCGCGCCGAAGGTAAGCCCCGCATAGTTACGGCTCGCATACTTGATCGCGTTATTGATGCGCTGACCGCTGTCGGCATTGTTCATGTCGCCGGGCAGTGCCGAAAAGATCGAGCCCATTTTGCCGGCGAAAATCAGCGGGCCGATATAGTCGACCACGTCGTCATACTGGCGGCCCACGCTAATCGTTCCGTACTCGTCGCTGCTCAAGCCAACGAATGCCTGCCGGCCGAATAGCAGACCGCCTTGCGCAAGCGCGCCGCTATTCAGATTAAAACCGCTTTCCAACGTGAATATCGCTTTGAGCCCGCTGCCCAGATCTTCCGCGCCGCGGATGCCCCAGCGGCTACCGTTGATACCTGACAGCGAATCGAGGTAGTACCGGCGGCCACCGGTGCCCGGACTGCCGGTCGCGGGGTTCGCCGCGGTAATGCGCTGATTGCTTTGCACGACCAGCGCCTCGTCGATAATTCCATACAGCGTGACGCTGCTTTGCGCATGCGCGACGCCGGCAAATACCAGCAGCCCCGCTGCGAGAAAAGGGGACTTGTTCATTTCTTATCTCCACCACTGATCCTCGCGGTTTGGTCTTCGCCACTCCGCGACTGTTATTTTCCAAACGGCTATCAGCCAGTCAGCTATCGAATCCGTACAGGCGCGCCGGGTTATCCACCAGTACCTGGCGCTGCAGTGCCTCGGTCGGCAGCCATAGCGGTATCAGGTCGACCAGGTCGCCGTCGTTCGGCATCGGCACCGGGCAGATCGGATGCGGCCAGTTGCTGCCCCATAGCACCCGGTCAGGACGATGCGCGACCACGCGCTCGATCATCGGCAGCAGGTCCGCATGCGGATAGGCTTCGCCCGACAGCCGGTAGAGGCTCGCGAGCTTGACCCAGCAGCGGCCGGTATCGAGCAGACGCATCATCGTGCTGAACGCGGCCGAGGCCACGCCTTCGGCTGCTGTGATACGCGCCATGTGGTCCAGCACGAAATCGCTTTGCGTACGCTGCAGCAAGGCCTCGACATCCACCAGTTCGCTGGAACGGTTGAAGTGCAGCACCAGATGCCAGCCCAGCGGGCTCGTCTCGCGAGCGAGATCCTGCAGATGCTCGAAGCCCGCGCCGCCGCTTACCACGGTCGACATCCGACAGCCGCGCATCCCACGCCTGTGCATGTCTTCGAGCGTCTTTTGCGGCAGACCCGGCTTGATGACGGCTACGCCACGCATGCGGTTCGGCGAGCGGTCCAGCGCGGCGAGCGTCACCCGGTTGTCGATACCGTGCGCGCCGCCATGTACGACCACCACACGGTCGATACCCAGCGTGTGATGCAGCAGGTCCAGATCGTCCGCCGTGCAGTCTTCCGGCGTGTAGCTGCGTGCGTCACTGAATGGGTAGGCGGCCTGCGGCCCGAATATATGCACGTGGCAATCGCAGGTTCCCCGCGGCAGCCTGAACGCCGGCCGCTTCGTATTGCGATCCGGGCCAGGACACGCGTGATCCGTCGGCCTCGCGGTAGGGTCGACGCTCATTGCGCCGCGCCTTCGGCTTCACGCATCGCGATCGCGGCCAGCATGTCGGCGCCGCGATTGGCGGCCGGCACCCCTCGAAACAGGTAACAAAGATTGATCACGGCCTGCAACTCTTCCCAACTGGCGCCGGCGCGGCGCGCGGCGATTGCGTGCATCTGCGCCGCGTCGTTCAGTTGTCCGAGCATGATGCCGAACACCATCAATTGCGTGGTCTTCTCGTCGAAGCAGGCGGGGGCGAGCGCGTGATCGCGCGCGTCCTCCTGCAGCGACAGCATCGCCGGATCGAGTGCGCCGGTCACAGCCAGGCGAGTCTTGACACGCGGCGGCACGAAGCCCGCCATCTGCTCGTAGGTCTGCGCACGCTGTGCCGCTTTGGGATCGCGCTCGCTCGCGTCGCCGAACGCCTGCTTCAATACCGCGGGATCATGCTTGCTATCAGCCATTTGAGGCTCCTTGAATTAAGTTGATACGCCCGGTGGGTGAAGACGCGAAAACGCGAAAACGCGAGCGCTATCGAGATACCGAACCGGGTGCCGATGATGCAGGCCACTGCCAGGCCGGATACGACCAGGGTCGATCAGGCGGGACGCTCGGAGCGCAGATGGCTTTGCCGCTGCCGGTTATCGTCCGGTTGTTCGTTGGTCAGTTCGTCGCGCCGCGGCGCTTTCATGAACGCCACCGCGATCGCTGCCAGCGCATAGGCCGCGGATGCGAATACCGCAATCGCCATGCCGAGCGACAGATACGCACTGATACCGCCGACGATTGCCGGGAACACCGCGCCCATCCCGCGTCCGAAGCTATACGTGAAGCCCTGGCCCGACGCGCGCAGCAGCGTCGGAAAGAGTTCGGCGAGAATCGCGCCCACGCCGCCGTAGACACCGGACGTAAAGAAGCCGAGCGGCAGCGCCATCAGCGTGAGACCGAGGTGGCCGACGGGAATCAGCATGTACAGCACGATCGCCAGCGCCGCGCACAGTGCAAAGCCGATGAACGTGATGCGCCGGCCGATGCGATCGCTCAGATAGCCATGCGAAAGATTGCCGCTGAACGATCCGACGATCACCACGCACAGGTCCAGCGCGGTATGGCCCATCGAAAAGCCGCGCACGTTGGCGAGATAAGTCGGCAGCCAGCCTTGCACCGCGAAGTACCCGCCTTGCAGACCGAAGGTCATCAGGCAGCCGAGCAGCGTGTTGCGGCGCAAGCCGGGCGCGAAGATCGCACCGGGCGACGGCGGCTGCACGGACGCCTGCTTCGCCTTCACGAACACCGGCGATTCGGGCAGCTTGTGGCGCATATAGACGACCAGCAATGCGGGCACTGCGCCGAACCACAACACGACGCGCCAGCCGATGCTGTCAGGGAACACGATAAACACGCCGCCGACCAGCAGAATCGCGCAGCCCCAACCGACCGACCAGCCGCTCTGCACGATGCCCATCGTCCTGCCGCGATTTTCCGGCCGGACCATTTCGCTGATCAACGCGGCGCCCACCGCCCACTCGCCACCAAAGCCGAATCCTTGCAATCCGCGCAGAACCAGCAACTGGTCGGCGTTGGTCGCAAAGCCGCACAGCGCGGAAAAAGCCGCAAACCACAGCACGACCCATTGCAGCACCCGCACGCGGCCGTAGCGGTCGGCCAGCACGCCGGCCACCCAGCCGCCGAGCGCGGACGTGAAGAGCGCCGCCGATGTGATCGCGCCGGCCTTGCCGTGACTCATGCCGAGCGTCCTGATCAACACCGGCGTGATCAGCGCAAAGCACATGAAGTCCATTGCGTCGAGCGCCCAGCCGGCAAACGTCACGCCGAGCACCCTGTTTTCCAGCTGTTTTTGATTGTCTTGTGTAGTCACCACCGTCTCCATTTATGCTGCTGCCAGGCGCAGGGCGCTCTACGGGCGCTCGTTGCAAATCCTGTCAGCCGATGCTGCGATGTCAGACGACCCGCGAGCGCAAATCCAGCGCCACGTCGACGATCATGTCCTCCTGGCCGCCGACCATCTTGCGCTTACCCAGCTCGACGAGGATGTCGACGGTCTTCAGGTCGTACCTCTTCGCCGCGATTTCGGCATGGCGCAGGAAGCTCGAATAGACCCCCGCATAACCGAGCGCGAGCGTTTCGCGATCCACACGCACCGGCCGGTCCTGCAGCGGACGTACCAGGTCGTCGGCCGCATCCATCAGCTTGTAGAGATCGCAGCCGTGGTTCCAGCCCTGCCGCTCGGCCGCCGCGATGAACACTTCGAGCGGCGCATTGCCGGCGCCCGCGCCCATTCCCGCGAGGCTCGCATCGATGCGATCGCAACCCTCTTCCACCGCGACGATCGAGTTCGCGACGCCGAGGCTCAGGTTGTGATGCGCATGCATGCCGGTTTCGGTCTCGGGCCGAAGCACATCCTTGAACGCGCGAAAGCGCTCGCGCACATCGTTCATGCCGAGCGCGCCGCCGGAATCCACCACGTACACGCACGACGCGCCGTAGCTCTCCATCAGCTTCGCCTGCTCGGCGAGTTTTTGCGGCGTGGTCATATGGCTCATCATCAGAAAGCCGACTGCGTCCATGCCGAGTTCGCGCGCGAATTCGAGGTGCTGCCGCGAGATATCCGCTTCGGTGCAGTGAGTGGCGACCCGTACCACGCGCGCGCCGGCGTCGAACGCATTGCGCAGATCATGCGTGGTGCCGATGCCGGGAAGCAGCAACGTCGCGATCTTCGCGCGCTTCACGCTCTGCGCCGCGGCAGCAATCCATTCGACGTCGCTGTGCGCGCCGAAGCCGTAGTTGAAACTCGAGCCTTCGATACCGTCGCCATGCGCGACTTCGATGCTGTCCACGCCGGCCTCGTCGAGCGCCGTCGCGATGGCTCTGACGTTTGCGACGCTGTACTGATGGCGAATCGCGTGGCTGCCGTCGCGCAACGTGACATCCGAAATATAAAGCTTGCTGCGTGCGGTCATTGCGTGCTCTCCAGTTTGCCGCGAGCGATGCCCGCCGCCATCCGGCGGCTTGCCATCAGGTCGCCGCACGCGAGCGCGGCGGAAGTCATGATGTCGAGATTGCCGGCGTACGACGGCAGATAGTGCGCGGCCCCTTCCACTTCGAGGAATACCGAGGTCTTCAGGCCGTGCATCGGACCGAGGCCCGGTACGTTCAACGGCTTCGACGGCTCGATCACGTCGAACTGGATCTGCTGCTTCAACCGGTATCCCGGCACATAGGCCTGCACGCTGGCGACCATCTTCTCGATGCTGTCGCGCACCTCGCCCTCGTCCGCCAGCTCCGACAGCACGAACACGGTGTCGCGCATGATCAGCGGCGGTTCGGCCGGATTGAGCACGATGATCGCCTTGCCGCGCGTCGCGCCGCCGAGCTTTTCGATCGCGCTGCGCGTGGTCTCGGTGAATTCGTCGATATTCGCCCGCGTGCCCGGTCCCGCCGATTTGCTCGCGATCGATGCGACGATTTCCGCGTAATGCACCTTCACGACGCGCGACACCGCCGCGACGACGGGAATCGTCGCCTGTCCGCCGCACGTCACCATGTTCATGTTGGTGGCGTTCTCCGCTTCCAGATTGATCGCGGGAATCACATACGGGCCGATCGCCGCGGGCGTCAGGTCGATCACCTGCACGCCATGCGCCTGCAGCAGATCGTTATGACGCTTGTGCGCGCCGGCGGAGGTCGCATCGAACACGATATCGATGTCGTTGAACACGTCGAGACCGAGCAGACCGTCGATACCCTCGGCGGTCGTCGCGACACCGAGACGCGCGGCGCGCGCGAGACCATCGGACTGCGGATCGACGCCGACCATCGCGCCCATTTCGAGGTGCCTGGCGTTGCGCATCACCTTGATCATCAGGTCGGTGCCGATATTGCCCGGACCGATGATCGCCACTTTCACTTTGCCGTTCATGAGGTTTCCTGTTGCGGAAGTTTGGCCTGTTTCGGCGCTCTGCATTCAGCGCTTCACATGGAAGCTGGCACTGCCGAGCCGTTCCATGTCGACCGAAACGTGCTGGCCGGGCTTGATCCACTCCGCCGGTGTCGCGCCGCCGGCCATCACGATCCAGCCGGCCTGCAACGGTTCGCCGGCCTGCGCCGACAGACGTGCCGCGGCGACCAGCGAACGCAACGGATGCCCGAGCAACGCGGCCGTCGAACCGATCTGCAGCGGCCGGCCATCGATATTGAGCGTCAGGCCGAGATTGCCGAAATCGATGCAAGGGCTGCACCATGGTCCGACGACGAAGCCGCTCGACGACGCGTTATCCGCGATGACTTCGGGCAGCGTGAACTTGAAGTCCTGATAGCGCGAGTCGATGATCTCGAGCGCCGGTGCAATCGCTTCCACGGCCGCGAGTGCTTCGGGAGCCGAAACATCGCCGGCCAGCGGACGCTTCAGCACGAATGCGATTTCAGGTTCCACCCGCGGATGGACGAAGCGCGAGTAATCGATCGCCGTGCCTTCCTCGATCTGCATGCCCGAGGACAGACGCCCCCAGATCACGTCGGACAAACCCATCTGCACCATCTTCGCGCGGCTCGTGAAACCCATCTTCACACCGACACGGCGCTCGCCACGCGCGACGCGCAACTGAATGGACGCGCGCTGGATTTCATACGCATCCTCGAGAGACAGACGGCCGTCGCTATCGAACTGCGCGGTTGCGCGTGCTTCGCGCGCGGCGCTGTCCAGCGTCAGCGCTACTTCGTCGATCATATTCATGCGCGCACCTCGTCCGGGTCGTGTTCAAAAACGGCCCGCACCGCGCCGAGTCCATTGATTCGTGCTTCGAAAACATCGCCGGGCGTGACGCTCACCATCGGGCCAAGCGCGCCCGACAGCACCAGGTCCCCGGCTTTCAGCGGCGTGCCGAGTTCGGCCATCGTGCGAGCGAGCCACACCACCGCATTGATCGGATTGCCGAGACAGGCCGCGCCCGCGCCCACCGAGACCGGCTCGCCGCGACGCTCGATCACCATGCCGCACAGCCGCAGATCGAATTCCGACAGCTTGCGCGGGCTGCTGCCGAGCACGAATGCCGACGACGATGCGTTGTCCGCGATCGTGTCCGCGATCCGGATATTCCAGTCGGCAATGCGGCTGCCGACGATCTCCAGCGCCGGCAGCGCGTAATCGATCGCATGGATAACGTCGAGATGGCCGGGCTTCGGCACCGTGATATCGCGGCCGATCACGAACGCGACCTCCGCTTCGATGCGCGGCTGCGTCAGAATCGATGCGGGAATCGGCTCGCTGTCGCCGTAGCTCATGTCGTCGAACAGCATGCCGAAGTCGGGACGGTCCACACCTAGTTGCTTTTGCACCGATAACGACGTCAGGCCGATCTTGCAGCCGACGACGCGGCGCCCTTGCGCGAGCCGCTGCTGGGTATTCAATAGCTGAATCGCGTACGCATCGTCGATGCTCAGTTCGGGCCAGGTGTCGCGCAAAGGCGCGATGTAGTGCCGGCTTTGCGCGGCTTCGCGCAGCGCGGCGGCCGCGGCGTCAAGACTGGACGGCGTCATCTTTCGCCATCCTTGAAGGCGGATGCTTCGTCCTTCGTACGATCGCCCACCGCCCAGTGTTGGGCCGGCACAATGGTCGCGATGACGCGGATCGATTCCAACGGCGCGTCGAGCGTCTCGTGGATCGTGCGCGCGACTTCCTTGATGCATTGCTTGACGAGTGACGGATCACGTCCCTCGAGAAGCGAAATCTGAACGATCGGCATGGCTCTCCAATGATGTTGATGACGCGTGGGCCGCGTCGATGAACATCATCTTGTCAAACCATGGGCGATGTCGTCCAATACTGAATTTTCAGATCTTGATACTGTTTCGGTATCGAGTTGGATTGGACTCTGCGCGTCAGATCTCGATACGCCGGCTGCGTTTGGCGGCGAATTGCCTGATGACTTCGAGGAAGAAGTGCAGCGTCGGCGATGCGTCATCGCGACGATACAGACAGCTCAGCTCGATCGCGCCCAGGTGCCTGCTGCTCAAAGGCCGGTAGACCACGTGCGGCAATCGCAGGTTGGCGGCTGACTCCGTCGTGACGGCCACGCCGAAACCGCTCGCGACCAGGGCGATGCATGTGACGACATCTTCGACCTCCTGTTCGACACGCAAGCGCAGCCCTTCCGCGCGAAACGCCAGCGCGACTTCCTGTGCAAGGCCGTGAACCGGGGCGTTCGGATAGAGGATCATCGGTTCGTCGTCGAGATCGCGCAGCGACACCGTTTTTTTCGAACACAGCCGGTGCCCTTCATACAACGCCAGCAAAAAGCGCTCTTTCATCACGGGCTCGACACACAGACCTTCGTCGGGAGGAATCAGACGATTGAAACCGATCGTGATCCGGCGATCATGCAAGGCCGCGATCTGGTCGGCCTTCGACATGTTGTGAACACTGATTTTCACGGCCGGCCGCGCCTTATGAAAATCGGCCAGCAAACGCGGGATCACGTTGAGAATGCCGGAGCTGAAAATACCCACATCGAGGCGGCCAAGATAGCCTTCGCCAGTCAATTTGGTCTCTTCCTCGGCGCGGCTTGCCAATAGCAGCACATTCGGGACCTGGTCGAGCAAGGTCTGCCCGGCCTCCGTCAGCACCGCGCCCTTAGGCGTGCGGATAAAGAGTTGCACGCCCAGTTCTTCTTCGAGCGCGCGGATGTGCCGTGTGAGTGGCGGCTGCGCCATATTCAGCCGGGCCGCGGCGCGGCCGAAATTGAGGTCCTGGGCGAGGGCCAGGAAATAGCGCATCTGTTTCAGGTCCACAGCGTCTCCACCGCATTTTTGGGTCGGCGTACTCTAGCAGACGCGTTGCGATGGGCGTGCACCAATGTCTGTGGCCACGGCGGACGACGCTCGCGGCTTCGACCCGGCCGCGGGCCGGGTCGAAGCGCACAGCATCACGACCACGCAGCGATAACTACAGCGTAACCGTCGGCAACCCCAGCGTCAGATCCAGATCGCGCTCGACATTCATCCACGGGCTGATCACCGCATAGGTGCCGTTATCCGCGGGCGGCCATTCGCCCTGATCGGGCTGGGGGTCCGCGTGGTCGGCGAGCGTCGCGCCGACGTTCAGTCCGACCATGTACACCGACGCACCGTCGGCGACATAGAACACCGGTGCGCCGCTGTCGCCGCCGGAGCTGCGGTAGTTCGCCAGCAGTTGATCGGTCAGCACGCCCTGATCATCGAACGTGACCGTCACGTTCTTCGCGCAGATCACACCTGTGCGCAACGTCGTCTGAGTCGACGCTCCCTGCATCGCCACGGCGACGCCGCGAGCCGGCGCGTCGTAAATGCCGTCGACGGTGTACTCGGTGCCGTTCGATTTCCAGATCGCGCGTTCCCTGATGCCGGTCACGCAGGAGACGAACGCGCTGTCGCTGCTCGCGATGCTGGCGTAGCCGCTGACCGCGACCACCTGCCCCACGAGCCAGTCGTTCGCCTGGCTTTGCCGTGGTTGATAGACCCTGACGTCTTCCCGCACCGCCACGTGTCCGCAGGTCACGAAGCCCGTCTGACCGTGACGTTTCGCCTCGAGACAGAGCGTCCCCTCGCTCTGCACCTCCGGACAGCTGAGATAAAGCCCGCCCAGCAGCGGCCGGTTGTGGTCGCGCTTGTTGGCATGACGCACGGCGGGCGCGCAATGAAAGAGTCGCAGCGGCGCGTCGCCCGCCAGCGCTTCGAGATCGCGGCGCACGTGCGGGATGGCCGCCGCCGTGTCGATGCCGACGGCCACGTGGCCACACTCGGCGTCGATATGACAGAGCGTGACCGGCAGACGCGTACCCGCGCCCGTCATCATGTCGCTGATGCGCTCGTGCGCGCGTTGCAAAACAGCGCTGCGCGCCGGATAGTTCGTTACGCTGACTGTGCGATACATCAGATGGCTCCCTTTATCGATTAACCGCATCGCCGGCCCGTGCCGATGAGTCGGTCCTGACTCCCGCGCGGCGGATGCCGCGCGATTCGAACGCGGCACCGCTCACGTTGCGCGGCTGTCCTCCAGCACCTCCAGCGCCGCGCGCTCGCCCGAGAAATAAGCGGCCTGCAGCGTGCCGTAACACGCGGGGTCGGTGGCCTCGCCCGCGAAGTGAAGCTGCTTCACGGGTACGGCCAGCGCATTGCGCGCTTTCAACGCGTTCGGATCGTCGGGTCCGCCGCCGATGAACGCGCTGTACGAATACGCACCGCGTGCGGCAGGTTCATTGCTCCAGTTCGTGATCGCACGGCCGGTCGTAAAGAACACGCCATCGCACGCGGTCTGGATGCGGCTCTTGAACAGCGTGAACACTTCGCTATCGGCGAGACGATCGAGCGCCGCGGCGAAGTCGCCGGCCGCGTGCGCGATCAGCACGTCGGCCGCGTACGGCAGACGGTAGTACTGCCAGACGCCCGGCGGCTCGTCTTCGGCGAGGTAGTAGTTGGTGCCCGGCACGATGTCGGCGGGCGACGTGCGCAGCCGCAACGCCAGCTTCTTGTACGAGCCGAGGCGCAGCACCTTCAGCGCGTTGCGGTGCGTGTCCGGCAACGCCGGTTCGAAGACGATGCTGCCGTCGCCGAGCACCGACACCGGCACGGTGACGATGCACGCATCCACGGCGAGGCTTTGGGTGCCATACGTGAGCGTGACCTGATCGTCGTCGTAGGCAATCCTCGACACGACCGCGCCGAAGTGCTCAGTGTAGGTGCTGGCGAAGGTCGGCCGCAGTTTCTTGCCCCACGCCGCGACCAGACTGCCGATGCCCTCCTTCACGAACAGATTGTCCTTGCCGTCACCCTCGGCCTCGCGCGCGCGATCGGCGGCGATGTACTGCCACGTCTCCGCCGATTCGGTGAACGGACCATACGTCGACGTCGCATGGCCGAACAGTTCGGCGTCGCCGATCTTGCGCGGTTTGCCCGCGACGATCACGTTGGGCTTCTTGCTGTTCCGATCGAACGACGCCTGAATTTCATCGACGATCGCCTGAACCGCGGGCTCGGTAGTCGGCAGCGTTTCCCAGCCGTTTTCAGTCTCGACGCGCAGGCGGTAGTCGGCGCGTTCCTCGACGGTGTGGAAGCCGAGCTTCGCCGCGATCGCCGTCAGCGGATTGAGCGTCGGGTCCTGGATGTACTGCGCGCCCTTGTCGAATGCAAAGCCGGGAACCGACATGGTGTCGGTGCAGGCCCGTCCGCCGTAGCGACCGGTCGCCTCGAACAGATGCACGGCGCTCACGCGTTTGTCCGCGAGCAGCGTATAGGCGGCCGCGATACCCGCGACACCGCCGCCGACGATTGCAACTTTCATGACAACGCTCCTTTTAACGAAGGGGGCGGCGCGTACGCGGGCAACATCCCGCGAGCCGGCCGCCGGTTCAGCGATAACGGATCAGGTAGTTCAGCGCGAGATTGACCGCGCGCGTTTCGGACGCGACGCGCGGTGTGCCGTGCGTGTTGTCGGTCGTCACGCCGGTGGTCGGCTGTTCGGGCTCGGGGATCAGCAGCGGAGCGCCAGGCGGTTCGGCGGTCTCGGGGCCTTCCATCGTCGACGTGTAGAAGTGTTCGTGGCCCTGGAACGCATCGGCCTGCCACGAGCCCACGTGATCGCCGGATGCGCCGCTCGGCGGTTTCGCGGTGCGCGTGCCCGCGTCGGGATCGTTGCCCGCGCCACCGTCGACGCCGCGCACGAAACGGCCGCGCAGATCGGGCACGTTGAACGTCGTCGCGTCGCCGCCGAAACTCGTGCCGATCACGCCATACAGCTCCCAGTACGCCTGCATCGAATAGGCGCTGCCGTCGCAATAGAGCCAGCCCTGACGGCTCAGTTGAGCGCGGATCTGGTTGATGATCGTGCTGCTCGCATCGGTTGCGGCCAGCAGGCCCGCATACGGAACCACGATGCCGATCGGCCAGCCGAACGGGTCGCGCGGGTCATGGACGGATGAAGGGGTTGTCATGGCGTCTCCGAGGGTTCGTGCGGCGCTTGCGGGCCGAATTGCGGCAGCGCATCGCCGCGTTGCAGATAGATCAGCGGCAGCGGCACGCGCAGCGTCCATGCGCGGCGCGGCTCGGTGAGCACGGCGGGCTCGCCGCGCTGTTCCTCGAGCGCAATGACGGTCGATTGCGCGACCGGCACATCGGCGCCGCCATCGACGCGCGGCACCGGCGGCGCGGGCCAGCGCGCCTGCCATTGCAGTGCGAACAGCGCGGCATCCTGGGTCTCGGCGCGCAGCGGAATCAGCACCCATGCGAGATCGGCAGCAAGGAAGCGGCGAAACAGACGCGCCGACGCAGGTTCGGTCACGACCGGTGCGGCCGGCGCATCGGTCAAACGCGGCCCGGTGCCCGCCGGAGGCGAGTCGTAATGCCAGCTCATGCAGCTCCAGTCAAAGAAGCCGGTCAGTGCCTGCGGATCGTTCGTCGCGCTGGTCGCGCACAGCAGTTCCAGACATTCGCCCTGCAGCACGCCGCGCTGGATTTCCGCGGTTTCGCCGGCACTCGCCGCCGCGATGCGCGCAGCCGCATCGGCGTCGTAGGTGCGTAACTGGTCCTGCCACGCGCGCAGCAGCCGCGTGTAGACCTGCATCTGCCATTCGACGAGCAGCGGGTCCACGACGTTCTGCGTCACCGGATCGGTCAACGTCACGCGCTGACAGCTCAGCTCGACACTGAGCGCGAACAACGGCGCATCGCTCATCACGGTGACGGGCACCGCGCCGCGCGCGCCGACGATCGCATCGGTACTCTGGAACACGGTGGTGCTCAACCACGCAACGGGCGGCGACGGCGGCGTGAGCGTGGGATTGCTGACGCTCGACGACGAGACCGTCGGCATCGTCACGCTCACCGCGGCCGGCGCACCGGCGGTATTGCCCGTCAGCGACGTGCCTCCGACGCTCGCGACGAGACCATACGCGGTGCTCGCCATCGCCAGCGTCGCGCTGCCCGACGCGACCGCATAGCCGTCGGGGACGCGCAGCAGCGACCTGTCGGCGACCGTCACGCGATTGATCTGCGCGGACACGGCGATCTGCTGCGGAGGCGGCGCGGGCAGATCGGTCAGGCCGTATTGCGCGCCCCAACTCTGATAGTTGGTGGGCGTGACGAGCGCATAGCCCTGACCGTCGGCGGTGCCGAAGGCGGCGAGCGGCGTGGGCTTCACGAGCGGCAGCGGCCCTTGCGCGAGCACCTGCGCGATCCACGCGCTCGCGGGCGACTGCAGCTGCACGGCCAGCACCAGATGACGGCCGCGCGGTTTGAGCGCTACGCGCAGCAGCCGGTCGACCCAGCGATAGACGCCGACCAGACGCTCGCCGTCGCGGTTGTCGATACATTGCGATTCGCGGCGCTCGCGCCACTCGCGCCACACGTCGCGCCGCTGCGCGTTCACGCGGTCGGCGACTTTCTGCGCGGCCTGTTCGCTCATCCGCTGCACGAGCCGCGCGACGTTGCCGCTGTCGAGTTTCAGCTTTCCCGAGCCATCGGCGGCGGTCCCGGTCAGCAACAGATTCAGATTGCTGTAGCTCGGCGTCACGTTGCTCAGATTGCGCACGAGTCCTTCGGTGCACATCGCCTCTTTCAGCGTGTCGGCGAGTTCGCTCATCGCGTCGCCGTGGCTCGTCTGATCGTCGCTGCGGCTGCGCTCTTCGTCCTGGCTCGTTTGCCGTTCGCTGGCCTGCACGCTGCGCTCATGCCGTTCCTGCCGCTCACGCGGCATCAGGTTGACGACCTCGGCGAGTTCTCCCGGCGCATAACCTGTCAGCGTCTGACGCGCGACCTCGACTTCGCCGACACCGAGCAGCGACCATTGGCCGATGATGGCGGGGGGTTGGGTTTGGGTTGGTGCTCCCGTGGGCGCTGGTGTGGGCGTCGGTGCTGGTGCGGGCGCCGGTGCGCTGCTGCTGCCCGATAGCGGCGCGGCCGTCACTGCATCGGGCAGCGATGGTGTCGCGTCGAGCAGTAGCCGGCGCACGGCCTCGGCGCACATCGCGGCCGTGTTCGCCGCAAGCGCCTGCAGGTAATGCATCACCCGCAGCACGTCGACGAGTTGCGCGGCCAGCATGCCGTCGACCGTGGTGCCGACCAGTGCGAGCACGAACACGCTTTGCCATGCGTCCTGCAGCGCGGTCGTGTAGACCGGGCTCGCGAGAAAATCGGTGACGCTTTCGCCGAGCAGTGCTTGCGCCTCGCTCAGCAGTTCGTCCAGCGTGCGAGGGCCGGCCGTCGCGAGCAGCGTTACGCGCATCGCCGGCAGCTGGTTGATCGGCGCGGGCTGCGTCGCGACATCGGAGATGAATGACGAGGTGCCGCGAAAAGCCGTTGCCGCTTTCTGTTTCGCCG
Source organism: Paraburkholderia sp. ZP32-5 (assembly GCF_021390495.1). Classification (NCBI taxonomy): domain Bacteria; kingdom Pseudomonadati; phylum Pseudomonadota; class Betaproteobacteria; order Burkholderiales; family Burkholderiaceae; genus Paraburkholderia; species Paraburkholderia sp. ZP32-5. The sequence continues at coordinate 388,369 of NZ_JAJEJP010000003.1, read as the reverse complement.
CGGCCGCACCGGCACCGCTGATCGCGGCAAGCTGCTGGTAAAGCGGCAGACTCGACGGATCGGCGACGCTCATGTAGCGCAGCAGCGCATCGGCCAGTTGCCCCGCGCTCGGCGGACGCAGCCACAGCAGCGGGAACAGATCGGCGGCGCCGGGCAGCGCGTCGATCGCGATTTCTTCGGGATCGTCTGGATCGTCGGGATCATCAGGAATGGGATCGGGCGGCGGCGGAAGCGGCTTGTACTGCGCGATCGCGTCGGAGAAGAACTCGTCGGGCTTCAGCGGCACGTTCGCCCACAGCAGCGAATTCGCGTCCGGGTGTTCGCGGCGCAGGCTCAACGTCACGTCGACCGGCGCGTCGGCCGAGCCGAACACCCAGGTGCGGCTACGCAGACCTGCCGGGGCGAGGCTAAGGATGCCGGTGTAGTGATGCGGCATGCCCGGCCCCGCCAGTTGCAGCAAATCCACGTCGATACGCTGGCCTTCGTCGTGCCACTTCCAGTCGACGCGCAAGCGCACGCCGGTACGGATCGTGACATCCCATTGGCCGTCGCCGCATGGAATCGGCGCTCGGGTGGATTCGTTCATGAACAGCTCCGTGTCGGGTCAGATAGGTATCGGATCGGCGTCAGGTTTGCGGTCAGGTTTGCGACCCGTCGATCGGCCACGACGCGATGACCTTGTGCACGCCTTCCGCCTGCGTCAGCGGATAGGACGCCCACAGGTTGGCCTGAGTCGCCGGACCGCCGGACTTGGCCGACACATGGCTCAGCGTGAGCGTCAATTCGAGCGGCGCGCTCGCCGCGCCGAACTGCCAGATGCCCTGCTTGCTCATGCCGGGAGTGCGGCCCAAAACGGCCTGATAACTGCGCGTCTCGCCGGGGCCACCCGTTTGCGCGATCGTTAGCTGGACGCTGGCGCCATTGCCCTGCGCGGCCCAGTCCACCTGCAGCGCGACATCGCCGCGGGCTTCGCCTGTCCATGGGCTGACCTCGGTGGGGGGCGGTGCGGGTGTGGGAGTTGGTGCTGGTGTCGGCGCTGGCGTGGGTGTTGGTGCTGGCGTGGGTGCTGGTGCTGGCGTGGGTGCTGGCGTAGGTGCTGGTGCTGGCGTAGGTGCTGGTGCTGGCGTGGGTGCTGGTGCTGGCGTAGGTGCTGGTGCTGGCGTAGGTGCTGGTGCTGGCGTGGGTGCTGGTGTCGGCGTGGGAGTCGACGTCGGCGTGGAAGTCGATGTCGGCGTAGGCGCCGCAGCCGCTGTCACAGGCGCGGCCGAACGAACCAGCACCGGCGACTGTGCAATCACGTCATCCGCATCCATGTCTTCGTCGTCGCTTTGCACGTACGGCGAATATTCGGATACATACGATGTGTTCTGCCAGTACACGCCCGGCTGGTAGATCGTGTCGCTATACGGCCGCTGATGAATCAGCCCGTCGTCCGGGTCGAACACATCGATCGTCGCGTCGTCCTGATTGCTGCTGATACCGATGACGACGACCCAATGGCCCTCGGTGCACGCCCGATTCGGGCTTGGATTCGGCGGAACGGCGGCGACGATCGCGAGCAGCGGTTCGCCGAGGTTGATCGAGTCGTAAACTTCGGCCGCGGTAGGAAACGCCCGCTCATCAATGTTGTTGTTGAAATGCAGATTGGCGAGCGCCAGCGCCGCGGATCGCTGGACATTGATATCGGCGTACGCCCGATTATTCGTGGCAGTCGCCCACGCGTTCGCGAACGCCTGATCCGAGCCATAGAACGGCCCGTTCGGAATTCCGCGGCCGGTACTGCGATACCAGTTCGTGATCGAACGCGCCGCGCTGGCCCAGCACGAGTTGGGCGCTTGCTGCTGGGCGTGCGGATAAGGATTGAGTACTGGCATGACTAACCTCGAATGGAATGACGCAGCGGTTGATGAATGAAAGCGGCCTGCCCGGTCCGCATGTTTCTTCGGTACGTTTCAGCGTGTTGCCGTGTGCTTGCGCAGACCCATCAATCAGCCGGGTCGCCCACGTCGCGTTCCCGCGCGGACAACGGCCCGATCAGCGGAAAACCGCCCACGACAGACGACGGCTCGATGACCCACGCGCCCTCAGCCGCCGGTAACCGCTGCACGACGCTCAGACCGTCCTGCACGATCACCAGATCGAGCGGCGCATACGCGATCCGCAGCGTGCGGCCAGGCTCGACGAATCCCGCCAGCCGATACGGACTGTCGAGATAGCGCGCGACGAAATCGAGCATCCCCTTGCTTTCGTTGCGCACGTGCAATCCGGGCGCCGCGGTTTGAGGGCTAGCGTCGAGCGTGAACATACGGGCGCCGCTCTGCAACACGAGCCGCGCGGTGATCGCGCTGACTGCGTCCACGCTGGCCGCGGTGCTGTGATAAGCGACCTGTGTAGCGCGCTCGATGACGCGCGCGTCGAGAGTCAACCGCTGCGGTGCAAAAGCGGGGGCCAGCGCGGCTCCCATCGGCGTAACCCAGACGTCCCAGATCATGTGATCCGCGCAGGACAGCCGCACGCGCGCCGCCCGTGCAGTGCGGTTGACGACGTGCAGCATGTGGCCAGACGTGCGACTGGACATGTGGCTCGAAGCGGGAGAGTTCATAGGTATCGGCTACGCTGGGCACGAGTGAGAACCTTCGCTCGCGGACCGCACATGCGGCGCGCCTCGCGCGCTACGTGTGCGGCCGCGCCAATTACGCCGTGGTGAGCGTGAAGTAGCCCGACTCCAGATCGGTGTTGTCCATCTGCGCCGTGATCACCGCGCTCGCATTGGTGGTCTGCGTCGTGCCCGTCGTCACGCCGTTGATCACCGCGTACATCGAGTACGTGCTACCGATCTGCAGCGTCTTCACGAGGAACGAGTTCTGCACGACGACGCTTTGCAACTGCACGCCGTTCTTCGAGATCGTGAACGTCACCGGGTTGATCGTGGTCTTCTGGAACACCATCTGGTCGGCGGCATTGCTCGCTTCGACCTTCATTTCGAAGTCGTAGGTGCCTTGCTGGTTGTTCTGCTTGACCTGTGCGACGAAGCCCATCGCACCCGACACCGTCGCCGGCGCGGACGTGTACGTGTTGCCTTCGAGAATCGTGCTGGCCACGACCTGGTAGGTGTCGTCCGACGGAACCTGCAGTTGCGCGTTCGGCGCGATGCCCGGCAGGCGGGCTACGATCTGTTCGCCCTTGTACACGACGAACTGGGCAATGTACGGAGTCGTATTGAGAAAAGTCAGTGCGCTCATTTGTAAATCCTCAAGAAAAAATCGGGTTTGGACATCGAAGTTGACAGCGGACCGGTTTCGTTCAACAGGCGCTCGCGTTTCCAGCAAATTCCATGGAAAGCCGTGGAAAACCGTAGAAAACGACGACGCGCACTGCAACGAAGACTCAGAGAAAAAAGTGTTCGTGGCCATCCGTTTGCGTTAAAAAATCAACGCTGAAAGCCCCCCGAGCCACGAAGAATTTCCTGTCGTTCTGAGTGCATTCATGTTGAAACGACTGCGGCGGTTCAGCAATTACAGGCCATTACACCTCGATCCACGCGGAGAATATTGCGCGCCTGCTTCAGCACGGATTTATTGCGTTCTGATGTCCGCCGCATAGCCGATAACTCATAACGCATGAACTTTTTTGCTGCTCCAGCGTTGATGATAGCCATGTAGCGACAAACGCTTGCGCGGACATTAGACCTCGTGCACTATTGGCACCCGCTTATAAAATTTGAATAAAAAATCGCTGCGTATATACATGCGGCATTGAATGGAGGCGATTAAAAATGCCGATCTGGCCATTCGGCAAGTCGATTTATCCATTAGCGATAAACGTAAAATAAATGTAATCGTACAGAGAACAGACACGAGAAGGTGTGGCAGTGGCGACACTTGAAAACAGTTTTCCGGGGAAGTCCTGTCTGCTGCGCGCGCATCACACGTTCGGACGGGACAGCAGGCGGTGCGATACGGTGATCGAAGATCCGTACGTGTCCAGGATGCATGCGCATATCCGCTGGTCGGGCGGGCGCTGGGAATTGCACGATCACAGCAGCAACGGCACGCTGGTTTCCGGCACGCTCGTGCGGGACGGCGAACGCGTGGTGCTGCGGCAAGGCGATCTGATTCACTTCAGCAAGGCAAGCGCGGCGCATTGGCGGGTCGGCGAGTTGAGCGATCCCGCGGACATGTTGTGGCCGCTGTGCGAGCCCGCCAAACCGATTCTTCTCGACACCGTCCATCTGCTGCCTGGCGACGCGACGCCCGCGGTCACCGTGCTGCGCTCCGCCGACGGCGACTGGCTGTGTGACGACACGCCGGCAATGCGCGTATTGCGCGACGGCGACGAGATCGTGTCGGGACATCTGGCATGGCGCCTCGTGCTCGCGCACGGACCTCGTTCGACGCTGGCGATGCGCGAACCGTCCGAGCTGTCCGGACAATTGCAGCAGATCGACTTCACGGTGAGCCGCGATGAGGAGCATGTGCGCGCGGTGCTGCATACGCGCGGCGGAACGGTCGACCTCGGCGAGCGCGCGCATCACTATTGCATCGTGACGCTGGCGCGGCGCCGTTGCGCGGATGCGCAGGCCGGCTACGACACGGCGTCGCAAGGCTGGGTCGATCTCGAAGCGCTCGCGCGGATGCTCGGCACCGATGTATCGCACGTCAACGTGCAGATTCACCGCGCTCGCGCGCAGGTCGGCGCGCTGCTGTCACCGGGAAGCGCGCAACTGGTCGAACGGCGCCGCGGCGGCGTGCGCTTCGGCGCGACCGGTTTTCGCGTGTTTCGCGGCGAAGCGCTCGAATGCCAGTCCGCGCCCGCCGCGCCGGCCGACTGCGCGCTGTATCGGCCGCTCCCGGCGGTCACGCTGCCGTCGTTGCACGCCGGCTGAGCGCGATCGTGACGGCCACGCTCTCCGTGACCTCGGTAACGTCATCAGTGGCGTCCTCGGGGGCGTCCTCAGCGAAGCCTTTATCGACATCACTGCCGATGCTCGATGGCACATTCGCAAGCGGTCCGCGCACGCATCGCTACCTACCCGGTGCGCTGCTCGGTGAAGGGGCGAGCGGCTCGATCTATCGGGCCACCTGCATCGAGACCGGGCACACAGTCGCGATCAAGCTGTTGCGTGAAGACGCGGCGCAGCCCGGCGAGGCGCGCGAGCGTCTGCGCCTGCGTTTCGAGCGCGAAACGCGGCTCTGCGAGCGCCTGCATCATCCGCACGTCGTCGCGCTGCTCGATAAGGGCGAGACGCCGGACGGCAGCCTGTTCGCCGTATTCGAGTTCGTGCCGGGGCGCACGCTGCGCGACGTACTGCGCGCAGGCGGCGCATTGCCGGCCGTCACCACCGGGCTGCTGATGACGCAGGTGCTCGACGGTCTCGCGAGTGCGCATCGCGCCGGTGTCGTGCATCGCGACCTGAAGCCGCAGAACGTGATGGTCGCGACGATCGACGATGCGCCGCACGCGAAAATTCTCGACTTCGGCATCGGCGCGTTGCTGCCGGACATGCGACATGTCGACGAGCACACGCTCACGCAAACGGACGATGTGCTTGGCACGCCGCAATACTGCGCGCCCGAGCAGTTGCGCAACGAAGCGCCGACCGTTGCGAGTGATCTTTACGCATGGGGGCTGATGGTCATCGAATGCCTGACCGGGCAGGCGGTGATGCAGGGCGCGAGCATCGCGGAGATCCTCTATCAGCAACTCAGCCCGGTCGACGTTGCACTGCCGCCGCCGATCGCCGCGCATCCGCTCGGCACTGTACTGCGTCTCGCGCTGAACAAGGACCCGCGGCAGCGGGCCGGATCGGCGGACGAACTGCTCGAACGGTTTCGCGACATTCATTTCGCGGCGCTGGTCGGCGAGTTCGGCTATCGTCCGGCGCGACGCAAGCCGCTTTCGCGCGCGCCCGATTCCGCACACATTGCCGTGCACGTCGCCGCGCCGGATGCAACACCTACAACCACGCCCACGGCCGCACCCGGCGCCGACGCGGCGACGCAACGCGGCGAACGCAGACAGGTCACCGCACTGTGCTGCAACGTCACGATCGCCGGCACGGACGAGCCCACCACGCCCCCCCACCCCGACCCGCTCGACGCCTACGAAGCGCAATGGCTGACCCGCTGCGCGGACATCGCGATCCGCTACGGCGGTCAGGTCGCGGGCATGCTCGGCGACACGCTGCTGTTCTACTTCGGTTACCCGGACGGAATCGATCGTGCGGCGCGGCGCGCGGCGCGGGCCGCCTTCGACATCGTGCGCACGGCGAGCATCGCGCCGAGGCCGCCGCCCGATACCGGCAATCGCACACCGCGCTGGCGCGTCGAGATCGCCGCGGCGCTACACGTCGGCACGCTGTTTTCGCAGACATCGACGCGGCCGGTCGGCGCGATGTCCGGCGAGGCCGTCCGCTTGTTGCGGCGCGCGCAGCCCGGTCAGATCCTGCTGAGCGACGATGCGCGCCGCTCGCTCGAACGCTACATCGATTACGGGCCGACCTCGCTGCAATTCGCGACCGCGGGCGCGGCGGCGCGACCGGTCCATGCGCTGCTGGGCGAACGCCACGAGCATGCGCAATTCGATTCGCTCGATCAGCGCGCATGCGTGCCGATGATCGGCCGCGAGCGCGAGCGAAACACACTGATTCGCGCTTGGCGTGCGTTCGTCGCGGCGCAGTCGCCCGATGCTGTGCCTGCCTCCGGCAAGCGCCCGGATGCGCGGCTGATCGTCGGCGAAGCGGGCATCGGCAAGTCGCGTCTCGTGCATGAGCTATGCGAGGCGGTGCGCGCGGAGCATCGCACGATCGCCCGTTGCGTGTGCCTGCCCGAGCAGATCAATGACGCGTTGTTTCCGGTGCTACGGTTCGTCAGGTCGCACTGGCAGATCGATATCGACGGGCCGCCCGAGATTGCGCTGGCCGTACTCGAACGAATGCTCGCGCCGCTCGACTGCGATCACGCGGCGGCGCGCGCGACGCTGGCCGCATGGCTCGGTATCGGTATGGGCAGCGGCAGCGGTATAGCCACGCTGCGCTGGTCGGGCGCGCGTCAGCAGCAGATGCTGTTCGATGTGTTGCGCCAACTGCTCGTGTCGGTCGACGGCGGCGCGCCGGTGTTGCTCGTTATCGAGGACGTGCAGTGGATCGATCGCGCGACCGCTGATTTCCTCGATGCATTGAGCCGCCATCCCGGCGGCGCACCGGTCTGGGTGGTACTGACGTCCCGTCCCGAGAATCTGGCGCGCTGGCGCGGCCTCGCGAGCTGGCTCACGCTGCGCCGTCTGTCGCGCGCCGACACGCGCCAGCTGATCGCCGCGCTGTTCGCGCACGACGACATCGAGCCCGCATCGCTCGAATTTCTCGCGCATCGCACGGCCGGCATTCCGCTATTCGCCGAGGAAATCATTCGCGAACTGCTCGTGAGCGGCGCGGCGACCGAGCCCGGCCGTCCGCTGGCGGGCGTCGCGACGTCCGGGCATTACCCGTTGCCGGGCAGTCTGCGCGACATGCTCGAACTGTCGTTCGACCGCGTCGACGACGCGCGCGACACCGCGCAGCTCGCCGCGACGATCGGCCTCGAAGTGGATGCGCAACTTCTGGCCGCCGCGTCACCGCACGATGCCGCGGTGCTCGACGAACATCTGCGGCGCCTGCTCGAAGCGCGAGTCGTCTACGCGCGGCATCGACTCGGCGGGGTCTCGTATGCATTCCGTCATGCGTTGATTCGCGACGCCGCCTACGGGTCGATGCCCGCCCGACTCTGTCGCGGCAATCACGAGCGTGTCGCGCATGCGCTCGCCGCGGCGGCCGGAGACCCGGCACGCGTCGCCGACCATTTCGCCGCCGCGAGCCTGCATGCCGATGCCGTGCGGCATGGACTGCGGGCGGCGCGCCGCGCACTCGAACGCGCGCTGCACGACGATGCGATCCGTTACGCGCAGACCGTGCACACATGGCTCGAGCATTGCTGCCACGCGGACCGCGAGCTGGACACCGCGCGCGCGGATCTCACGCTCACGCATGCGCGAATGGCCCGCTTCGGCTGGGCAGCGCCCGAAGTGCGCGTGGATGCGGAGCGCCTGCTGCGGCGCGTCGACAGTCCCGGCGGACTTGGCGAACTCGACGATGGGCACCTTGCCGCCAGCGCGCTGTGGACGCTCGCCACCTATCACCACGTCGCGAGCGATCGCGCCGCCGTGCGCGACATCGCGGCGCGGCTGATGCATCTCGCCACGACCCGCGACGACGACAGCATCGGCGTCGCCGCGCACGCGATGCACGGCATGAGCCTGTGGATCGACGGGTATTGCGCGCCCGCGCGCGTTGCTCTGCAAAAGGCACTCGACTGCTACGACGTGTCGCGCGACGCCGGTCATTGGCGCACGTTTGGCCTCGACATCCGCGCGTGGTCGATGGCCGCGCTGGCGAGCGTGATGTGGTGCATGGAAGACGGCACCGACGCGGCGCTGCAAAAAGCCCACGAAGCGGTGTACAGCGCGACCTGCAGCGACCATCTGCCGACGCTCGGCGTGACGCTGATGTATCTCGCGAGAATGCAGCAATGCGCGGGCGATCGCGACGGCGCGCGTATCACGTCCGCGGAGATTCTGCGGCTGTCGCGCCTATACGGTCTGAACGCCGTCGAGCGCTACGCCGCGATCGTGCATGCGTGGTGCGACGGCGACCGCGACGCGGCCGTCGCGCACCTCGACGCGCTGCGCCGCTCGGGATGCCAGCTTGGCTTGACGTACTACGCGTCGCTGGTTGCGGAGATCGATGCGATGCACGGCGACCGTGCGGCCGCGCTAGCCGGTATCGATCAATGCCTCGCGCTATGCGATGCGCTCGACGAGCGCTATTACGAAGCCGAACTGCTGCTGAAGAAAGTCCTCTATCTGCCAGATGCGGACGCGCACCACGATCGCACCGAAGCCATCGCGCTGTGTCGCCGCGCACTGGCGCTCGCGGAGCCAGTCTCGATGGTTCGCGTCACACGGAAGGCGCAGGAAGCACTGCGACGATTGCAACACACCATTCAACCCCTCCAACTGGAGAGCATCAATGAGTGAGCTTGGCAGTTTCCCGACTTACGACGAGTTTCTCGAGTACCGCGCCGTGATCGTTCAGGCGATCGCGGCGGCGTGGCAGGATCCGGCGTTTCTCGAACAGTTGATCGAGCACCCGAAAGCCGCGCTGCTCGAACGCTTCGGCTATCACTATCCGTTGAACCTCGCGCTGAAGGTGAATCCCGACAGCGCGTCGTGGTCGCCGCCCACCAACGGCGGCTGGATCACAAAGCAGAACAATGCACTCGAACTGATGCTACCGCCCGCACCGGCGCAGCAGGACCAGTTCGCCATCGCGCTCGCGGCATACAACGCGAAGCACATCGACATTCTTGAATGCGGCGAGTGAGGCTGACATGGCACTGAACAATACCGTTCCCACCCTGGAATCGATGCTGGCGTTTCAGGAGGTTTATCTGCGCGCGATCGCGCTCTCGTGGAAGGATCCGGAATTCAAACAGGCGCTGCTGAGCAATCCGTTCGACGCGCTCGGCCGCTATTTCGACTATCAATGTCCGTGGCTGCTGGACCTGAAGATCACCGAGCCGGATCCGGACTTCGGCTGGAACGCGAACACGCAACGCTGGCGTCTGCCGCAGAACGCGATGACGTTCGGCATTCCGGCACGACCGCTGCCGAGCGACGAAGAAGCGGTCGCGCTGTCGGTCTATAACGATGCGGGGCCAAGCTACCTGTTCACCTGCTGCTGACGCGTCCACGCGACGCGTATGAAGCCGGCCGGCGCGTTGTGCCTGACTGCATGCCTGACTGCGCGCCGGCCGGCGTTCGCGATGCGATGCGCCGGGCGTGCTGTTCTCGTACGTTGTTTTCTTCTGCCACTCAACATCCGTGGCCTCTCTCATGCTCGACGACTTTACGCGCACACTGCGCTTCAAGCCGCATCTGCTGATACTCGACGCGGGTCCGGACACGCTTTTCATCGTCGACGAATTCGCGCGCACGATGCTGTCGGGCGCGGTCTATGTGCGGATCGCCGCCTGCGTGCGCGAACGGATGACGATCGCGCGAATCTTCGCCGCGCTGTCGCAGGAGTTCTCCGAATGGCAGGTGCTGGCGGCGCTCGACCGGCTCGTGCAGAAAGGTTGTTTGCGCACCGACGAGCCCGACGAACACGATCCCGCGCGCGGCTTTTTCGAGCGTACCGGCGTCGATGGCGACGCGGCGCGCGCACGCGTTGCGCAGTTACGCGTCGCGGTCCTTGCCTTCGGCACGCCGGCCGTACCGCTGCGGCGCGCGCTGTCGGACTGCGGCATCGCCGTCACCGACGACGCGGATGCGCCGTTCACGATCGCCGTCTGCGATTCTTACGACCGGGTCGAACTGAGCGAAGCCGTCGCGCGCATCACGGCACGCGGCGATGCGGTGCTGACTGTCGTGCAGGAGGGCGCGCAGCCGATGTTGGGGCCGCTGTTCGCGTCACCCGCGCAAGACGGTCCTTGCATTGAATGCGTGCGCTACTGGACCGCGCGCAACCGGCCGGTCGAGGCGCTGCTCGGCCGTTATCACGAGCCCGATTCGACGCGGCTTCCGCCCGCGCATTCGCGCGCCGGGCTCGGCGTGGTCGCCGCGCTCGCCGCCGCGTTCGTCGAACGGCTGGTCGTCAGCGATGAGCGCTGGCGACACGCGCGCTCGCATCTGCTCGCAGTGCGGCTCGATACGCTCGCGACAACGACGCATCGCGTCGTACGCCGGCCGCAATGTCCGCGCTGCGGCAATCCGCACTGGATGCACGAACAGGCGCAACGGGCACCGCAATTGTCGGCGTCGCCGGCGACCGTCCACGGTGACGGTGGTTATCGCAGCGCAGATCCTCAGCAGGTGTTTCAGCGCTACCAGCATCTGATCTCGCCGGTCAGCGGCGCGGTCGCCTATCTGCATCCGATGCCCGGGCGTCATGCGGGGATGCGCAAAGTTTACGTTGCGGGCTATCTGACGTGTCCGGGCGCGGTGCCGCGCAGCAACCGCTTCGACAGGATCTGTTCGGGCAAGGGCCGCACCGACGAACAGGCGCGCGTGAGCGCCCTGTGCGAAACACTCGAACGCTTCAGCGGCGAATATCAGGGCGACGAAGCCACGACGCGCGCGAGCTTCGGCGAGCTGGACGCCGACGGCGCGATTCACGTGAACGCGTTGCAGCAGTTCAGCGACAGGCAGTTCGAACAGCGCGACGTGATCAACGCGCGCACCGATGACATCCGCAAACAGGTGCCGCAACGTTTCGCGCCGGATGTTGCGATCGACTGGACACCGGCGTGGTCGCTTGCAACGGGCCGGCGTCACTGGGTGCCGCTCACCTACTGCTATGCGGATGTGCCGGAGCGCGGCGAGCCGTTCTTCTGCATCCACAATCCAAACGGCAGCGCGGCCGGATCGTGTATCGACGAGGCGATCCTGCAGGGGCTGCTCGAACTGGTCGAACGCGATGCGGCCGCGATCTGGTGGTACAACCAGATCGAACGTCCGGGCGTCGATCTCGCGGGCTTCGCCGATCCGTACTTCGACGCGCTACGGGCCGAATATGACGCAATGGGCTGGCGTCTATGGGCGCTCGACATCACACACGACCTGCGCATCCCGACGATCGTCGCGCTTGCCGAGTGCTCGCAGGCGCGTGCGGACGGCCCGCGTTTTTCGATCGGCTTCGGCTGTCATCCCGACTACCGGATTGCCGTGCAACGCGCGCTGACCGAGGTCAATCAGCTGCTCGACGTGTCGGCGGACGGACCGCCTCCGTGGGATCACGCGCGGCTGTCGTCGACGCGTTTCCTGTATCCGGCGCAAGGCGCCGCCGAAACGAGCGCGCCGGCATGGAGGCATACCGCCGAAGGTACGCTCGGCGATGCCATCGCTTACGTCACCGGGCAGATTGGAGCGGCGGGACTCGACACGCTCGTCGTCGACAAGACGCGGCCCGATATCGGCTTATCGGTCGTGCAGGTCATCGTGCCGGGCCTGTGTCACTTCTGGCCGCGATTCGGCGCACCGCGCTTGTATTCGGTACCGGTCGAGCAAGGCTGGATCGCGCAGGCACGCGATGAAGCGGAGCTTAATCAGGTGCTGCTGTTTCTGTGAGCCGATACGAGACGTCGCGCCCAACGTATCCCCGCGAAGAAATGGCAGTCGAAGTGGTGCCGCATAATGGCCGCCTACTCCACTGACCTTTGCTCGAAGCAATCCAATCAATGACGAACTGGACGACGGGTGTCTGCGAGGCCGACGGCGCGGACATCCACTATCTGAGAACCGGACGCGCGCTACCGCCCGTGGTACTACTTCACGGACTTATGGCAAACGGAGCCTGCTGGACGCCACTGGCACGCTCGCTTGAAAGCGAATTCGGCGTGGTGATGCCCGATGCCAGGGGTCACGGCAAATCGACGGCACCGCTGTCCGGCTATCGATACGACGATCACGCGAGCGACGTCGTCGCCGTCATCAAACAACTCGAACTCGCCGCGCCGATTCTGCTGGGCCACTCGATGGGGGGCATGACGGCGGCCGTAGTCGCGAGCAGATTCGGCACGGACATCGGCGGCGTTATCCTCGTCGATCCGACCTTTCTGAGCCCCGAGCGCCAACGTGAAGTAAGCGACAGCGATGTCGCCGAACAACATCGCCGCGTGCTCGGCCAGAACAAGGACACCGTACTGGCCGATGCGCGTCGTCGCCACCCGCGCCGCTCGGCTGAGATCGTCGAACTGCAGGTCGACGCGAGATTGCAAACGCGGATGCCTGCATTCGATGTGCTCACGCCGCCGAACCCCGACTATCGCCAACTGGTGAGCGCAATTCGCGTGCCGATTCTGCTTGTGATCGGCGATACCGGCGCAGGCGCCGTCGTGTCGCATGAAGTGGCCAGCGAATTGCAAAGGCTGAACCCGCGCGTGCGGATCGAACAGATTCGCGATGCGGGCCACGGTCTTCCCTATGACCACCCCGGCCGCCTCGCGGTAGTAGTGAAGGCCTTTCTGAAATCCATAGTCGCCTGTTAGTAAGGCGACATCGAACGTCTTTCCGCCGACGTCTGCCATTGCGTGATATTCGGCGTGCATCAGCGATGCATGCGCGCGCACCCAGTTCTCTTTCAAACAGCACTTGCAATGGCCGAATATCAACCGCGATTGCTGCCCTCGCTTCGCGCTTCGCGCTTCGGGCCATTTTTCCCAATAATCGGGTATTCGTAACTCGCGCACTCAAATAGTCCGACTAGTTAGGGGTATACAGGTATTAGGAGCGGCAAGCACGTTGCATTAACATTTTTTTCGGTACCGCACGGCGCACATCGAGCGCATTCAAATCGGGGTTGCACGTCTCCATGCCCTAGTCCCGCGCTGCCCAGCGCACTCTCGGTGCCGTCCAGCATCTGCACGCGATCGACTCAACGTCGACCACATCGACCAACGAAGAAAAGAGCGAGGAAGAGATGGCACAGCAACGGGATGACGACCAGGAACACGGCAACAACAGTTTCAATGCAGGACGGCGCGGGCTGATGCAAGGCGCGGGATTGGGCGCGGCGCTTTCGCTGATGGGCGCGCTAGGCGGCACCGGCGGACTGATCAGCAGCGCGCAGGCGGCGGAGGCGGCTTTCCCGTCGCACAAGAAGTGGAAGATCGTGTTCGTCAATCACGTCACCACCAACCCGTTTTTCGTGCCCACGCAATACGGCATTCAGGATGCGTGCTCGCTGCTCGGCATGGACTATCAGTGGACCGGCTCGGCCACGTCCGACGCGGGTGAAATGGTCCGCGCGGTGAACTCGGCGATTGCCGCGAAAGCCGACGCGATCGCCGTGCCGATCGTCGATCCGAGCGCCTTCGACAAACCGATCCAGGCCGCGCTCGACGCCGGCATTCCGGTGTTCGCTTATAACGCCGACGCGCCGCGCGGCAAAAAGAATCCGCGCCTCGCCTATATCGGCCAGGATCTGTATCTGTCCGGCTATCAGATGGGCGAGCGCATCGTGAGTCTGATCGACAGCGGCATGGTCGCGCTGTTCATCGCGACGCCGGGGCAGTTGAACATTCAGCCGCGTCTGGACGGCGCGAGCGATGCAATCAAGAAGTCCGGCAAGAAGATCGACATCCAGACCGTGGCGACCGGCGCAACCGTCAACGAAGAGTTGTCGAAGATCAAGTCGTTCTATCTCGGCCACCAGGACCTGAAAGGCATGTTCGCGGTCGACGCGGGCAGCACGCAAGGCGTCGCGCAGGTGATGAAGGAATCGAACCTGCCGTCCAAAGGCGTGCACGGCGGCGGCTTCGATCTACTGCCGACCACGGTGCAGCTGATTCACGAAGGCTTCCTCGACTTCACGATCGACCAGCAACCGTACGTACAGGGCTTCTATACGGTGATGCAGGCGTTCGTGACGCTGGCCTCCGGCGGCCTCGTCGGCCCGGCGGATACCAACACGGGTCTGAAATTCGTCACGAAAGATACCGTCGAGCCGTATCTGAATACGTCGACGCGTTATGAAGGCAAGACCACCAAGCCGCAAATCGTCCCGATGCAGGGCGCAATCAAGTCGTAAATGAACACAGTGAACGAAACCGGCAAGGTCGAAGCAGCCCGCGCGCCCCGGCGCGCGGGCGTTTCATTCGCATCGCACTGGGCGGCCGAGCTACGCATTCTGCTCGTGGCCGTGCTGCTGGCCGCCTACTTCGAATTCGCGAACCGCGATTTCCTGCTCACCAACGCGAGTCTCATGAACCTGTCGCAGTTCATCGCGCCGGTGGCGATCATTGCGTTCGGCGAGATCATGCTGATGATCGGCGGCGACATCGATCTGTCGGCGGGCATGGTGTTCGCGTTCGCACCCTTCATGATGGTGTTTGCCAGCGACGCGGGCGCGCCGATGTGGCTCGCAGTGGTCGCTGGCCTGGTAGCGGCGGCGCTGATCGGCTTCGTCAACGGCGCGGTAACGGTGTGGCTGCGGCTGCCATCGTTCGTCACGACGCTCGGCACACTGTTTCTGATCAACGGCATCACGCTGACCGTGTCGCGCGGCACGCCGGCCCCCACACCGGGGTCGCCGATGTTCTCCGCAGTCATGGGCGCGTGGGGCTACAGCGAGATCATCTGGACTTTCGCGATCGCGTTCGCGATGCACGTGCTGCTGCGGCATACGCGCTGGGGTCTGCATACGCAGGCCGCGGGCGCGAATCCGATCGGCGCGAGCGAAGCCGGTATCCATGTGAACCGGCTGCGCCTCGGCAACTTCATCATCGCCGCGGTGCTCGCGGGCTTTACCGGCATCCTCGAAGCCTTCCGCATTACATCGATCGATCCGCAGGCGGGCGGCAACCAGATCATGTTCCTCGCGGTGGCGGCTGCCGTGATCGGCGGCACGCCGCTGACCGGCGGCTCGGGCACGATCGTCGGCGGGCTGATCGGCGCGGCGGTGCTCGGCATTCTGAACGACGGCTTCACGCTGATCGGCATCAACGCGTTCACGTTCAACATCATTCTCGGCGCCGCGATTCTGGCGGCGATGATTTTCAACATCCACGTAGGCCGTATTCGCCGCAAGGGAGCGCGCTGATGGACGAATCGCAAAGCGCGTCGCCCAGCGTGCATGCCACCGCCGATGCGCCGCTCGCGCTGCGCGGCGATAGCCTCGTCAAACGTTTCGGCGCGGTGACCGCGCTCGACGGCGTGTCGCTGACGCTCGGCAAGGGCGAAATTCTCGGCATACTCGGCGACAACGGCGCGGGCAAGTCGACGCTCGTGAAGATTCTCACCGGCTATCACCAGCAAACCGGCGGCACGCTGCATATCGACGGTCAGGAGACGCTGCTGCGCTCGGTCGATCATGCGCGTTCGCTCGGTATCGAATGCGTGTATCAGGATCTCGCGCTCGCGAATTCGTTGAGCATTTACCACAACATGTTCCTGAATCGCGAGATCGTCCGGCGCGGGCCGTTCAGGCTGCTCGACCACAAGCAGATGCGCGAGCGCGCCGCGCAATGCCTCGACGACATCGGCGTGCATGTGCCTTCGGTCGATTTGCCGGTGGAACGTCTGTCGGGCGGCCAGCGCCAGGCGATCGCGGTGGCGCGCGCCGTGCATTCCAACGCGAAGATTCTGCTGCTGGACGAACCGCTCGCCGCGATGGGCGCGCGCGAGGCGGGGC
This sequence comes from Paraburkholderia sp. ZP32-5, assembly GCF_021390495.1. NCBI lineage: Bacteria > Pseudomonadati > Pseudomonadota > Betaproteobacteria > Burkholderiales > Burkholderiaceae > Paraburkholderia > Paraburkholderia sp. ZP32-5. The sequence continues at coordinate 372,147 of NZ_JAJEJP010000003.1, read as the reverse complement.
TGATCATCGATCTGCTGATGCGCCTGAAGGAGAAAGGCGGTCTGTCGATCATCATGATCATGCACAACTATGCACAGACGCTCGATATCGCCGATCGCATCATGCTGATGCAGCGCGGCCGCGTGACCTATGAACAGAAGAGCGCGCTGACTTCGGTGGCGGAGTTGATGGATATCGTGCGGCGCGAATACCGGGCGATGCGCACCGCCGGTGCGTAGTAAGCGCATCGATCAATGCAACGTCCGGGTGGATAACACCAGCCGCCCGGACGCTTCACCGTTTACCATTTGCATCGTCGCTGCATTTCGCGATTAAACGCGCCGCCTGTAGTGGGGCGTTTATGAAATTTTGCCGACGACCGCGCTGAATTCATCCTTGGTAAAGGCGCGCAGCGTTTGCGTGCGAATGTTGCCCGCGGAGCCGAGCGCGCAACCGAACGACATGAAGCTTTGCTCGTCGGCCGCTTCGATGACCGTGACGAGGTCATATCCGCCCAACGTCCAGTAGATCTGCTTCATTTCGCAGCCAAACGATCTGGCGAGTTCGGCCGCCTGGGTCGCGCGTTGCGGGCTGTTCTTGACCGCGCGGATGCCCTGGTCGGTGAATTGCGCAAGAACCACATACGTCATCATGATGATTCCCCTTACGAATAGGACGAGATGACATTCACGCGCGCAGGCCGGACAAGCGAAGCGGTATTGCAGACGGCGGTGCCCGCCAGCCGTCTGCGCGTAATCCGAGTGTAGGCAATCAGGTAACGGGGGCACCGCCATTTTCTGATGCCCAATGGCCGGCTCGTGCTAGCCGGCTGCTCAGACCGCCAGTTGCTCCTGATGCTGGCGCACCACCTCGGCTTCGTCTTTCAGCGCCTTCTGTACCGAAGGACGCGCTTCGATGCGCGCGATGTAAGCCATCAGATGCTTCAAATGGTCGAGCTTCACGCCGGAGCGCTCGTGCCACATCGTTGCCCACACATACGCGTCCGCGACCGTGAATTGCTCGCCGGTCAGATACGCGCGGCCATCGGCCAGACGCGCATCGAGTGACGCGTACGCGTTCAGCAGCTTGTTGGTCGTGAATGCGATGCCTTCCGGCGTCATCAGTTTGCGCATCAGCGGAATGTGCTTCTGCGCGATTTCGGTGGCGATAAACGTCAGCAACTGGTCCATCCTGACGCGCTCCAGCGTGCCGTGCGCGGGGATCAGCCCCGACTGCGGATGGCGATCGGCCAGATACGCGGCAATGACGATGGTTTCGGTGAGCCGTTCGTGATCTCCGCTATCGAGTTCGAGCACCGGCACGTAAGCGAGCGGATTGACGTTCGCGAAGCTGATGTTGTCGGTCGTGGTCTTGCCGAATACGTCGTAGTGCACCAGTTCGGCGGACAGGCCCAATTCGTTGAATACGGCCTGAACCGCGAGGGAACATGTCGCTTGAGCAATATAGAGTTTCATCGGAGTGCCTTTCGGTAAAGTGAATATCGGATCGTTCGCGGGTGCCCGTAAAACCGCTGGAGGGGAAGAAGTCGTGCACCGTTGGAATCAAGTATTGCGGGATTCACTCGTGCGATAAACACCGCTCGGGGAGTCGCTCTGTCGTGTTCACGGCGACAATCGTCGCGCGTCAGAAGGCTCGAATCGCTCTACCCCAATGGCTGAGAATCTGGCTGAAAAACTGGCTGAAAAGCCGATTGTCGCTTTCAGAGCGACGCTGTGAACACGCGGGTGCCGTTTATTGGCGATGTCGCGGTCGTCAGAATCGCCTGTACGATAGGCCGTCTCCGATAAGACGGCTTTTTTCCCTATTTCCGAACGGATTGAGAAATGAGCGAACGCGTTGATGCACCGATGGCCGAGATCGCGGTATTCGTCGCCGTCGCGCAGACCGGCAGCTTTACCCGCGCCGCCGAAGACCTCGGCAGCAGCAAGTCGAACGTCGGCAAGGCCGTGCAACGACTGGAAACGCGGCTCGGCACGAAGCTCTTTCAGCGCACCACGCGCGCGGTGCGGCTCACCGAGGATGGCGAAACCTATCTGGCCGCCGCGCAGGATGCGCTCGACGGACTGCGCGACGCGGAACAGCAACTCGCGGCACGGCGCTCGGAGCCCGCGGGACGCGTCAAGATCGATCTGCCGGCCGGCTTTGGCCGGCTGCTGCTGCCGAGCTTCGTCGGCTTACGCGAGCGCTATCCGAAACTGACGCTCGAAGTCGCGCTGACCGACCGGATGTCGGACGCGATTGGCGAAGGCTGGGACGTCGTCGTGCGGATCGGCGTGCTGCCGCAGGATAGCGAGCTGACCGTGCGCAAACTGTGCGACCTGCGCCTTGGTTTGTATGCATCGCCGGATTATCTGCAGCGGCGCGGCAACATCACATCGCTCGCCGAACTGGCCGAGCATGACGCGGTGGTGTTCCGTGGGCCCACCGGACGACTGCGTGCGTGGACAGTACGGGACGGCACGCATATTCGCGAGCTGGCGCCGTCGCCAGTACTGGTGCTTGCGGACGGTCAGGCGCTGGTCGAAGCGGCGATTGCGGGCTTCGGCGTTACGCAGATTCTCGACCGCGTCGCGCTGCCGCATGTCCAGGCGGGAAGACTCGTGCATCTGCTGCCCGAGGCCGACACCGATGGGCCGCCGGTCCACGCGATTATTTCGTTGGGTCAGAAGATGGCCGCGAAAACCCGTGCGGTGGTCAATCATCTGGCCGACACGCTGCAAAAGACTGCGGGCTAAGCAGCCCGCCCGACGCTGCAAAGCGCGGCGCACGCCCCAAATAACGAGGCCCATCCGATGCATCATCGGATGGGCCTCTTTTACGCCCGGACAAACAGCGTTCGATTACTTCTGCGCCGCCGCCAGTTGAGCAGGTTGCGGTACGACATCACCCCATCCGCCGCCAAGCGCGCGAATCAGATTCACCGTCGACGCGGCCTGCACACCCTGCAACTGGACCGCGATACGCTGCGCCTGCAGCACTGTACGCTGTGCGTCGATGACGTCGAGATAGTTCACCGCGCCCTCTTCATACTGCACACGAGACAGATCGGCCGCGCGTTGCGACGCCTTCACCGCGTCGTTCTGCGTCGACGTCTGCGCTTCCAGAATGCGCAGGTCCGACAGGTTGTCTTCGACCTCGCGAAACGCGACCAGTACCTGCTGCCGATAGTCCGCCGCATCTTCCTCGTAGACAGCGCGTGCATTCGCCAGATTGCCCTTGCGGCGTCCGCCGTCGAAGATCGGAATGTTCAGCGCGGTGCCCGCCAACGGCCCCAGCAGAAATGCGCGGCTGCTCCACTTGAACAGATCGCCGAGCGTCGCCGACTCGAAGCCGCCGGTGCCTGTCAAAGTCAGCGATGGAAAGAACGCGGCCTTGGCCACGCCGATCCGCGCATTGGCCGCGGCCATCGCGCGTTCCGCGGCAGCAACATCAGGGCGGCGCTCCAGCAGCGACGACGGCAGTCCCGGTGGAATACGCAGGTCCACCGGCTTGAGCGGATCGGGGGCGAGCGAGAATTCCGCCGGCGTGTTGCCGAGCAGCACCGCGAGGCTGTGTTCGGACACCGCGCGCAAGCGTTGCACGGTCATCGCGTCGGACTGCGCGGTCGCCAGTTCGGCGGTGGCGCGCGACACGTCGAGTTCGGTGATCTCGCCCTCGGTGTAGCGGCGCTTCACGAGTTTGAGTGCCTGCTGCCGCAACTGAACAGCCTGTGCGATGACCGCCGCTTCCGCGTCCAACTCGCGCAGCGCGAAATAGTTCTGCGCGACGTCGGCTTGCAGCGCGAGCAACACCGAGCGGTACAACGCTTCATTGCGCTGCGTATCGGCGCGCGCGGCATCGACCGTCGAGGCAACGCGGCCGAACAGATCCACCTCATAGGAAGCGCTTGCCTGCGCGCGCCAGAACGTCTGCGTCGGCACGTTGGTGCCGTCGGGCTGAAAGAGCGACGCCGCCGACACCCGTTCGCGCGTCGGGCCAAAGCCTGCATCGAGCGACGGAAAGAACCCTGCGCGCGCCGCCTGGTTCATTGCGCGCGCTTCCTTCACACGCGCGGCCGCGGCCTTCAGGTTCTGGTTCGCGTCGATCGCACGGTGCTCGAGATCGTTCAGCGTGGCATCGCCGAACACGGTCCACCACTCGCCCCGCGCGACCTCTTCGGACGGCTGCGCGGTTTTCCATGCGCCTGTTTGGTCCGCGGACGGCGTTTGCGGCGCCTCCTTGAAGGTGGCCGCAGTCGGCGCGGCCGGTACTTGATAGGCAGGCGCAAGCGAACATCCTGCAAGCACCAGCAATGTGCCCAGCAGAACCGAACCGGTGAACGCGCGTTTAATCGAAAACCATCGTTTCATGATGTTCTCCTTAGTCCTGCAACGCCGTTTCCGGCTCCTTGGGTTGCGGCGACGGCGTGACGCTTGCGTCGCGCGAATCAGCCGCGCCGCCTGCTTCGGAATCGCCGTCATCCGGGCCATGAATATGCGGCTCGCGACCATGCCTGTCCTTCAACTGCTTGCCGCCGGCGAGCTTGCGCAGCAGCACGTAAAACACCGGCGTCAGCAACAGACCGAAGAACGTGACGCCCAACATGCCGAAAAACACCGCGATACCCATCGCGCGACGCATCTCCGAACCGGCGCCGGTCGAGATCACCAACGGCACGACGCCCATGATGAAAGCGATCGACGTCATCAGGATCGGACGCAGCCGCAGACGTGAAGCCTCGATCGCGGCTCGCACGATAGAGCGGCCCTGCATTTCCAGTTCGCGTGCGAATTCGACGATCAGGATCGCGTTCTTCGCCGACAGGCCCACCAGCACCATCAAACCGATCTGCGTGAAGATGTTGTTATCGCCTCGCGTGAGCCATACACCGAACAGCGCGGACAGAATGCTCATCGGCACGATCAGCAGAATCGCGAGCGGCAACGTCAGGCTTTCGTACATCGCCGCAAGCACGAGGAACACCAGCAGCACGCTGATCGGAAACACCCACAGCGCGGCATTGCCGGCCAGAATCTGTTGATACGTGAGGTCGGTCCATTCGAACTTGATGCCGCGCGGCAAGGTTTGCGCCGCAATCCGCTCGACGGCCGCCATCGCCTGACCCGACGAATAGCCGGGCGCCGGACCACCGTTGATATCGGCGGCAAGAAAGCCGTTGTAGCGAATCACCGTTTCCGGCCCGAACGTCGGCGTGACTTTGACGAGCGATGACAGCGGCACCATGTCGCCGGTGGCATTGCGTGTCTTCAGTTCGAGGATGCTTTCCGCCGATGCGCGAAACGGCGCGTCTGCCTGGGCTCGTACCTGATACACGCGGCCGAACTTGTTGAAGTCGTTCACGTACAGTGAGCCGAGATAGATCTGCATCGTGTCGAACACATCCGTCACGCTGACACCGAGCTGCTTGGCCTTCTCACGGTCCAGTTCGACGTTCAGTTGCGGCACGTTGATCTGATAGCTCGAGAACGACGGCCCGAGTTCGGGCGCCTTACTTGCGGCTGCAAGGAATGCCTGCACGGCCTTGTTCAACGCTTCATAACCGAGCGCGCCACGGTCCTCGATCTGCAGCTTGAAGCCGCCGATCGTGCCGAGACCCGACACCGGCGGCGGCGGGAACGTCGCAATCGCGGCGCCCTTGATACCGCCATATTCCTTCTGCAGGTTGCCGACGATGGTCGCCGCCGATTCGCTCTTGTCGCGATACTTCGACGGGCTCATCACCGGAAACACGAGGCCGCTGCTCGACGAGTTCATCAGGCCGGTCACGTTCAGGCCCGGAAACTCCGGCGTATGTTCGACACCGGGCTGACGACGCGCAATCTCACCCATCTCGTGCACAACCTTCGCGGTCCGATCGAGCGACGCACCCGGCGGCAACTGCACGATGCTGACGAGATAGTCCTTGTCTTGCGCGGGCACGAAGCCACCCGGCACGATCTTGCCGAACAGCACGGTCGCGCCAAGCAGCACGCCGTACACGACCATCATCGCCATCTTGCGGTTGATCACGCCGCTAATGCCCTTGCCGTAACCCTCGGAGCCGCGGCTGAACACCTTGTTGAAGATCTTGAAGAACGGCCCGAGAATGCGGTCGATAATGCGCGTGAGCCAGTCCTTCGGCGCATGGTGACTTTTCAGCAGCACGGCCGCCAGCGCAGGCGACAAGGTCAGCGAGTTGAACGCGGAGATGACGGTCGAAATCGCAATCGTCATCGCGAACTGCTTGTAGAACTGCCCGGTCAGGCCGCTCATGAACGCGAGCGGCACGAACACGGCCACCAGCGTCAGCGCAATCGCGATGATCGGCCCGCTGACCTCGCGCATCGCTTCGTACGATGCTTCGAGCGGCGACAGTCCCGCCTCGATATTGCGCTCGACGTTTTCCACGACCACGATTGCATCGTCGACGACGATGCCGATCGCCAGCACCATGCCGAACAGCGATAGCGCGTTGATCGAGAAGCCGAAGCCGAGCATCAACGAAAAGGTCCCGACGATCGACACCGGCACCGCGACCAGCGGAATCAGCGAAGCACGCCACGTCTGCAGAAACGCGATCACCACGATCACGACGAGCACGATCGCTTCGAACAGCGTGTGGATCACCGCATCGATACTCTCGCGAACGAACTGGGTCGGGTCGTAGACGATCTTCGCCTGCACGCCATCCGGCATGTCCTTCTGCAGCTCGGCGGTGATACGACGCACGTCCTGCGAGATCTGCAGCGAATTGGCATTGGGCTGCTGGAAGATGATCAGTTGAACCGCCGGCTTGCCGTCGAGATTTGCCTGCAGCGCGTATTCGGCCGCGCCCATTTCGATCCGCGCGACGTCCCCCAGATGCGTGACCGCACCGTCAGGCCCCGTCTTCAGGATGATGTTGCGGAACTCGTCTTCGGTCTTCAGCCGTCCTTGAGCATTGACGCTCAACTGCAACGGTACGTTCGTCGTCATCGGCGCGCCGCCGACGATACCGGCCGCGACCTGCACGTTCTGCTCGCGAATCGCGCGGATCACATCGGTGGCCGTCAGGTTATGGCTCGCGACGCGAGTCGGATCGAGCCAGACGCGCATCGAGTAATCGCCGCCGCCCCACATCGCGACTTCACCAACGCCCGGCACCTGCGCAAGCCGGTCCTTGATGTTGATCAGCGCGTAGTTGCGCAGATAGGTCAGGTCATAGCGGCCGTTCGGCGACGTCAGGTTCACGCCCATCGTCAGCGTCGGCGACGATTTGACCGTGACGACGCCGAGCCGCTGCACATCCTCGGGCAAACGCGGCATCGCCTGAGCCACACGGTTCTGCACCAGTTGCTGCGCCTTGTCCGGATCGGTGCCGAGCTTGAAGGTCACCGTGGTGGTCATCGCGCCGTCGCTGTTGGCCTGCGATTGCATATACAGCATGTCTTCGACGCCGTTGATCTGCTCTTCGATCGGCGAGGCCACCGTCTCGGCGATCACCTTCGGATTCGCGCCCGGATATTGCGCGCGCACCACGACCGACGGCGGCACCACTTCGGGATACTCGGCGGTGGGCAGCTTCGTCAGCGCGATAAGGCCGGCGAGAAGAATGACCACCGATAACACGCCGGCGAAAATCGGCCGGTCGATAAAATACCTGGAGATGTTCATGATGAGCTTCTCTGTCGTGATTCTCTGTGTTGAATTACGCGGCGGACTTCGCGGCGTCGGTCATGTCGACCATGTTGGGCCGCACCGTCTCGTTCGGACGGGCGCGCTGAACACCATCGACGACGATGCGCTCGCCGGGCTTCAAACCCAACGTGACGACGCGCAGATTGTCGTGAAGGCCGCCGAGCTGGATCTCGCGGTACTGCACCTTGCCCGCGGCATCGACGACCAGCACGTATTTCTTCGCCTGATCGGTGCCGATGGCGGCGTCGCTGATCAGAATGGCCGGGTGCGCTGCGCCGCCGCCGACTTTCACGCGCGCATACAGGCCCGGCACCAGCGCGCCATCGGCGTTGTCGATACTCGCGCGCACGCGGATCGTGCCCGACGACGTATCGAGTCGGTTATCGACCGACGTGACCTTGCCCTGGTGCGAGTAGCCCGTTTCATTGGCGAGACCCATCGATACCGGCACCGCCGCATTGCGATCGCGGCCGAGGTATTGCAGATACGTCTGTTCGTCGACATCAAACGACACGTAAATCGGCGACACCGAAACCAGTGTCGTCAGCAGCGGCGCGCTTGCGCCGGTCGACACGACATTGCCCACCGTCAATTCCGCGCGCGATACACGGCCCGCTACCGGCGCGGTGACGTTCGTATAGCTGAGGTTGATCTGCGCGGCTTCGAGCGCGGCCTGCGCGGCCTTGACGCCTGCCGCCGCTTCGCGTGCGCTGTTCTGCTTCTCGTCGTAATCGCGTTTGGCAATCGCGTTGTCGGCGAGCAGACGATCGGCGCGTGCCGCATCGGTCGATGCGTAGCTCGCGCGTGCCTGCGCGGCCGCAAGTTGCGCGCTCGCGCGATCGACTTCGGCGACATACGGACGCGGATCGATCGTAAACAGCGAGTCGCCCTTCTTCACCAGCGCGCCGTCCTTGAAGTGCACCGCGACGATGGTGCCGGAAACCAGCGGACGCACGTCGACACGATCGACTGCTTCGAGCCGGCCGGAATAGCTCTGCCAGTCGGTGATCGTTTGCGATAGAACGGTAGCGACGTCGACTTCCGTGGCGGCGCTCGGCATATCGGCTGCCTGCGCCACACTGACGGGCGACGGCGCGTGCCCGCGGCTCACGCCGATGCCCGCGACAGTGCCCACCACGACCAGCGCGCCAAGCGCACCGGCAATACTTTTTCGATGACTAAACATAGCTAGTCTTCCTTATCTACAGAGATTCGTTCAGAGAGATTCAAAGGTCGGGCCGGACACCGGATCGCTCGATGGCGTTGGGTCGGCGTGATGCGTTGACGGGAGTATCGTCTTCGGCCTGGGGGCGATAAAGTAGGCGGCGGTGGTTTCTTTGTCGCTTCGCGGGCGACAATCAAAGCGCTTTAATTCGAGCGCTGGCAGTGCGCGTCAAAGCGCAAGAAGACGCACGACGATGAGGTCGTGGATGGTGCTGCTGGGGTTTCGGTAAGTGCTGTTTTGACTGCTCTTGCTGTCAGACCACAGCCGGGTCTGCTATCGATTGCGCCGCCAAACAGGCAGCCGTTCGTGCCGCGCTATTGGCGATTTCGTTGGGTGATACGTGATGGGTTCTCAGCAACGCACACTGCTCGAAGCGTTGCGCGACCCAATCGATGAACGCGCGCACCTGTGGCGACAGATGCCGGTTCTGCGGATAAACGGCCGACACCGGAAATGGCATGGGACGCCATGGCGCCAACACTTCGACGAGGCGGCCCGATTGCAGATGCGAATACGCGAGGAAATGCGGCACCTGGATAATGCCAAGGCCCTGCAAGCCGCATTGCAGATAAGCGTCGCCATCGTTCGCCGCCAGCTTCGAACGCATCGACACTTCAACAGGCTTGCCGTCCACGACGAAATCCATCGCGACGATCCGGCCGCTGCGACTCGAAAAGTAATTGACCGCGACATGCCGGTCGAGATCGGCCAGTACTTGCGGCGTGCCGTTCTTGCGCAGATATTCGGGACTCGCCACGGTGACGAACTCCGCCACGCCCACTCGCCGGGCAACGAGCGTGGAGTCCTGTAGCGGTCCCATCCGAATCGCACAGTCGACGCTGCTCTGGACCAGATCGACGGCCTTGTCGCCGATGCCGAGCATCAGATCGATGTCCGGATAGCGGGTGTGAAAATCATCGAGTGCCGGCACGATAACCAGCCGGCCTAGCGAACCCGGCATCTCGACCTTCAGTTTGCCGCGTGGAGACGCGGACACGGAAAGCGCATTCTCCGAGTCCTCGACATCGGCAAGAATGCGCAAGCAACGTTCGTAATAGGCCGCGCCGTCCGGCGTCAGACTGATGCGGCGCGTGGTGCGGTTCAGAAGACGCACCTTGAGGTGAGCTTCGAGACCTTGAATCGCGGTCGTCACGGAAGAACGCATCATATCCAGCGCGGCGGCGGCGCCGGAGAAGCTGTTGGTCTCCACCACCTTGGTGAAGACCTGCATCGCCTGAAGTTTGTCCATTGCGTTTACGCCGCGCAAGCATCGACGGCTTGCGTCATTTGCCTGCCGGGCGGCGCGACAACAGCCGTTGCACTTCACCGGCGAGGGCGTCGATATACGGATCGTACAAGCGGCACTCGTCGAGCGCGGCATGCAGCTTGAACAGGTACTCGGCGTTACTGCCGAATCGTCCCGCGGCACTCGCGATCAGCGGCGCAACCGTCGACACACGCGAATCGACCGCGTACTGTTCGACATCCGTTTCGGCGACGAAGGCGATCGCGTGCGTTGTTTCGCCATCGGCCAGCGTAATCGGCACCCACAACGGCCGATACGAACCCAGCACCATCTCGCGAATCCACACGAGCCTCAGCTCTTCGGCCATCGTCGGCGACGACAGTTTCAGTGCGACAGCATGCGTATGACCGCCTTCTTCGAGCGCGAGCATGCGCCCCGGCGTCTCGGTACTGCCGCGGCCGATATGCATGTGAAGACAGAAGCTGCGATGCCAGCCGTGCAGCGTCGCGACCTGCCGGTCGGCGAAGTGCACGAGTGGATTCCACATCAGCGAGCCGTACGCGAAGATCCAGATATCGCGCGTTTGCGCGGGCTTCGATTTGATGGTTTCCGCGAGCGAGCGCTCGATGCGCTCCGTCGACCAAAGGTTCGGCAGCGACTCGAAATGGTCGAGATATTCGCCCGAGTCGATCGCCTGTCTTGTAAGCATGGACGCCGCCAATTGAAAGTTCCAGAAGCGCCCGGAGCCGGCGCGTCGATAGAACGGTGCGCGCTCAGACTCCAGGCATGGAAGCAGTATGGCGGTGCGTCAGTGGCGGATAAACATGCATCCGGGAGACGCTTTGTTGATGTTGCGGAGACAATCCTTAGGGATCTTGGGGATTGCGGAGGGTGCTTTTTTCTAGGGTCAGGCCGCCGCATCTCGCGACAAACCCATCACCGCCTGCAAGATCGCCGCGCGCGCCTGGCCGAGAATCAGCCCGCGCCACACATCGTCTTCGCAATAGAAGCCAGCACGAATCTCCGCGCGAATCGTGTCGATCTGCCGCGGGTCGGCGTCCGGATGCTGGCGCACCCAGCTATCGGCGCGCAGCCGGTGCAGCATGTCGACGAGCGGCACCGTGCCGTATTCGATCGCGATCGCCGTCGTGCGCGCATGCGTGCAAGTGCGGCGCAGCGTGTCGAGCACCGGGCCCGCGACATTGGCCGCGACCGATGTGCCGTCGAGCGGACTCGTCACGTCGGCGCCCCACCATGCGCGCGCCCGTTGCAACTCCTGCGCGCCGAGTTGCCCGACGCAGATTTTCTCGCCGTGTCCGTAAGGACCGAGCCCCGTATGAAAATCGATCCAGCCGATGCTGTCGCACGCTGTGCCGAATTTTTTGAGCAGCGTCTGCAACAGACGCGTGCTCCACACCGTACGCGCGCCACCGAAGAACATTCCGTCGGCATGCCGATATTGCCCGATAGTCAGCGCCTGTTGATAAGCAGATTCGCCGCGTTCCTCGATGTATTTCGCGATCGCCGCCGCGTTCTCCTGCGACGGCGGCCACTCTTGCGGCACCAGCAACGCGTGCAGATCGTCATACGCGGGATTGACCGGCAACGGCTTCGAGAAATCGATGCTGTTGCGGTTCAGGTCGACGTTGTCCTCGTTGGTGCGGCTTAAATGCGAAAAGCCATACGGATTGATCGCATGCACGACGAGAATCGCGACGTTCAGCTTGTCGAGCAGCGCGTGCAGCGGCCGGTCATGCAATAACGCGACCTGTGCGGCCGAGCCGCAAAAGCCTTCGACGCCATGTGTACCCGAAGTCAGCACCAGCAAGCGGCGCGCGCTTTGAGGGCCGAGCCATACGACATCGGTGGCGAGTTCCTCGCCTTCGAGGCCGCGCTGATCCGGGATCACGTGGCTTTCGAAGTACGCGTCCGTATCCGCGGCGGACCGCTGATACAACTGCCGCGCGTTCTGATACGACGAAGCGAAATACGACGATGGATTCATTGCATCTCCAGATAACGCGCGCGGCGAGGATACGGACGGCACAGTTACGACAACGATCAGGCCTGGCTCAGGAACGATTCGGTCAGACGCACCCAGTACGTCGAGCCGAGCGACAGCACGTCGTCGTTGAAATCGTAGCTGGTGTTGTGCAGCATGCACGGCCCGAGCCCGTGACCATGGTCGCGGTGCGCGCCGTCACCATTGCCGATGTACGCATAGCAGCCCGGCTTTTCGAGCAGCATGAACGAGAAGTCTTCGGCGCCCATCGTCGGATCGATGTTCGTTTCGACGTGGTCGTTGCCAACGATTTGCTGCATCACGCCGAGCGCGAAGTGGGTTTCCTTCTCGGTGTTGACGGTCGGCGGATAGTTGCGGCGGAACGAGAACTCGACCGAGCAGCCATATGCGAGCGCGGTTGCTTCGGCGAGCTGCTTCATGCGGCTTTCGATCAGATCCAGCACTTCCACCGAGAACGTGCGCACCGTGCCGGCCAGCGTCGCGGTATCGGGAATCACGTTAACGGCTTCGCCCGCGTTGATCTGCGTGATCGACAGCACGGCCGCGTCGATCGGACGCTTGTTGCGCGTCATGATGCTTTGCAGGCCGGTGCCGATCTGCATCGCGGTGAACACCGGATCGATGCCGTTGTGCGGAATCGCCGCGTGCGCGCCGACGCCCTTCACCGTGATCTTGAATTCGTTGCTCGATGCCTGGGTCGCGCCGACACGCGCGCCGAATTCGCCGGCCGGCATGCCCGGCCAGTTATGCAGCGCGAACACCGCATCGACCGGAAAGCGCTGGAACAGACCATCTTCGATCATCGCCTTCGCGCCGCCGCCGCCTTCTTCGGCCGGCTGGAAAATAAACACTACCGTGCCGTCGAAGTTGCGATGCTTCGACAGATACTGCGCGGCGCCGAGCAGCATCGCGGTATGGCCGTCGTGGCCGCACGCGTGCATCTTGCCCGGATGCTGCGACGCATGCTCGAACGTGTTCAGTTCCTGGATCGGCAGCGCGTCCATATCGGCGCGCAGGCCGACCGCCTTGCTGCTCGAACCGTTGCGCAGTACACCAACCACACCGGTCTTGCCGAGCCCGCGCGTGACTTCGAGGCCCCACGATTCGAGTTGCTTCGCGACGACGTCGGCGGTGCGGTTCTCTTCGTAGCACAGCTCCGGATGCGCGTGGATGTCGCGGCGAATCGCCTGAATGCCGGGATTGGCGTGCGCAATTTCGGGGATGATCTTCATTGGGGTTTCCTTTTCTTCAGCGGCCGTTCGAACGGTGCGCATCATGCGCGCGGATGTGAACGGCCGGGTTCGGGTATCGAAAGTATCAGCGGATCACAGCTTATATCTACAAATAAAGCAGCGACAATCAAAGCAGCGGTTGCTTCGAGCGGTCCTTCAGCATCGCGATCGTCACGAGACCGATCACGCAGCCGAACAGGCCGTAGTACACGACAGCGAGCTTGTCTTCGGTGATCTTGATCAGCAGCGTGGCAATCGCGCCCGCAAAACCGCCGAAGATCATCACCGCAAAGTTGTAGCCGATCGCCATGCCGGTCGAGCGCACATGCGACGGGAACAGCTCGCAGACGAATGCGCAATACGAGCCCTGGAACAAACCGAGCGACGCCATCAGGCAGCACTGCACGAAAATCAGCACCGGCAAGGTCGGGTGGCTCGTCAGCAGCGCGAACAGCGGATACGAGATCACGAGGCTCAGCACGGTCGACGCCACCATCGGCTTCTTGCGGCCCAGCGCATCGGAGATAAAACCGGACGCGAACGTCGCGACGATATACGCGATCGCCGCGCAGCACGACGCAATCACGCTGCTCGCGAACGGGATGTCGAGCGTCTTCGTCGCATAGCTCGGCATGTAGTAATAGAAGATATACGTGCCGATCGTGCCGTACACAGTGAGGCCGAAGCCGGCGAGAATCGCGCGCCAGTGCACGACGATCGATTCGAGAAACGGCGCCTTTCTGGCCGGCGCGTGTTTGGCCTGCTGCCTGAAAACCGGCGACTCATCGAGCTTCGAGCGCACATAGAGACCGACCGGCACGATCAGCAGACCGAGCATGAACGGAATGCGCCAGCCGAAATCTTCGAGTTGTTGCGCGCTCAGCAAACGCGTGAGCGCGACACCGGTCAGTGCGCCGAGCAACATGCTGCAGGCCTGGCTGATCATCTGGAAGCTGCCGTACACGCCGCGCCGCTCCACCGGCGCGTGTTCGACCAGAAACGCGGTCGCGCTGCCCACTTCGCCGCCCGCGGAAAAGCCCTGCAAAAAGCGGCCGATCAGCATCAGGATCGGCGCGAAGATACCGATCTGCGAATAGGTGGGCGCCAGCGCGATGATGCCGACGCCGACCGCCATCAGCGAAATCGTCACGACGAGCGCGGATTTGCGGCCATGACGGTCCGCGTAATTGCCGAGGATGATGCCGCCGAGCGGCCGCGTCAGGAAGCCGACGCCGAACGTGGTCCAGGCGGCGAGCAGCGATGCGGTGGCGTTGTCACTGGGAAAGAACTGCTTCGCGATGATCGCGGCGAAGAAGGAGAAGACGGTGAAATCGAACCATTCGAGCGCATTGCCGATCGTGGCGACGACGATCACCCGAGCGTCGAACGACTTTGCTGCCGGTGCGATATGGGGCAACGCGTCGGCCTCGCGTCGTTGCACGGATACATCCATTCCTGTCTCCTTGTGTGTGCCGCTGGGTGAGTTCCCGAGTGCGGCATCGGTTGTTTTCGCGTGAATCGCGCGGGCTGTAAATCGGGCTTTGAATCTGGCTGTAACCCGCGCTGGCGGCCTGCGCGCGACATCGCCTGATGTTTGAACCTCATTGTCCATAGCCACTTAAATCAAGAAAAGCTAAAATTTCTTGTCATTCGCTTCAAGAAATTTGATGTATCGGCGCGCGGCTGAATGGTCGCGCGCGCACTCGCTTCCCCTCCATCGCTTCTTTCCCGCCGAGGCAATCTTGAGCACGATCCGCTTTCTGCGTACTTTTACGGCCGTCGCGCGCCACGGCTCGTTTGCGGTTGCCGCCGAGCAGATGGCGCTGACCCAGTCGGCGGTCAGCATGCAGATGCGCGCGCTCGAAACCGAGTTCAAACATGAACTGTTCGATCGCAGCGGCCGCAAGGTGATGCTCAACGCGATGGGCAAGAGCCTGCTGCCGCACGCGCAGCGTCTGCTCGCCGTGTACGAGGCGATGCGTATGACGGCCGGTGGCCTCGAGGAAGACGTCGGGCCGGTATCGATCGGCGCGGTCGAATCGGTCGTCGGCGCGCTGGCCGAAGCCGCCGCGCATCTGAAGATGAGCCGGCCGAATCTCGATGTGCGTATCACGGCTGCGAAATCGGTCGACCTCGCCGCGCGCGTCGATTCCGGCGAGATCGATGCGGCCGTGATCATCGATACGCCGGGCCGGCGGCCGGCCAGCGTGCAATGGACGCCGCTCTATTCGGAACCGCTCGTGCTGCTCGCGAATACCAACATGGCCAAGGAGTCGGTCGCGGAACTGCTGCGTACGCAGCGCTTTCTGCGCTTCGACAGAACGCAGCGTACCGGCGCGATCATCGATCGTGCGTTGCGCAAGCAGCGCATCAAGGTCAACGAGTTTCTCGAACTGAACTCGCTGGAAGGGATCGCCGAACTCGTGCGCCAGGGGATCGGCGTCGCGGTGGTGCCGCTGCTGCGGCGTTCATCGTGGATGCGTGATGAAGCGCTGCGCGTGGTGCCGCTGCCGGAGACTGGCGGCAAGCGCAACGTCGGCATGCTGGAGCGTGCGCAGCACGACAAGATGGGGGTGACCGCGGCGATCGTGCGGCAGTTGAAGGAGGTGATTTGAGTGCTGTGAAGGGGATTTTCTGAAGGCGACTGAAACGCGAACCGCGTAAAGCACACCGCACGCACATGCGCTACTGCGCCGGCACCGCCATCGGCCTCGAAAGCCGCTCGGCTCGTCGCGAAAAGTAAGCGCTTCTTTCTGCCAGCCAATAGGAGCGATGGCTCAGCAATAAAACTCGGGGTTGACGTTTGTCTGCGAGAACCGATCGGCTAGACAGTTAGTTGCCTTCCGAAGCCGGCGGGCAAATATCACCCTCGCTCGAATCCAGCGTGATGTCTGATACGTCAGTTAAACCACTCGGCGCTCAGCTCAGCTCAACTCAGTCCGTACGAGCTTCATTACCACCCGGCAAATCCAGCGCGAATTGCGCGTACGAAGAATCACGCATCGCACATCGCGAATCGCAATCAATCGCCGATGTCGCCCGTCGCGCCATGGCGCGCCGCATGGTAGCGAGACACCAGAGCAGCCAGTTCGTCGATCACCGCATACATCGCGGTCGTCGTGTCGACGCGGGTCTCGACGTTGGGCGCCCAATCGGGCGCGGCGCCTGGCCAGGTGCCATGCTTGAGCAGATATTCCCAGGCTGCGTAGCGCGGAGCAATAGGTCGGAAGTCCATCATGTGCCAATACTTGATGACGCCTCATCTGGCATCGGGAAACGACGCTGCGAGGCCATCGGAAATGGCCTCGCAGTTCAGAAGTGATTCATCGAAGCGAGCGGCGCGCTTCCAGCCGCGACGACGCGTACTACACCGTCGTCACATCGGATGCGCGACCGCCCATCAGATGGCTCAGGGAGCCACTGCGATACCGAAGATGTGCATCTTGCCGGCGCTGACATTCGCGGGCAGCGTCACGCTCTTCACCGTCTTGGCCGGATTGATCGTGATGGCCTGCGAGAACAGGTAGCTCTTCGTGTTGTCCTTGCCGCCCGTCGCCGTGTTGCGATACGGCATCAGCGCGACTTGCGTGTTCGTCAACGTACCGCCGCCGCCGTTCAACGTGCCATCGTCCAGCGTCAGCGACGCGGATGTGTTCGTGCCGTCGGTGTAGTTGACCACCACCGTGCCCGTGCTCGGACCGTTACCCGACGCGCCGAGGAACACCACGCTCGAACCCGTCGAACCGGCCGGCATGTCGATCGTCTGACCGGCCACCACGACGTTGTCGAGCGCCTGCTGGTTCGCCGTCAGATTGACCGGCAGCGTGAACGTCGCACCGAGCGTCGTCACCGTGCCTGCACCACCGATCACACCTGCCAGCGCCGTCGTCGAATAGCTGTTCAGGCTGCCGTCGAATGCCGCGCCGAGGCCGGTGTTCGCCACGCTGCCGTCAAGGCTGAAGCCCTGGTTGTTGAACGCGGCGGCAAGGTTTGCGTACTCCGGCAGACCGAACGACGGCGGTACATTCGCCGCACCCGTGCCCCACGACGAAGCCGAGCTACCCATCGCGTAGGTCATCGTCCCGCCGTTCGACACGTCGGAGTACGACAGCCACGGCGTAGCAACTGCCTTGCCGTTCACCTGCAGCGACTGCACGTAGTTCGAGTTCGGCGCACCAGCCGCGGTGATCGCGATCGTCTTGCCGTTTTCGAGCGTGATCGTTGCACCCGAAACTTGCGGGCTATGCAGCGCGAAACCTGCCACACCCGGCACTTCCGGATACATACCGAGCGTCGCCCACACATACCAGCTCGACATCGCGCCCATATCGTCGTTGCCCGGCAGACCGCCCGGCGTTGCAGCGAACTGCGTCGTGACGATCTTCTGGATCAGATCGCTCGTCTTCGACGGTGCGCCTGCCCAGTTGTACACCCACGGAATCGCGAACGAAGGCTCGTTACCGATGTACAGGTTAGCCGCGCCATTGCCCGCATTGAGGTTGGTTTGCAGCGCGTCGAGTCGCGTCTGGACCGTCGTGTTGCCGCCCAGCGTGTTGACGAGACCGGTCAGGTTCCAGGGCACCATCCACGTGTACTGCTCCGCGCTGCCCTGATCGTAGTTGTCGGTACTGGTCGGCGTTTCGCTGTCGAACGCACCGCTCGTCTGACGGCCTTCGAGCAGCGGCGGCGTGGACGCCGTGTTGATCGAATACTGCCAGCCGGCCGAACGGCCCAGCGCCTGCTGCGCCATCCACGTGTTGCCGAGCGCGGCCGCGAACTGCGATGCGGCGAAGTCGGTCTGGTTGTACTCGAGGCTCGACGAAGCGATCGCGGTTTCACCCGACGTGATGTAGCCGAACTTCAGATACGTCGAGCGGCCGCCGTTCACGCCGATCGTCGTACCGGATGCGTTCTTGCAAACGGCCAGGTTGTTCGTGTTCAGCTGCGCCATGATGTGGTTCAGCGCGCTAGCCGTGTTGAAGTTCTTCGCGCCGAATGCGTATGCGCTCGCAACGATGTTCGTGCCGCCGTCGCCGACCATCGTGCCGGAGTCATAGTTGTCGTTGACCCAGCGCGGAATCGCGCCGCACTGATCCGCGTCGTTCAGCAGCGACTGCACCATGTCGCTCGTTTCGGTCGGATACAGCATCGCGCGCAACGGCATCTGCGAACGATAGACGTCCCAATTCGAGAAGCCGGAGTACTGCGCCTGCTGGCCGCTCGCGAGCGTATGGGTCGTGCCGTCGAAGCCGAGGTACTGGCCGTTCGAGTCGCTGAAAATGCTCGGCGCCCACAGCGTGTGATAGAGCGCGGTGTAGAAGTTCGTCATCGTCGCGGCCGGGGTGCCCGACGCGAGGGTGATCGACTGCAGACGCTGGTTCCAGGCCGTGTCGGCGGCATTCTTGGTACCGTCGAAGTCCCAGCCGGCGTTTTCGTTCGTCACGTTCAGCTTCGCGTTCGCCATGCTGACGTACGAGATACCGACCTTGACGAGCACCGGCGTGCCCGCGTCGAACGAGAGCGTCGCTACACCGGAGCTAACCGTCGACGTGGCCGAGAACGGCTGGTTGAACACAGCGTAGAAATAGACCGGCACGCGGCTCGCCGCGCCTTCGAAGTCGCCGCCCACCGAAAAGCCGGCCAGTTCGGTGTTCGACAATTGCGTGATCGAACCCGTCGTCGCCGTCAGCGTGTTGGTATGCGTCGTATCGATCCGGACGAACTCGGGGCTGCTCGCCGGGAACGTGAAGCGCCCCATGCCCGTGCGCAGCGTCGCGGTCAGTTCGACCTTCACCTGGTTGTCGAGCGCCACCGCGTAGTAGCCCGGCTTCGCGGTCTCGTTCGCGTGCGAGAACGTCGGCGTCAGGTTGGCGAGCGTGGTCGTCGCCATGAACGGGATTTCACCGTCATTGCCCTCGCCGCCCGTACCCGTCATATGGGTCAGGCTGAAACCGGCGATCGAGTTGAAGTCGTAGTAGTAGCCCGGCGGCGAGCCCGGCTCGGCGGTGTTGCTGCCCGCCGGGGTCGTGTTGGTATCCGGGCCCCACTGCACCATGCCCGACGGCAAACCAGCCGCCGGCAGCGTGTTGCCGCCCGCGCCGTGCGCGGTCGGCGTCGGCGACGTGCCCGGTGCCGTACCGATCAGCGGGTTCACGTACTGCGTGAGCGAGTTGGCGACCGGGGGAGTCGTCGAACCGCCGCCCGGGTTGGACGTGTCACCGCCCGAAGGTCCCGACGGTTGCGATGCCCCCGTCGACGAACCCTGCGATGACGGATTGTTCGAACCACCGCAAGCCGCCAATAACAGGGTTATGGCTACCCCTACGGCGCCATTCCGTATTTCTCTTAGCATGAAGTTTTACCAGGTTGTACAACGATTGGCGGCTTGTCAGCACCGCCGGATTCTGTCTTTATTTCGCTGGTGTTAAATCGCGTAAATCAGCCGGCCATAGCCGATCGCTGCGCGAGCGAAGGGCGTTCCTCTCGGGCAGTTACGCTTACAGCGAATTTAAGGGAATGAAACAAAGGCCGCATTATTGGCCCGGAATATAAAGAATTTGTTTAGGTTTTGTTTAAAAGGCGTGACGGCAATTGGCCGATTGGATTTTGAAAGACCAATGCGAAAAGGTTCGCGCAGCGTTTGCAACGAACGGGTAAAGCCACAGCCCGTAACACAGCCCATAAACGAAACGCGGGCGGTGAGTGCCATGAACACTCACCGCCCGCTGACCATCGTCCACTCACATCAATTCACATCAATTGCAAGCGCCGTGTTGGTTTAATGTTCCGGACGCTACGCCTCGACACGGAATTGTCCGACCGCTTCCGCCAGGTCCGTCGCCTGCGTTTGCAGCGTCGAAGCGGCGGCGGCCGACTGTTCGACGAGCGCCGCGTTCTGCTGGATCATCTCGTCGAGTTGCGCGACCGCGCGGTTGACTTCCTGAATGCCGCGAGTCTGTTCGTCCGCCGCGCCCGCGATCTCGCCGATGATCGCGGTGGCATTCGAAACGCGTCCAACGATGTCTTCCATCGTCTGCCCGGCTTCCTTGACCAGCGACGCCCCGCCCGAGACGCTGTCGACGTTCGTCGCAATCAGCACCTTGATTTCCTTCGCGGCCTGCGCGCTTCGCTGCGCGAGCGTGCGGACCTCGCCGGCAACGACGGCGAAGCCCCGTCCGCCGTCTCCGGCGCGGGCCGCTTCGACCGCTGCATTGAGCGCGAGAATGTTGGTCTGGAAGGCAATGCTGTCGATGACGCCGATGATGTCATTGATCTTTCCGGACGCCGCTTCGATATCGCGCATCGTCGACACGACGCCGGCCACCACCTGCCCGCCTCGCGACGCCGCACCCGCCGCCGCGGACGTCGTTTCATTCGCGAGACGCGCGGAGCCCGCGGCCTGCGTCACCGTCGACGTGATCTCCTCCATCGACGCGGCCGTCTGTTGAAGACTCGCGGCGGCTGCTTCCGTGCGGCGCGAGAGATCGAGGTTACCCGAAGCGATCTCGCTCGCCGCGTGCTGCACCGACGCGCTGGCATCGCGGATGCGGCGGATCACGTCGTGCAGCTTCGCGACGAAACGGTTGAACGAATCCGCGATTTGCGCGACTTCATCGTTGCCCGCGACCGGCAGCCGCTGGGTCAGGTCGCCGGTGCCGCTGGCGACGGCCTGCATCGCGTCGCGCACTTCACCGAGCCGGCGGAACGCACCGGACGTCAGGAAAATGGCCACACCGACCGCGGCCAGCGTCAGCACGACCATCGCAGTCGCCATTGTGCGGATCATGCTGCGCAGACCGGTCGTCGCTTCGGTCTTGTCGAGCGCAATCACGACGTCCCAATCCGTGCCCTTGACCGGTGTGACCGACAGCAGCTTCGGCGCGCCGGCGATCGTCACTTCGGATGGCGAGTCGGCTCCCGCCATCTGGGTCAACCTGTCGGGTGTCAGTTCGGGCGCGACGTCCGTGGTCGGCTTCAATGCAAGCGCCGCGTCCGGATGCGCGATGACCTGGCCGTCTTTCGACACGACGAAGGCAAGGCTCGAAGGTGTTGGGTGAACGGCCTTCACGACGTCGCGTATCCCGTCGAGCGTCACGGCGCCGCTCAGCACGCCGACCGCCTTGCCGTCGCGAATCATCGGTGTCGTGAAGGCCACGAAGGGTTGGCCCGTGACGGAATCCGGGTAGGGCTTCGTGATCACGAGTTTAGCCGCGTCAATCGCGGCCTTGTACCACGGGCGAGCTGTCGGGTCGTAGGTCGGCGGCGTCTGCGCGGTCGAGAAAAACGTCTTGTCCGTCCAGCCGACGGTCGCGACGAAATCGTCGTTCCTGGCCATCTGCGCGACGTGGCCCTGAGGGTCGCCGTGTTCCACCGTCGCGGCGGTTTCGGTGACCGCGCGTTCCTTCGAAGCCACCCACTGGCTAATGGTTGCCGTATTGCTGCCCGCTATCGAATTCAGGTTCGCGTTGATTACGTCCATCGTGTTGGCACGAACGATTGCGTAAGTCACAGCGCCTGAAAGAATAAGGGCTCCCACAACGGTGGCAGAAGAAATAATGACGATCCTGCCTCTTAACGTTAGAGCCATATCGCAGTCCCGGGTTATTTTGTAATTTAGAGTTCCAGCAAAAGTACTGGATGACCAATTCACGACCGTGTTTTCCGGCACGGGTCGACTTACGGGTAAACGGCAGATAAGCGGGAGATCTTTACCCTCGACCGGCGCGGGATGCACCGGCGGTGTTGACGCGGTTATCGGAGCTGTAACTGCAGGCGCGTAGGGCTTTTCGCTGAGAAGCGCTAAGAAGCGCGGGCGCTCTCGCGGGTGCTCTCGATTGCAACCATTTATACCTGTTTATACCTGCTAACAGGGACTAATGAATCGCGAATGTCATAGCCTTTGCGTCGCACCGCGGCCATGACTGCGTCGATATTGAGCAATATAAATTCGCGGATGAAACGCACACGACAGGCGCCGTCGTGGCCGGCGCCTGCCGTCATACGTAGCGTGCGGACTTCAATCGGGAATCACCGGCTCGACCAGCTTCGCCAGTTGCGCGAGCGATTCCTGCCAGCCGAGGCAGCACATTTCGACGGGAATGACCTCGGGAATGCCTTCCTGCACGATGGTCAATTCGGTGCCGCACGACACCGCGCGCAACGAGACAGTGGTGATCATCTGGCCGGGCAAATTCGGATCGTCGAAACGGTCCGTGTAGCGAATCTTTTCGGACGGCACCAGTTCGATGTACTCGCCGCCGAACGAGTGGCCATTGCCGGTGCCGAAGTTGCGGAACGACATTCTGAACGTGCCGCCGACGCGCGCTTCCATCTGATGAACCTGACACGTGAATCCATACGGCGGCAGCCACTTCGCCAACGCGTCGGGTTCGAGAAACGCGCGATAGAGCCGCTCGGGAGTCGTGCGCAGCACACGGTGAAAATTGACGGTTCCGGTAGCCATGGTGATCGCCTTTCGCTGGAGGGGTTGAACATACTCTCACGACGGACCGGCGACGTGGATATCGACAGCTGGCAGACCAGGAGAAACCCGAATCGGATATTGGCCTGGTCGCTTTGCGCGCCGGATGGCGAGACGACACATTCACATTCGCGCACTGTGTACGGCAAGCCGGTTTCAGCTGGCACGTACGCGCATCGAGCGAAGTTTCCCGATTGCGAGCGCGGTGCCGACAAGAATCGTCGCGCACCCGGCGATCATCCGCGGCGTGATCCTCTCGTCGAGAAACATCGCGCCCCATAGCACGCCGAAGATCGGAATCAGGAACGTCACCGACGCCGCATACGCCGCCCCGGCGTGCTCGACCAGCCTGAAGAACAGCACATAGGCGAAGCCGGTGCACAGAATGCCCAGCGCGGCCACGCACGCCCATGTCGAAGGCGTGACCGCATCACGTGGCCACGCGAGCAGCGCGAGCGGCACCAGCATGATCGACGCGAAAAGCTGGCTGCCGAATGCCACGACAAAAGGCTGCACGCCCGCGAGACGCCGCTTCGAATAGTTGACCGCAAAGCCGTAGAAAAGCGTCGCGAACAGCGCCGCGCCGATCGCAAGCGGAACGCCCTTCACGCCCGCGCCGAACATGTCCGATACCAGTACCACCACGCCGGCGAGCCCGAGCAGCAGACCGAGCGCTTGCAAGCGTCCCATCGGCGACTGGAACAACGTGGTCGCGATCAGCGCGGCCCACAGTGGCGTCGTCGCATTCAGTACCGAGTCGAGCCCGGCATTCAGATAAAGCGTCGAATAAGCGAGCAGACAGAATGGAATCGCGGAGTTGGTCACACCGACGACGAACAGCGGCCACAACTTCGAGCGGAATTGACTGCGTGCGTCCGCCGTGCGTAGCGCGGGGATCAAAACCAAAGTTGCAATGCCGACCCGAAGCGCGATCAACGCAATCGGCCCGAGTTCTGGCGTGGCGACGCGCATGAAAAGAAAAGACGCGCCCCAGATTGCCGCGAGCAGACAGAGTTCGATAAGGTTCATGGCCGTGAAGAGGAATTGACGTCGAAACATCGCCCGCGATGCGCAAAGCGATTTGCGCGCGAGCCGTGGACTGCGGACTGCGGACTAAATCAAACAGCAGTTAGCAGCGGCACTGATCTTCGTGACGGCGCCACATATGGAGCGCGGCGTAGGCGCGCCATGGCTGCCACTGTTCGGCGTGTCGATTCAGCGCTGACGCGCTCGAATAGCCGAGTTGCTTCTTCAGCACCGCGTCCCCCTCGGGAAACGCGTTAGGCCATCCCAGCGAGCGCATCGCGATGTATTGCACCGTCCATTCACCGAGCCCGCGAATACGTCGAAGCGCGTGCAGCGTGGGCTCGAGCGGCGCGGCCGGTTCAAGCATGATCCGTCGCGACGCGACTTCGCCGGCGAGTGCGACGATCGCCTCGGCGCGGGCGCGCGTGATGCCGGTTTGCTGCAATGTGGCGACCGGCAATCGGCTGAACGTCGCCGCGCCTGGAAACGTCCGCGTCAATCCATAAGGGGCCGTTGTCGTCGTTCCGAAGCGCTCCGCGATTCGCGACAGAATCTTCCGGCTATCCGGTACTGAAGCGTGCTGCCCGACGATCGCCCGCACTGCGATTTCGAAGCCATCCAGCGCGCCTGGTACACGCATGCCGGGATGCTCGATCGCAAGTTCGCCGAGACGTTCGTCGATCAGATCGGGACGCGCCGACAGATCGAACATGCGCCGCACTCTCGCGAGCACTTCCGCCAGAACCGGTATCACGGCCACCGGCATCGTCACGTTGATCGCAAAACGTAGCGGGTCGTTCGTGACGCTGATCCAGCCGACCACGCTCTGCTCGCCTTTGTTGATTTCGATGACACGGCTGTAGCGATCGTCGCTGACTGCCTCGACGCCGCTGATCTGTCGCTGCCTGAAAAAGCTCTGCATGCCGGACCATGAAAACGGCGGCCGATATCCGAGCGCGAAACACAGCGTGTCCGGCGGATTCGCGTCGGTTGTTTTGCGAAATCGCTGCGGATTCAGGCCGTATTTCTTCAGAAACAGATCGTTGAATCGCCTGACACTGCCGAACCCCGCCGCCAACGCGATCCGCGTGATCGGCAGACGCGTGTCGGTCAGCAAACGCTTGGCCATCAGCAAGCGCTGCGTCTGCGCATATTCGACGATCGACACGCGATACTCGGCATCGAAAATGCGCCGCAAATGACGATCGGTTACGCCGACGCGCGCCGCCAGTTCGGGAATTCCAGCGCTGTTCAGGAAGCCCTCTTCGATCAGCGTGGCGGCCGATCGCGCGAGTTGCGCGGACAGGTCGAGAAGACCGTTGCCGGGCGCCAGCTCAGGGCGGCAACGCAGGCACGGACGAAAACCCGCTTTTTCGGCGGCGGCCGCGCTGACGAAGAAATGGCAGTTCTCGCGCTTCGGCGTGCGCACCGGACAAACCGGCCGGCAATAGATGCCCGTCGAGGACACGCCGACGAAAAACCAGCCGTCGAAACGACGGTCTCGCGCGAGCAGCGTCTGATAGCAGGTGTCGGGGTCGAGTCGCATGGTTCAACTGTAGCCGAAGCCCGGCCATGATTCTGGCCAGATTCGGACATGTGTATCGGCATCGATCGTGCTGGCAATGCGAACCAGCCATTGAGCGTTTGACAGTCGTTTAACAGGTGTATCGCCGTCGTCTACGTTTATTACCCGTCATTACCCTCGCGGTCGCATCGGAGCGTGCGCTACAGTCGTCTCACTCCCCGCGCAACACCTCACCGATGCACCAAAGCGGCTCGTTCCATCAACGACGTTTGCTTACACTCCGCAAAAACTTTTCATCGTGCGAACCGTTAGCCTTTGACGACGGCATGAATGCCCCTACGCCCCATACGCGCTTTACGCCCAGTACGCGTTGAACATTCAACTCTGATACGACATGAAAATGAAACACGCCAATACACGTGACAACACCGCTAGCCCGCGCCGCCGCCTCGCCATCGCACTGGCGGCAAGCAGCGCACTCGCCGCTGCATTGTTCGCCGGCAGCGCGCCGGCTTCCGCGCAGGTGATGGTGCTCGCGCCGCCGACACCGGTCTACGAAGCGGCGCCCGCGCCGCGCGTCGGCTATGAATGGGAGCGTGGTTATTGGGGCTGGCAGTATGGCCGCTACGTGTGGGTGCCGGGTCACTGGACCGAGGTCGCGCGCCGCGCGGAGTTCGCACCGCGCGTACCGGTCGCACCGGCCGCGCCGGTTTCGCAGGTGATGCGTCTGTCGGCCGATGCTTTGTTCCCGTTCGATCGCGGCGATGTCGGCGACCTGCTGCCGGGCGGGCGCGCCGATATCCGCGACATCGCCGCAAAGCTCGGCGCGACGCATTTCGGCCACATCGAGGTGCGCGGCTACACCGATCGTCTGGGCTCGTCGGCGTACAACCAGCAACTGTCGCAGCGCCGTGCCGACGCGGTGAAGGCGATGCTGATCCAGCACGGCATTCCGGCTGATCGCATCGATGCGCATGGCCTCGGCGAGCAGGATCCGCTCACCCATTGCGCCGACAATCAGCCGCACGACAGCCTCGTCGCCTGTCTGCAACCGGATCGCCGGGTCGAGATCGTCACTTTCGCGCGGACGGACGACCGTTATATGCCGGCGCCGCGCGGCGTCGCGATGATGCGGTAGTAACGCGCGCGGCCATCACTGACACAACAACACCACGAACAATTTCTAGACTTGAAAAGCTTGAAGATTTCGTGTCCCAAGATTGATCTCCCCGGCAACCTTCTACCAGGAACGATATGGACATCGACTCGATCCGCCAGACCGCGTTTGCAATGCCCGCGCACAATCCGGCCTATCCGCGCCCGCCATTCCGGTTTATCAACCGCGAGTACTTCATCATCTCGTACGAAACGGAGATGGACGCATTGCGCGCGATTGTTCCGGAGCCGCTGAAGCCGGAAAACGCGCTGGTTCACTATGAATTCATCCGTATGCCGGATTCATCGGGCTTCGGCGACTATACGGAAAGCGGTCAGGTGATCTCGGTGCGCGATATGGACGGACGCATCGGCAACTACACGCATTCGATGTATCTCGACGACGAAGGTCCGATTGCCGGCGGCCGCGAGATCTGGGGCTTTCCGAAGAAGCTCGCGCGCCCCAAACTGGGCGTCGACGGCAACGACACGCTGCTCGGCACGGTCGACTACGGCACGCAGCGTATCGCGACCGGCACGATGGGCTACAAGCACCGCACGCTCGACATCGAAACCGAGCGCGCGAAGCTTGCCAATACACCGAACTATCTGCTGAAGATCATTCCGCACGTCGACGGCACCGTGCGTATCTGCGAACTGGTGCGTTTCTTTCTGCGTGACGTCACCGTGCTCGGCGCATGGAGCGGCCCGGCCGCGCTCGAACTGCGTCCGCACGCACTCGCGCCGGTCGCGGATTTGCCGGTCAAGCACGTTGTTGGTGCGCGTCATGTGATTGCGAATCTCACGCTCGATCTGGGTGAGGTCGCGTTCGATTATCTGGCGCCGGTTGAGGTGGAAGCGGAAGCTGCATAACGTTCGGCATCCGGCTACTAGCCTCGACTCGACGTACGAGTTTGCCGCTTTCAGAACCCGCAACGATTGTCAGCCAGTCCGGCAATCGTTGCGGGTACTACGGCTACGGGGCGCCGCGCACTATCTGACGCACGGCGCGAATCAGGCCATCGAAGCCTCGAACACGCGCCGGTAGTTGCCACCCAGCAGCAGTTCGGTTTCCCGCTGCGAGAACCCGGCCGAAACGAGCGCCGCGCCCAGCGCCGGCAACTGCTCATAACTGCGGAACACCGGCGGCGAAATAAATCCGAGCATGTCCGTGCCGAGCCCAACATGCTCGACGCCGACGACATCCACCATTCTCCTGAAACCGTGCGCCATGCCGGCGAGATCGCGGAACGTTCCCGAACTCGGCCACACGCCGATCACGCCGCCGGTCGCGGCGATCGCGCGCGCGTGATCGGCGGTAATCAGGCGGCTGCGCGCACCGGGATGCGCGGCGAGCGCGGTATGCGACAGCACCAGCGGCTTCGTCGTCACCGATGCTGCCCGTTTGACGAGATCGTATGTGCCGTGCGCGACATCCACGACGATGCCGAGCGTGTTACAGCGACGCACGACGTCCGCGCCGAAATCGGTGAGCCCGCCATGCACGGGCGCCTCGGTTTGTATATCGCCGAGTTCATTGACGCGGTAATGCGTCAATTGAAGATGCCGCAACCGATGCCGCGAATACGCTTCATCGACGCGATCCACCTGGCCTTCCAGAAAATCGGCGCCCTCGGCCGAGATAATCACGCTCGGCTTCGCCGGGTCCACCGATGCAAGCATGGCCGCGTTCGTTACGACCACGAGCTGTTCGCGCTCGACCAGCTCCGCTGCGCGCACGAACTCCTCCTGGCCGAGCTGATAAAGCTCGCCCGGCTGCGGTGTGCGCCACGCCTCGAAGCGCTTTCGATCGGCCGATACGTGCGTGACGACCGTGTCGGTCACGATCGCGAGGCAGATCACGTTCATGCCGCCCGTGCGCATCGACGCGCTCACGGGTGTCAGCGGCCGGTTCGCGCCAATCTTCAGATTGCGCGACACGGTCACATGGCCGGCGTGGCTATGCATGTCGATGGTCAGCGAACCCGCGGAGGCCTGCCACTGGGCGGGTTCGTCGTCGCGCGGCTGGGCATCATCATGTGCGTCATGTGCATCGGTGTAGCCGGCGAACCGGCCAGGCGCGCAGGCCGCAAGGCCGAACGCGGCGCTGGAGGCCAGAAACGAACGGCGGCTCATTGTCGCCGGCTGCGCTAACGAGCCGCCCGGCTCCGGCACCCGCCGCGCCAGTTCGAGCCGGTAACGCCAGCCGGCCGGATCGTCGATGAGCTGCATCAGGCGGCCACGCAACGGCAATGAGCCGCTTTCAAGCGCGATCGGTTCGCTCGCGGTCACTTCGATACTGCGGCGCGGATCTCGCGGCACGCAGCCGCCGCAGCAGGGTTCGTCTTGCGCGAGCAGAAAATAGTCGGCGCTGCGAGCCGACGGTTCCAGCGGAATCATCCAGCCGCGGATGTCCACCGTCGATCCATGCAGAGTGCTCGCCGCGTCGCCGTTGATCTCATCCCATACTGCTTCTATTTGCGCGGGCGTGCGCTTGTCGTCAGCTGGCATGGGCGGTCCTTGCCGCATCGGTGCATGCAGACCGTTTAATGGCGCATCACCTGGTTAGAAGATAATCGAGCATATCAACGCGTGCTTTCGCGCGGCCTGCAATCGATATCGAGCTTTTCTGTCTGGAGATGCGCGGTGATCTCACACATCTTTATCGGCGTGAACGACTTCGATCGTGCGTTCGAGTTCTATTCGGCTCTAATGCGAGAACTCGGTCATCAGCTCAGGTTCTGTGAGCACGATCAACCATGGGCCGGCTGGATGGCGCCGAACGCACCGCGACCGCTGTTCCTGATCGGCAAGCCCTACGACGGCAATCCGGCATGCGGCGGCAATGGTCAAATGGTGGCTCTGCTCGCGCGCGACAGAGCAACGGTCGATCGCGCTCACGCGCAGGCGATTGCGAACGGCGCGACGTGCGAAGGGCCACCCGGTTTGAGGCCGCAGTACCATCCGCACTACTATGGCGCGTACTTTCGCGACGCCGATGGCAACAAGCTATGCGTGTGCTGCCACGACCAGCCATGAGTTAGTCATGAGTCAGCTCGCGTAACGCGACATACTGCAAAAGCATGATCGTCTTGCCGTCGACGATTTCCCCGTCGTCGATCAGTTGCAACGCGCGGCGCAAAGGCATTTCGATCACTTCGAGATCTTCTCCTTCATCCTCGATGCCGCCGCCGTCATTCACGCGCATCGACGCGTCGTATTCGCCCAGATAGAAATAGAGCTTCTCGGTCACCGAGCCCGGGCTCATATAGGCCTCGAAAACCTTGCGAATATGACCGACGCGATATCCGGTCTCCTCCTCCACTTCGAGGCGGATACGCTCCTCCGGCGATGCATTGTCGAGCAATCCAGCGGCCGTTTCGATCAGCATGCCGTCGTGGCCGTTCACGAACACCGGCATGCGGAATTGTCGCGTCAGCACGACGTTACCGGTGCGCCGGCTATGCAGCAGGATCGTCGCGCCGTTGCCGCGATCGTAGGTCTCGCGGCTCTGGCGCTGCCACGTGCCGTCGCGGCGCAGGAAGTCGAACGTGACCTTCTTCAGCGTGTACCAGTCGTCCGACAGTACGGTGGAATCGACGATGCGAATCCGGTCTTTCGTTGCGGTCATGGCGCCTCCTGTCGACAATCGATAGGGCGCATGGTATCGTGCAGTTTCGTGCAATATCAAGATATTTCGTGCAACGCTGTGTTGACCACCCAACGGAAGAAAGCGATTCTCGACGAGCTCGCGCGCAACGGCCAGGTGCTGGCCGGCGAACTGAGCGCGGCATTCGGCGTATCGGAAGACACGATTCGCCGCGACCTGCGCGAACTGGCGGCGGAGGGGCAATTGCAGCGCGTGCACGGCGGCGCGTTACCGGCCTCGCCGGCGCTTGCGTCGTTCGAGCAGCGCCAGGATATCGAGTCGGCCGCGAAACGCCGTATCGCGCGGCGAGCGGCCGAAATGATCGCGCCGGGACAAACGGTGATCGTCGATGGCGGCACGACGTCGGCGCTGCTGGTGAAGGAACTGCCCGCCGATCTGCGGGTGACGATCGTTACGCACAGCCCAAGCGTCGCGACGGCGCTCGCCGATCATCCTTCGGTGGACGTGATCCTGATCGGCGGACGGCTCTACAAGCATTCGATCGTCGCGGTAGGCGCCGCGGCGATGGAAGGCATCGCGCGCATTCATGCCGATCTGTATTTCATGGGCGTGACCGGTGTGCACGCAACCGCTGGCTTGAGTACCGGGGATTTCGAGGAAGCCGCGATCAAGCGCGCACTTGCCGCGCGCGCGGCGGAGACGGTCGTGCTGGCGTCGTCATCGAAACTCAATGCGGCGTCGAAATTCGTGATCGGCGAGATCACGCTTGCGCAGACGATCGTTGTCGAGAAGAAGACCGATGTGGAATTGACAAAGCCGATCGAGGCGGCGGGGGTGACGGTGGTGCGGGCTTAAGGATTACACTGCGGCGGTTTTTTACAGCCGGAGCAATGCAACGACCGGGCGAGCCATCAGCACGCCCGGCGGTATATCTGTTGCGTTTAATCGTCCATCGGCCGGTCGTTCGGATGCTCGAACACTGCCTTCATCGTGTCGCTCATCGGCATGTCGAGATTGATGCCCTTCGGCGGAATCGGCGACATGAACCACGTTTTATAGAACTTGTCGGCCTGGCCATTCTGTTCAAGCTTTGCAATCGTGCGGTCGACAATCGCCTTCATCGCGGTATCGCCCTTCGGCAACATGCACGCGATTGCTTCGTGCGTTTGCGGCTCGCCGGTCACCACGTAGCCGGCCGGATTGCCGGAGGTTGCGCGTTCCGCGGATAGCACGTCAGAGTCCATAAAGAACGCCTGCGCGCGCCCCGTCTCCAGATTCAGAAACGAACCGCTGTGATCGCGCGCGGACACGATCGTGATATTCGCGTGCTTCTCCTCGACGTACTTGCGCAGGAAGCGCTCCGATGTCGTACCCGCCGTCACCGCAACCGTCTTGCCGCCCAGATCGTTGAACGAGTGGATGCCGGAATCGGTTTTGGTCAACAGCCGGGTTTCAGTGACCGAGATCGTGTCGGAAAAGCCCACCTGCTGCGCACGTTCCTTGTTATTGGTGGTGCCGCCGCATTCGAGATCGATGGTGCCGTTCTGCATCAACGGGATGCGGTTTTGCGCGTTGACCGGAATCATGCGCACCTGCAGCGACGGCGCATTGATCGCCTGCTGGATCTCCTTGACGATTTCCTGCGCGATATCGCGTGAATAGCCGACTACCTTTTGATCGTTGTCGTAGTACGAATAAGGCAACGATGATTCACGGTAGCCGAGCACGATCGTATTGCGCTCCTTGATCGATGCAAGCCGGCCCGTCAGATCCTGCGCGTATGCGCCGACGGAAAGGCAGCCTATCAGTAGCGCCGGAATGGCGCGTCGTATTAGCGTATGCATGGTTGTCTCCTTGTTTATTGTCAGATTCCATTCATGCTCAGGCTTGCAGCGATTCGCACGCGAGCGCTATGCGCCGGCATCCTTCCTGCAACTGTTCGTACGAGGTCGCAAACGAAATGCGGAACGCCGGCGATAAACCGAACGCGGCGCCCTGAATCACGCCGACGTCCTGCGTTTCCAGCAGATACATCACGAAGTCGCCATCGTTCTCGATCACGCGGCCGTCCGGTGTGCGTTTGCCGATGACGCCCGCACACGACGGATACACGTAGAACGCGCCAGTGGGACGCGGACAATAGAGCCCGTCGATTGCATTCAGGCTGTCCACCACGAGATCGCGACGACGCTGAAACTGCGCGCGCCAATCCGCCAGAAAATCCTTCGGACCGTTGAGTGCCGCCAACGCGGCCGCCTGGCTGATCGCCGACGGGTTGGTCGTGCTTTGCGATTGCAGCTTCGCCATTGCCTTGATCAGCGCCTTCGGACCACCGGCGAAGCCAATTCGCCAACCGGTCATCGCATACGCTTTCGATACGCCGTTCACGGTCAACGTGCGCTCCTGAAGCTGCGGATTGCACTGCGCGAAAGTCGCGAATTTGAGGCCGTCGTAAATCAGATGTTCGTAGACGTCGTCGGTCAGAATCCACACGTGCGGATGGCGGTTCAACACCTCGCCCAGCGCGACCAGTTCGCTCGCGGTATACGTCGCGCCCGTCGGATTGCATGGCGAATTGAGCACCAGCCATTTGGTGCGCGGCGTGATCGCGGCTTCCAGTTGCGCGGGCGTCATCTTGTAGCCGCTGTCGACATCGCACTCGACGATCACCGGACTTCCGCCATTGAGCAGCACCATGTCCGGATACGACACCCAGTACGGCGCCGGCACGATCACCTCGTCGCCGTCGTCGACCGTGCAGGTGAACGCATTGAAGATGACCTGCTTGCCGCCGTTGCCGACGCTCACCTCGTCCTGGGCGAATACGAGGCCGTTTTCGCGTTCGAACTTGTCGCGGATCGCGCGCTTCAATTCGGGTGTGCCATCAACCACCGTATAGCGCGTCTTGCCGCTTTTCATCGCGTCGTACGCGGCTTCGATGATGTGCGGCGGCGTATCGAAGTCCGGCTCACCGACGGTCAGGCCGATGATCTCCCGGCCCGCCGCGCGCAATTCCTTGACCCGCGCGGTCGCCATCGAACTCGGCGACGGTTTGATGCGGTCGAGGCGTGCTGCAATCAGTTTCATGTCTGTCCTCTGCTTCTAGCCCATTACTTCTAGTACTTTTGCTTCTGGTGCCTTCGGCTTGCACTGCGTGTCAGGCGATCACGCCCTGCTCTTTCAGATACGCGTCGATCCAGCCGCGTTTGTCCTGGCCCGCGAGAATCGCTTCCTTGCGCTGCGCTTCACGCTTCGCCTGCGCTTGCGCAGCTTGCAGCACTTCGCCGAGCCGCTCGGCCGGTACCGCGACGAGGCCGTCTTCGTCGCCAACGATCAGATCGCCCGCTTCGATCACGAGACCACCGATCGCAACCGGCACATTGATTTCACCGGGGCCGTCCTTGAACGGGCCGCGATGCGTATTGCCGCGCGCGTAGCACGGAAAGTCGGCCTGGTAAAAAGCCGCGACATCGCGAATCGCGCCGTCGATCACGAAGCCCGCGACGCCGCGCACCTGCGCGTGCATCTGCATCAGTTCGCCAACCAGTGCCTGCGTCAGGTCCGCGCCGCCATCGACGACGATCACGTCGCCGGGCTCGGCAATGTCGATCGCCTTGTGGATCATCAGGTTGTCGCCGGAGCGCACCTTGACCGTCAACGCGCGGCCGACGAGCTTTTTCTCGCGGTGATAGCGCTGCAATCCGACCACGCCGCACAGGCGGTGCATGTTGTCGCTGATATGCGGGGTGACGATCGAACGGAACGCGTCGACCGTGTCGGCCGGAATCGCCGCGGGCATCGGCAATATCCGGAATCCCAATCGATTGGGATGGCTCATGGATGTTCTCCTGAATAGGCTCGAATCAGAAATTCGGATGCTGCCGCAGATACGGGACCAGCCCACCTGCGTCGAGAATCGCGAGCATGTCGTGTGCGATCGGCGCAGCCCGCAGCGGTTCGTCCAGGCCATCGCAGCGAACGGTGACGTGCGCGCCGAGTTCGATGTGCAATGCCGCGCCCTCCGCGATGCGGCTCGTGTCGCATTCGATCGGATAGAGCCCGTTGTTCACCGCGTTGCGGAAATAGGTGCGCGCGAAACTTTGCGCGAGCACGACATTGATGCCGGCGCCGACGACGGCTGTTACCGCGACCTCCATCGCCGAGCCGCAGCCGAAGTTCTTGCCGGCGACCAGAATGTCGCCCGCGCGCACCGTCGCCGCGAATTCCGGCGCGATCGTCTCGAACAGATACTGTTTCAGCACCGCGGGATCGAGCGATTCGCGCTTGCGCCGCGATGAAATGATGTAGTCGGTATTGACGTTGTCGCCGAAGCGCCGCGCGCTGCCGTTGATGGAAATTGTCATGTCGATTGGCGCCCGGCGGCCAGCATGCGTGGACTCGCGATGCGGCCGGCGACCGCGCTCGCCGCGCACACTTCCGGAGACGCGAGAAAGATATGGACGCTCGGATTGCCCATGCGCCCCTTGAAATTACGGTTCGCGGTCGAAACGACGTTCGCGTTGTCCTCCGGAATCGCACCGCAAGTGCCGCAGCACGCGCCGCAACCCGGCGTGACGATCACCGCGCCGAAGCCGATCAGCTCGGCGAGTTCGCCGCCTTGCGTCAGTTCCAGCAGCACTTCGCGCGAAGCCGGCGTGATCACCAGTTGCACGCCGTCGGCCGGTCCGCCGAATTCACGGAACACGTTCAGCGCCTGGCGGAAGTCTTTCGTGCGGCCGCCGGTACAGGTGCCGAGAAACACCATCTGCACCGGCGTCGGATCGAGCGATTCGACGCCGACGTTGTTCGACACCGCGTGCGGTAGTGCGACAAACGGTTCGAGCGCGGTGAGATCGATGTCGAGCGTGCGCGAATAAATCGCGTCCGGATCGGCGCTGACCGCGCCGGAAAAGTCAGTCACGCGGTCTTCGAGGTAGGCCCGGCACGCGTCATCGAACGGGAAGATCGCGTTCTTCGCGCCGAGTTCGACCGACATGTTGGCGACCACCAGCCGGTCTTCGAAATCGAGGCTCCGCACGCCATCGCCTTCGAATTCGAGCGTTTCGTAGGTCGCGCCGTCGGTGCCGAGCAGTTGCGCGAGATACAGCGCGAGATCTTTCGGATAGACGCCTTGCGCGAGCTGGCCGTGCAGTCGCACGCGAATCGATGTGGGCACCTTGAGCCAGACCTTGCCGGTCTTCATCACGCCGGCCAGGTCCGACGAGCCGATGCCGGTCGCGAAGCAGTTGGCCGCGCCATAGGTGACCGCATGGCTGTCCGCGCCGACGAGCACACGTCCCGGCGCCGCAAAGCCCTTTTCGACGACGAGCTGATGGCCGATCCCCTCGCCGATTTCGAATAGGCGTATACCCTGTTCCTTCGCGAAGCGGCGGATGCCCACCTGCAGCAATGCCGCTTTCGGGCTCGGCGCCGGCGCGTAGTGATCGAGCGCGAACACCAGCCGCTCCGGCGCATTCACGCGGCCGCCGCCCATCGCTTCGAAGTAATCGACCGCCATCGGAATCGAACCGTCCGTGCCGAGCGCGCAATCGACCTCGCAGATCACGACGTCGCCCGCGCGCACATCGCGGCCCGACTTCGCCGACAGAATCTTTTCCGACAGGGTTTTTCCCGACATGGCCTCGATCTCGCCGATTGGATTTCGCGTTGCCGGACGCCCGTTAGCGCGCGGGGCAACGTAATATCGGCACAGTATGGCAAAGACGTGCATGGCAAAGGAGGAGTAATCGGCATCGCGAACCATGAAAAAAATTCCTGGTTCGGCAAGCGCCGCTTGCCATAAAGCGCGCCGGCCACCGATACTGCGGGTTATCCCGACGCTCGCGTCGACGTCGACCGCGACGCCGCATCCTCTCACTTGCAACTACTTTGTTTTTCCGACCTCCGTGATTACGCTCAAACAGCTCGAAGCGGTTTACTGGGTGGCCCGGCTCGGAACCTTCGCGGCCGCGGCGGATCGCCTGCACACCACACAGTCCGCGATTTCCAAACGCGTGAACGAACTGGAAGTGTTCTTCTCGACGCCGCTATTCGATCGGAGTCACCGCGCGCCGCGTCTGACGCCGAAAGGCCGCGAACTGCTCGATACCGCCGAGGAAATGCTGCAATCGCGCGACCGGCTGCTCGAGAAGATGGGCAAGCAGGTGGAGGAAGTGCGGCGCTTTCGCATCGGCATTACCGAACTGATCGCGCTGACCTGCCTGCCGCGTCTCGTGCGCGAAATCCGGCTTGCGTATCCGGCGCTGTCGTTCGAACCTGAAATCGACGTCAGCACGAAACTGACGTCGCGGCTGTTCGCCGGCGAGATCGACTTCATCATCGCGCCGACCGCGATCAGAACTCCGCGCTTCACGTCGCTCCCGCTGCGCCGGCTCCATCTCGACTGGATGGCGAGCCCGTCGCTGGTCGGCGAAACGCGCACGCTGTCGCTCGACGAAATCGCCGCGTGGCCGATCCTGATGCAAGCCGGCACCTCGGGCGTCGATGCCATCTACGAACGCTGGTTCGAATCGAACAACGTATCGATCCGGCGCGCGTTCGCGGGCAACAGTCTGATCTCGCTGTGTTCGCTGACGATTGCCGGCGTCGGTGTCAGCTATCTGCCGGCGCTTTATTTCGCGGACTTCGTTCGCCAGGGCGAACTGACGGTACTGCACTCGAAGCCGCAACTGCCGCCGGTGCGGTACTACGCGATCTATCGCAACGACGGGCCGCGACAACTCTATTCGCACGTCGCCAATCTGACGCGCGAGTTCTGCGATTTTTCGAAGCCTGAATTTCATCCGCCGGCAAAATAGAAGAACGCATGAACTGTCGCATGGACCTGAGCGGCGGGCTTTCGCACAAAGATCGAACAGACGACTTTTGGAGTGCTAGGATGACGCCGCAACCCGACGCGTTGCGTGCGTTGGCACGACATTCACGGGTCGCGATTGATACGTCGAAGACACGCCATCGAACCGGCAATCTTCGCGAGCAACCCGAGGTAATTCCATCATCGTGGAATCGTCGCGTTGCGCAGCCTGACACTCAAGCACAGAGGAGACACTCAATGAAAATTTCTAAGCTGCTCATAAGCGCGCTGGCTTTGTCGGCCTTCAGCTTTACCGCCGTCGCGGCTCATGCCGAAGATCTGCTCGACTCGGTCAAACAGGCCGGCGTGCTGAAGATCGGTCTGGAAGGCACCTATCCGCCGTTCGACTCGCGCAATAAGGACGGTCAGCTCGAAGGCTTCGACGTCGATGTCGCGAAGGCCGTGGCGGCGAAGCTCGGCGTGAAGCCGGAGTTCGTGCCGACCGAATGGAGCGGCATTATCGCGGGGCTGCAAAGCGGCAAATTCGACGTGATCATCAATCAGGTCACGATTACGCCGCAACGCAAACAGATTCTCGATTTCAGCCAGCCGTATACGTTCTCGGCCGCGCAGCTGATCCAGCGCGCCGATGATAAACGCGAGTTCAAATCGCTCGACGAATTCAAGGGCGACAAGAAGCTCGGCGTGACGCTCGGCACCAACTACGACCAGATGGCGCGGGCCGTGCAGGGCATCAACGTGTTGACCTATCCGGGCGCGCCCGAGAAGCTGCGCGATCTCGCTTCCAAACGGATCGACGCGACCATCGACGACCGGCTGATGCTGCCGTACATCATCAAGAACTCGCAATTGCCGCTGCGTCCGGGCGCTGTGCTGAAGGGCGCCGATCAGGAAATGGGCATCCCGTTCCGCCAGAACAACCCGAAGTTCGCGAAGGCACTCGACGATGCACTGACGCAGCTGAAGCAGGATGGCACGCTGAAGAAGATCTCGATGCACTGGTTCGGCACGGACGTGACCAAGCCGATTTCGCAGTAACGCGCTGTTGATGCGCGCGTTTTGATGTTCCGGTTGCATGTTCCTTCGCGACCTGGCCTGATACAGAAACCGCTGGCTTTTGCCGGCGGTTTTTTTATTGTCGCGGTGAAGCGGTCGCATTGAATTCTCTTTTTATCGCTGCAATGGCGCCAGACATGCGCCATCCCTCCGTTACGTTTTCGCGACACTAACGCAAGCCCGCCGAGCACATATCAAAGCAACGTCCCTTCGCTATGCCCACCATGGTGAACCGCGGACGAACGCATCGCTGAAGCCATCCTCTCAGCGCCAAACATCAAACCTTTCAAAAATCTTAAGCAACGAAGCGGTTTGAATTTCAAACGTTATGATATAACATTCGCAGCCAGCACCCTGGATGCCGCTGTCAGGCCACCGAGCCTGTCCATTGCCGCCACGGCGATAAGCGCGCAGCCGACCCTTTATCCAACGTGACATCGTCCGTGTATCGAGTGGGCGACACGCTGGTTCGATACTTCGCAAATAACTGACAAGATGAAAAATCGCCACCGCATCACTCTGGCTGCGCTGCTGCTGTTCGCGCTCGCGGCCCGCGCCAACGCGTCGGACGACAGCTCGGTCACCGACGTAACCGCCGACAGCACAGCCAAGCCCACCAGCGACACAGTCGATGTGCAGGTCAATGCGCAGCGTCTGAATCAGGCTCGCAACGGCCTGCTCCCCGAGACCGGCAGCAGCGTCTATCGCTTTACCCAGAGCGACATCAGCGATCTGCCGGCCGGACAGAACACACCGCTCAATCAGGTTCTGCTGCAGGCGCCCGGCGTCGCCGCCGATTCGTTCGGCCAGCTGCACGTACGCGGCGATCACGCGAACCTGCAGTACCGCATCAACGGCATCACGATTCCCGAGCCGATCAGCGGTTTCGGGCAATCGCTGGACACGCGCATCATCGACCAGATGAATCTGCTGACCGGTGCGCTGCCCGCCGAATACGGCTACCGCACAGCGGGCATCGTCGATATCCGCACGAAGACCGGCGACGACGGCAGCGGCGGTTCGATCGATGTATTCGGCGGCACCCAGAGCACGATCCGCACGAGCGCCGATGTGTTCGGCAGCAAAGGGCCGTTCAGCTACTACTTCAGCGGCTCGGTCGGCCAGAACGGCCTCGGCATCGAAAACCCGACGTCGACTGTCAACGCGCTGCACGATCAGACGCGCCAGGGCAACGCGTTCGGGACCATGTCGTACATCATCAATCCGCTGACGCGCGTCAGCGTGATGTTCGGCGTCACCAGCAACCAGTTCCAGATTCCGAATACGCCGGGCCTGACGCCCCAGTTCGCGCTCAATGGCGTCAACAGTTTCGATTCGAGTCAGTTGAACGAAACGCAATCGGAGCTGAACCAGTTCGCGGCGATCGCGCTACAAGGCACCAACGGCGGCGCATTCGACTATCAGCTGGCATTCGTGACGCGTTATTCGCGCACGCAGTTCAATCCCGACCCGATCGGCGATCTGCTGTTCAACGGCGTCGCGGCGAAGGACTTCCATAGCGACACCGCGAACAGCCTGCAATTCGACAGCACGTACCGCCTCAACGACAAACACACGATTCGCGCCGGCGTGTTCGCGCAGCAGGAGCACGCGGTTTTCGACAACGATCTCTCGGTGTTCCCGGTCGACGCAGACGGCAACCAGACCTCCAATCAACCGGTCAACATTGCTGATTCGAGTTCGAAAACCGGCTACCTGTACAGTGCCTACGTGCAGGACGAATGGAAAGTCACCGGCAAGCTGACGATCAACTACGGTCTGCGCTACGACAAGATGGACGAGTACGTCAGCGCGAGCCAGTTGAGCCCGCGCGTCGGCATCGTGTATGCGCTGACGCCGTCGACGACGGTGCACGCCGGTTACGCGCGCTACTTCACGCCGCCGGCCTTCGAGCTCGTGTCGAACGGCGACATCGCGCGCTTTGCCGGCACCACGGCTCAGGTGAACGGCCAGAACGATCCGGTGCAACCCGAGCGCAGCCATTACTTTGATCTCGGCGTCACGCAGCAGATCACGCCGGCTCTGAGCGTCGGTGTCGATGCGTACTACAAGAAGTCGACCGATCTGCTCGACGAAGGCCAGTTCGGTACGGCGCTGATCTTCACGCCGTTCAACTACCAGTACGGCCGCGTGTATGGCATCGAATTCACGTCGAACTACCGGCAAGGCAATATCTCTGCGTATGCCAACGTCGCGCTCAGCCGCGCGCAGGGCAAAGACATCAACTCGGCGCAGTTCAATTTCGACCCCGATGAACTTGCCTACATCTCAAACCACTGGGTGTATCTCGATCACGATCAGCGCGTGACGGCGTCGCTCGGCGGCACTTACACCTACGGGCGGACCACCTTCAGCGTCGACGGCATCATGGGCAGCGGCTTGCGCGCCGGCTTCGCGAATACCGATCGGCTGCCCTGGTACACGCAGCTGAATCTCGGCGTCATCCATCATTTCGAGTTCAACAATCCGCTGCTCGGCAAATTCGATGGCCGTCTGCTGCTGATCAACGCATTCGACCGCGTGTACGAACTGCGCGACGGCTCGGGTATCGGGGTCGGCGCGCCGCAGTACGGTCCGCGCATCGCGTTCTATGCCGGCATTACCCGGCACTTCTGATGCGTGACGAGGACATGCCGATATGAACGACTGGATGACTTTTGCGAGTGCGGTGCAGCTTGGCGGATGGGTGATCTATCCGCTTAGCGTGCTCGCCGTGATCGCGATCACGATCGTGATCGATCGCTCGTATGTGTTTCTGCGCTTCGCGCGTACGCCTGATGTCACTGCGCGCACGGCGGCCGATGGCTTCGACCGTCTGCCTGCGCGTCATGTGTTCAGACGCCTGAGCGTGCCGCTGACGGACCACGCCGCCGCGCCGATCTGGTATCGCGAAACGAAGACCGAAGCGCTCGCGGCGACGATCGAACGCGACATGAGCAGAGGCTTCTGGGTACTCGAAACGATCGTGACCGCGGCCCCGCTGCTCGGTCTGCTGGGCACGATCGTCGGCATGATGCATTCGTTCCAGCTGTTCGGCGGCAACGGCCTCGTCAATCCGGGCGGCGTGACGGGCGGCGTCGCGCAGTCGCTGGTGGCAACCGCCATCGGCCTCGTCGTCGCGCTGTTCTCGCTATTCGCGTTCAACTACTTCTCGCGGCGTCTCGAACGGCTGATGGACGAACTCGAATCGTTCGCGAACGAACGTCTCAGCGAGATTCGCCTCGCCGCCGAACAGCAGGGTGCCGCGCCGTGAAGTTCCGCCTTTCCCGCGCCGCACGGCGTGGCCGCATCGAAATCATTCCGATGATCGACGTGATGTTCTTTCTGCTCGCGACGTTCATGCTTGCGTCGCTCGCGATGCAGCGGCTCGATGCGGTCAAGGTGAATCTGCCGTCGGGCCGCGCGCAGCAGATGTCCGCGGATGGACCGCCAACCCTGAGTATCGACCGCGGCAACGCGATCTTCGTCAACCGTGAAGCCGTGCGGCCCGATCAGGTGGAGCCCGCGATCAGGCGTGTGCTGCGCGCGGACCACGACGTCATCATTGCCGCCGATGACGCCGCGTCGCACGGCGTCGTCGTGCAGGCGATGCTGGCCGCGCGACGCGCGGGCGCCGAGCATTTTCTCATTGCGGTTCATCGTGAATAGCGCCGCGCGACGTCTGATCGACGCGAGCGACAACCGGCGCGTCAGAGTCATCGTTGCGGCCGTGCTGGGCACCATCGCATGGGGACTCGTGCTCGTCGCGATGGGACGCGGGCTGAGCGCGACGTCCGTCAGCGAAGAACCGAAGCCGGAACCGCCGCTGGAGATGAGCGTTGTCGAACTGCCGGCTCCGGCTTCAACGCAGCGCTCGCCTTCGGTCGCCACGGCAACGCACGAAGTCTCGCCGCCGAAGCAGCCGGTGGTCCAACCCACGCGCGTGCGTCCGCCGCCCACTCGCCCACTGATAGCCGTACGACCGCCTGCGCCAAGTGCTCCTGCTCCGGCGCCGCCGCAGCCCTCACCGGCAACCGACGCCGCAACCACTTCGCATGCTCAAAGCGCGGCAGCCGACACCCATCCGTCACCATCGGATTCCCACGATACGGCCGCAGCCTCAACGACCGCTGCCCCAGCAGCTACCACCGAATCGGCAAGCGGCAATTCCCCCGCCCGCGCGATTTCACAACCGCTGCCCGCCGTGCCCGACGACTTGCGCGAGCAGGCCTATCGAACCGTTGCGATCGCGCACCTCGTGATTCATACCGATGGCTCCGTCGCGGTCGAACTCGTCAAGCCGACACCGTATCCGCGTCTGAATCAGATTGTCGTCGAGACGCTGCGAGGCTGGCGCTTCGCTCCGGCGCTACAGAACGGGCACCCGGCGGAAACGCAGCAGAACGTGCGGGTCCATTTCAACGTGAGCTGATAGCGCAGGCGGCACGTTGGTGTTGGTCAAACAGCGGCGCTGTGCCTCGCTCAATACTTCGCCGCCTGCTCCGCGATCAACTGCTGGAACTTGCCCACCGAATGCGCGTGCGCCGCGCGTTCGGCTTCGCCGTAATCGACCTGCGGACGCGGCTCGTCATCGTAGTAGCCCCATTTGTCCTCGCCGCGCACCAGCATCGCGGTCATCCGCACGTCGCTGACGCAGCGCGACGATGCCGGGATATAGCTGAATGCCATGCCCACCCGGCGAAAATCGGCCTGATTCGGCCCGGACGCATGAATCAGATACGTGTCGTGCAGCGAGCATTGCCCTGCTTTCACCGGCATGAACTCGGTGCGCGAGCGATCGTAGGGCACGTCGATCGTCTGGCCGCGCGACAGCAAAATCGTGTCCGACGGCACTTCCGAGTGATGCAACTGACCGAGCTTGTGCGAGCCGGGCACGACCTCCATGCAGCCGGCCTCGACCGGCGCATCGGCGAGCGCGATCCACACGGTGACCTGCGATGCCGGGTCGAGCGCGAAATACGTCGAATCCTGGTGCCAGCTAATGTAAGCGGGATCGCGCGGATTCTTCGGCCACACAGCGAGATTGAAAAGACGGATATCCGGGCCGATCAGATCTTCGACATAGTCGAGAATCACCGGGTTATGCGCAATCTCGTCGACCCAGCGAAACAGCAGATGCGGCTTGAAGTTGAAGCCCTTGCCCTTGCGCGGACGAAAATTACCCGCCACGCCGGCTGCGCTGTTCTGTTCAGCCTCGAAGCCTTCCAGTTGATCCAGATAGTTCTTCGCCTGGGCCGCACTAAACACATCCAACGGATACAGAAAGCCTTTTTCGTCGTACTGCTCGAGCTGGGATGCCGTCAATCGCTTAGCCATCGTCTTCTCCTTAATTTCCGTTTTTCGGAATTATTAATTCCGTATATTAGAATCACAAAAACGCTGGGTCAATCACTTTCTGTACCTCGCAATAGCGTTGACACGATCGCCGTCGATCTTATAAATTCCGTAAAACGGAATTTTCTATACCACTCGTTACCACTCTTCAGTCATTTCCGGACCACTTATGTCGACCCAACCTGCGGCAAGCAAACCGGTGGCTGGC
The DNA here is from genome assembly GCF_021390495.1 of Paraburkholderia sp. ZP32-5. NCBI lineage: Bacteria > Pseudomonadati > Pseudomonadota > Betaproteobacteria > Burkholderiales > Burkholderiaceae > Paraburkholderia > Paraburkholderia sp. ZP32-5. The sequence goes on along the minus strand of NZ_JAJEJP010000003.1, from coordinate 328,514 downwards.
ACCTCCACGACGACGGCGAGCCAACCGGCCAAGGTGAAGAAGGATCCGCGCGATAACGCGCCACACGCGTCCGAACAGCCGATCGATCGCATTTTTGCCGTGCTCGATGCTGTCGTGGACGGAGCACGCGCGATGACGCTCGCCGAGATTTCCGCCGCGACCGGCCTGCCCGCGCCGACGGTTCATCGGCTGATCGGCAATCTCGAAGAGCGCGGGCTCGTCAAACGCGCGACCGGCTCGCGCCGTCATGTGCTGGCGGGCAAACGGCTCGTGTCGTTGAGCCGGCGCGTGCTGTCGAATGCGCTGGTTGTCGATGCGCCGCACGCGATCCTCGCGAAGCTCGCCGCCGAGTTGGGCGAGCATTGCCAGATCGGCATGCTGTACGACAACGAAGTGCGCTACGTCGATACGGTGAGCGTGCGCCGACATGGCGGCCTGCATCTCGAACAGGGACGCGGCGCGCCGTTGCATTGCACGTCGATGGGCAAGCTCTTTCTCGCGTCGATGCACAAGCAGGCGTTGCAGGCATGGTTCGATACCCGCTCGCTGCAGAGCTTCACCGCGAATACGATCACCGAGCCGGCGGTGCTGAAACGGCAGCTCGCGATCGCGCGGCGTGACGGATGGGCGACCAGCAACGAGGAATACACGCCGGGCGTGATCGGCTGCGCGGTGCTGGTGCCGGATGCGGGCGAGCCGGGCAATCTCGCGCTCGGCATCTCGGCGCCGAGCGCGCGCGTCACGCATGACATGCTGCGGCAGTTCGTTACGCCGCTGGAACGCGCCGCGCGGGAGATAGCGGCGGCACTGGCGGAGTGAGCGGTTTTATACGCTGCCGTTAGGTATCGCTGAATCGCGGTGTCCAGATCGCATTACGCGTTCCGCGCCTCTACATCCCCCTCACACCGATTGCCGCTTCAACGGCGACGCCACCGCCCCGCTCCTGACCATCGCCGCGAAGCGCCAGCACAGCACCAACGCCACCGCCATCAGCCCCGCGAGGATAAACAGCATGAACGTGAAGCCGCCGGACACATCGCGCGTCCAGCCGATGAACGCCGGCTCCACGACCCCGCTGATATTGCCCACCGAGTTGACGAATGCAATCGCCGCGGCCGCCGACGTGCCGGTCAGAAAAGTCTGCGGCAGCGTGAAGTAGACAGGGAAAGTCGAGAAGATGCCGACGCACGCGACGCTCAGGCCGATCACCGCGACGACCGGCGTATGCAGCGAACACGCGGCGAGCAGAAAGCCGCAGCCGGCGAGCACGGTGGGTATCGCGACGTAGCGAATGCGATCGTCCTTGTGGTTGGCGAAGCGCGACCACAGCACCATGCCGACCACCGACGCGAGATACGGAATCGCCGTCACCATGCCGATCTTCACCGTCGAGAAACCGAAATCCTTGACGATCTGCGGCAGGAAAAAGCCGATCCCGGTCGATCCGCAAATCAGGCAGAACAGCAGCACCGCCAGCATCACGACGCGTGGCTCGACAAACACCTGTCTGAGCGACACATGTCCGCCCGCTTCGGTCGCCCTGCGCTCGGCCTCCAGCTTGCGTTCGAGACTCGCGCGTTGCGCATCGGTCAGCCATTTCGCCTCGGCCGGCCGCGACGGCAGCAGCCACAAGCACGACAAACCGAGCGCCACCGACGGCAGGCCCTGGATCAGAAACAGCCATTTCCACCCCGGCAAACCGGACACGCCGTGCATATGGGTGAGGATCAGTGCCGAGACCGGCGAGCCGAGCACACCGGCGAGCGGCATCGCGGTCTGGAACATGCCCATCGCGCCGGAGCGCTCCTCATGCGGAAACCACTGGCTCAGATACACGACGATGCCCGGCAGAAAGCCCGCCTCCGCCGCGCCGAGCAAGAGCCGCAGCCCGGCGAGACTACCGGGGCCGCGCGTGAAGATCGTCGCAGCGGAAACGAGGCCCCACGTCACCATGATCCGCGTGATCCACAAGCGCGCACCGACCTTGCCGAGCACGATATTGCTCGGCACCTCGAACAGGATGTAGCCGACGAAGAACATCGACGCGGCAAAGCCGTAGGCCGCCATCGACAGCCCCAGATCCTGATTCATCGTGATCGACGCGAAGCCGATGTTGAAGCGGTCGAGGTAGGCAAAGAAGTACAGCAGACACAGGAACGGAATCAGACGACGCGCGATCTTGCGAGTCGGTATATCGGACGCGCTACTGGGCGCGGCTTGCGGAACACGCTGCGATACGGTCACGATCGGGCTCCTTGCTGTCCGGATTGCCAATGGAATGGGTTCTTCCGGCACGGCATCGACGATGGCGCTTGTCCTCAAGCGTCACTCTTAGCGACCGGAACAATAAATTCCGTTTTTTGGAATTTATTGTTCCGCAGGATAGAAATACAAAATCCGTATGTCAACTGAATTTGCGCGAGGAGGCCGCCACCGGATCGGTCGAAATCGCGCGAGTCCATCGCCGGCGCGGCTGGCCGGAAGATCAGACGAAAAGAAGAAAAAGCGGCGCGCGCCGCCGCGAGACTGAAACGCCCGCACCGGCACGGCTGCTTCGGAAAGAACCGTGTTTAGCCGCCCGTATCGCCAATCGCCGCGGCGATCTGCGCAGCGGCGGCTCGCAGCGGCCCGATCAGATCGGGCAATTGTTCGAACGGCACGCGCGCGCTGGGACCCGACATGCCGACGCACAGAAAGTCGCGCTGCGTCGACAGCGGAATCACCACCGCGCAACCGATCACGCCCTGACCGTATTCCTCGTTGCTGAAGGCCCAGCCGTGCTTGCGCACCTCGCGGATGTGCGCGGCGAACGCGTCGCGGTCCGTGATCGTGTTCGGTGCGAGCGAAACGAGCCGATGCGCGTCGAGCCACGCATCGAGCGCGTCGTCTCCGAGCGACGCCAGATACAGCTTGCCGATCGACGTGCAGTGCAACGGCGCGCTGCGCCCCTGTTCCAGTTGCAGCCCGCTGGTGCGCCGTACCTGCACCGCGTCGATGTACAGCACCTCGCCGTTCGCGATCGTGCCGATCTGGCAGTGCTCCTGGATCTGCGCGGCCAGCCGTTCGAGGATCGCATGCGGCTCGTCGGCGACCACCGCCGCTTCCAGCACCTGACTGCTCAGCTCGACCAGCTTCGGCCCCGGCAGCACGAGCTTCTTCGACCCGATCGCGCGCTTGAGCAAGCCGCGCTCTTCGAGGTTCCCGACCATCCGATGCACGGTCGGCGCCGGCAGGCCGACCGCGGCGCCGATCTCGGCGAGGCTCAACGCGCGGCGCGCACGCACGATCGCGCCGATCACGGCAAAGATCCGGTCGATGGGCTGGTCGTTCGAAGGCGTCATGGGCATGGATGTGTCGAGGCGGGTTGACAGACAGGTTGAGAAGCGGGCTAAGCAGCGCGTTGAGAGGCGGGTTGAAAAGCGGACCGAAAAATCCGCCGTCGCGGACGGCACCCGGCATTTTAGCCTGAAGCACCCGCGCCGCCACGCCTCGCGCCTTGCGGGACGCGGCTCGGCAGGTTTTCGATGCATCGCGTTCGCACCTGCGCCGCTCGCAATGGAACCGGTCCCTGCTGCATCGCAATTTTGAAATCGATTGACGAACGCCGCCTTAAATCTCCAATATCGGAATTGTTTATTCCGTTTTATGGAATTTACGCGAACACTTTCCAGACGGCGCAGGCCGGACTCATCAGTGAGGTAGACCAACATGAATCTCGAATCGACGGCCGATATCGCCGCGAGCGCGCCTGCATCGGAGGCGGCGTTGTCCGTCACGGTCGCCAAGGTGGCGCGACGGCTGATCCCATTTCTGTGCATCCTTTATTTCTTCGCCTATCTGGACCGCTTCAACGTCGGCTTCGCCGCGCTGACGATGAACCATGACCTCGGGCTGTCGGTGGCCGCCTATGGCTTCGCGGCGTCGATGTTCTTCTGGGGATACATCCTGTTCGAGGTGCCGAGCAATCTCGTGCTCGGCAAGGTCGGCGCGCGCTTCTGGATTTCGCGAATCATGGTCACGTGGGGGCTGATTTCCGCGGCGACGATTTTCGTGACCGGTGGCACCAGCCTGTCGGCATTGCGTTTTCTGCTCGGCGCGGCCGAGGCCGGCTTCCTGCCCGGCATCCTCGTGTACCTGACCGAATGGTTTCCGCGCGGCGACCGTGCCCGCATGATCGGCATGTTCCAGATCGCGATGCCGCTGTCCGGCGTGCTCGGCGCGCCGGTTTCGTCGCTGATCCTCGCGCATATGCATGGGCTCGGCGGGCTGGCGGGCTGGAAATGGCTGTTCCTCACCCAGGGCCTGCCGTCGGTGCTGCTCGGCATCTCGTGCCTGTGGCTGTTGCCGTCGCGGCCTTCGGAGGCGAAGTGGCTCGGCACCAGCGAACGCCTGCAACTGGAACGCGTGCTCGACGCCGAGCGCCGCCAGACCGAAGCCGTGCGCAAATTCACGCTGCGCGAGGGCTTCACCAATCCGCGCGTGCTGGTGCTCGCACTGCTGTTCTTCTGTCTCGTGTGCGGCTCGACCGGCGTCGGCTTTTTCCTGCCGCTGATCGTCAAGGACTTCGGCCTGCCGACCGTGCAGATCGGCGTGGTCACCGCGATTCCGTATCTGCTGTCGGTGATCGGCATGGTGTGGTGGTCACGCCGCTCGGACGCGAAAGGCAAACGCATCGAATACGTCGCGCTCGCGGCGATCTTCGCCGCCGCCGGTTTTCTGCTCGCCGCGTTCACGCTGAAGACGCCGGTCGTCGCGGTGATCGGTCTGAGCATGGGCTGTATCGGCGTGTTCGCGAGCTTCCCGGTGTTCTGGACGCTGCCGCCGTCGTTTCTGACCGGCATCACGGCTGCCGCGTCGATGGCCTTCATCAACTCGCTCGGCAACGTGAGCGGCGTCGTCGGACCGGGCTTTATCGGCTGGACCCGCGACGTGTCCGGCGGCTTCACGCTGATGTTGGCGATTCTCGCGGTGCTGATGACCGGCGCCGCCGCGCTGTCGCTGGTGTTCGCCCGTATGAACCGGCGCGCGACCCCGGCGTCGCTCAGCCGCATCTGAAACCTGGATCTTCCGAAACATGACTCGCATGCAAGCCTTACCCGAGATCGCGTTGATCGGCTGCGGCGGCACGATCTCGACGCTCGCCGCCGATCCGCTCGACACGATCGACTATCCGGAAACCGGTGAACGGCTCGACGTCGCCGCCGTGCTCGAACGCGTGCCGCTCGTCGAACGCTTCGCGCGGATCAAGGCGGTGCCGTTTCGCGCGACCGGCTCGTCCGCGTTCGGTCCCACCGAGTGGCAGGATTTGCGCGCCGCCATCGAGGCGGTCGCGCCCACGGTAGACGGCGTCGTCGTGCTGCACGGCACCGCGACGATCGAGGAAACCGCGTTCTTTCTGCACATGACGCTGCGCACCGGCACGCCGGTCGTGCTGGTCGGTTCGCAGCGGCCGCTGAACGTCGTATCGAGCGATGCCGCGATGAACCTGCTCGCCGCGCTGCGCGTGGCCGGCTCGCCCGACGCGCGAGGCCATGGCGTGCTGGTGGTGCTGAACGACGAAATCCACAGCGCGCGCGATGTCGTGAAGACCTCGAACTACCGGCTGCAGACCTTCGCGTCGCCGCTGTACGGTCCGCTCGGCTATATCGAAGGCGACGGCGCGTATTTCGCGCGCCGCTCGCTGCGCCGTCACGCGCCGGATAGCGCACCGGCCGCATGGCAAGCCGATGCGCCGCTGCCGCGCGTGGACGTCGTGTATTCGGTCGCGGGCAACGACGGCGCGCTGATCGACGCCGCCTGCGACGAGGGCGCGCGCGGCATCGTATGCGCCGGCCTCGCGCCGGGCCTGCCCTCGCCGCTTGAACGCAAGGCGCTGCTACGCGCGAGCGAACGCGGTGTCGCCGTCGTACAGACGAGCCGCGCGCACAGCGGAACGATCCCCGCGCGACGCTGGCTCGCCGAACACGGCATCGTCGCCGGCAGCGATTTCACGCCGCAAAAGTGCCGGATTCTGCTGATGCTCGGCATCGCACTCGGCTATGACACCGACGGCTTGCGCGAGCTGTTCGCCACGCACTGAACGCGCGGTCCGTCGCCCCAACATGCAAGGAGAACTCATGCTGAAACTGCCCCATCACAACCGCTACGAATACAGCGCAATCAGGAATCGCAAGGACTACAACTGGCCGGGCGGCAAGCGGCTCGCGCTCTACTTCGGCATCAATATCGAACACTTCTCGTTCGGCCACGGCATGCGTCATGCGATCTCGACGCAGCAGGTGCCGCCCGATCCGCGTACGTTCAGTTGGCTCGACTACGGCAA